>JAQBZB010000073.1 GCA_027622275.1 Planctomycetota bacterium | reverse complement strand
AGGCGTGCGCTTCCGGCACGGATAGCGCACGCCTCCGGCTTGCGGTTAAACAAAGTATTTGGGAGCGGGCCAGGCAGAAGACACCTAAGGCGTGGACTAGCGCCGCTGGAGTTCGTTCTCTGGCTGCCCGTTTTGCTCTTCGTCATGGCATTGATGATGAACTACGGCACAGTCGCGACGTGGCGAGTCCGCAGCGAGATCATCTCGCGTGATGCCGTGTGGCGGACGCGGTGGCCGCGCGATGGCGCGAACGAATCTCCGCCAACACGTCCTTATTGGCCGGACGATGCGGTGATGACCACGCAGCCGGACGCGGCTCCCGTCATCCTCGACATTCCCGACATCGATCATCCAGTCGTCCGCGGTCCGCTGCCGAACGGGTTCGTCGTGCGGCCGATCCTTGATCCGACGCAGGGAGCCGTCAAAGGCGTCTCGGAAGTGAACCGCCAGTATCCGTTGCTGCCTCGGATGGGAAGCTTCGAGAGTGGCGATGTCGACACGCCGCTGATCGATCGGAAGTGGAGCTCCGCGGAAATGGGATTCTGGAACACCTATCGCCGGACGCTGGCGTTGTACGAGTTTCCACGGACCGACTCGAGTCTGCCGCAAGCCTTCTCGCAGGCCATTCAAAGCGTCTTGTCGATTCCTCACTTTGCGGATCTTGCGGTCCTCGATCGTGATGCGGACATCCTCAGGTACACCGGTGGATACGTCGATTTTCATCCGCGAGTCGGCCGGATGTGCGAGCTTGATCCGCAAGTCGTTTACGATCGCCAGGTAGAACGGTTGGTCGACATTCGCGAGGCCGACGGCGATATCCGTCTGGGCGCGATCAGCCTCCTGCCGCGGACGATGACGAACTACTTCCTCGGGATGTACCGAGCGGCCGTCCAACGGATGACCGATCGCATCCAGGAGTTGCAAGACGAATTGAATGGCACGCCGCCTCCGACACCCCAAAGGCAAGCTGAGATACTCGCCGAGATTGCCGCGCTGCAAGCCGAAATCGCGATCATCCTGCCAAAGATCGCCCAGCTCGAAGAGTATGAGGCTCGACTTCCTCAGATCGAGGACGACTTGCGGGCTAACGCCGGTGCAGTGCTTCCGTGATGAGCAAAGGCCGGATTCCGCATGACTCGCAAGCCTCAGCAAACACCAGCGCACGACCGCAAAGCTCTCGCCAACGCAGCGGGTTTCCCGTCGATCGCCAAGCGAATCGGTAATCTCGCCACGAACTTGCTGGTGACGGGTGTGATCGTGATCGTGGGGATCGCGTTTGGTCGCGAAGTCGTCTCGTGGTGGCGCGGCGATTCGTCCGCGAACGACGTTTCGCCGCTCGCTGCCGTCGTCGGCGATCACGTTCCGCCCGCAACTGCTGCTCGTCAATTGCTGGAGTTCGGTGACTGTCCTTTCGTTTTGAACCGTCAAGAATTCGTTGGCGATGTGACGAAAGTTCTGGAGCAACTTCGAGCTGCCAGCCGCAAAGCCATCGATTCGTCGGAGCCGCTGGCACGCGATTTCGGACCTGCCGAACAACGGATGCTGGACGCCGCGAACAGGCTCGTGCCGGTTGAAGAACAAGCGAACCGCTGGTCGATCTACCAAATCGAAGTCCCGCTGCCGATGGTTCTCGGTGTGCGAAGTTCCGATCCGCACGTTGCGACGCCGGATCGGCGCGTGGTATCCTGGGGACTTGCCGTTCCCGAGGCGACACCCGCGGGGGAACCGCAATCCGAGTGGACACTCTTCACGTACTCGTCTGACGCGACTGCTGAAACGACGCCCGAGAGATTGATCCGGCCCGCGCCCCCTGGCGGGCGGCGAACCCTATCCTTACGAACCGATCGCGGCGGCAACATGGTCGGATACGCGGGAATCGGAACGGTGGAAAGTTGGACCAGGTTTTATGACGAGCTATTCGCCGCGGCATCGCCCCGGCGCGGCAACGATTGGCAAGTCGATTTTGGAAGTTGGAGACGCCGGTTTGTTAGTGCCGGGGATGAAGTGGTGGATGTCGTAATTCACCTCGACGGTGAAGAAACCATCCGCAGCCTCGTCATCACATCACCCAACCACAGGCTTGGGGATTGAAGACTTTGCAGGGTGGGCCGTGCCCACCAAGGCCGATGGTGGGCACAGCCGACCTTACCAATAGAGAGACGACTGATGAAGGGTGCTTACGGATTGATCTTCGCGGTTTTTTTGGGATTGCTCGGCGGCGTCTTGAATTGGCTCTACCTGGAAAACAAGACACGGGACGTTGCCAGCGTTTCGTTCCTCGGGATCGCCGAAGGAGTCTCCGTCGCGCCGGGGCAGCCGCTCGCTGGACGGCACTTTGTCGAAGTCAGGATCCCCGAGCGTCACGCCAAGAATCTTCAGGACTTCGTGTATTTGTACGACGATCGCGCGACGCTCGAAGGCTCGCCCGCGACGCGTGACTACGAAGGAGGCGAATTGGTCTTCCGAGCCGATCATCGCACGCCGCCTGCCGAGTTGAAGCTGGACGACAACGAAGAGATGTTCTGGGTGCCCGTCGACAGCCGCTCGTTCGTGCCTTCGCTCGTCAATCCCGGTGATCGAATCACCTTCATTGTGCCCGTTTACGCGAGCCAGCCAACACGGCTGGGCAGCAACGCGCCGGCGGAGGACGTTGCGGAAAGCGTTGCCGACGCGGTCGTCGGGCCTACCGAAGAGATCGGTCCGTTCCGCGTGAAGTCGCTCGGCGATCGTCTGGGGACGTTGGATGTAATGAAAGCGTCGCGCCGCGCCCCGCTTCAGGAACGCCAGATTGGCATTGTCGTCGATATTACCAAGCCCGAAGAAGTCGAACGGGCAAAGAGATTGCGGGATCGCTTAGCCACAAGCGACTACCGGAACATTGGCATCATTTTGCATTCGAGTAATTAAGGAATGTCGCCTTTCGCTCCGCGAAAGGACATTCGTTCGCGGGCTTCCTGGAGAAACTGCGAACCACGACACTCTCGCCCATGAAAATCTGGTTCAACAAAGTCAACGAAAGCCGCCGCTCGGTCGTCGAACTGGACGCCGAGGAACTGCATATCGGGCGCGACGCGTCGAATGATGTCGTCTTGCGAAGTCCGTTAGTTTCTCGTCGTCATGCCGTCGTGCGGCGAGCCAATGGCGACGGACAACTGGAACTCGAGAATGTCGGCGTCAACAGCTGCGTCGTCGGCGAGACCGAAGTGTTGGGAGGCGAGCGGGTCACGTTCGAGCCTTCGGTCAAGGTCCGCATCTGGCCGTACACGCTCAGCTTCGACACGGATCAGGTCACGGCGATCGGCCGCGCCGAACTGGAGGCTCATCTGCGCTCCATCGTGGCCGATCTCGAGCTGCGGATTCACCAGAAGCTGCTCGAACGTCTCGATCTGTACGACATGGAAACAGCTCGCGGCGACAACACGGACAATATTCTCCTGCTGGAAAACAATATCGAAGACGTCTGCCGCGAGCTGAATGTTTTCGGCGGCGAAAACGATGCCTTGATCGAGGAGATCACGGGCCTCAGTCTGCGCGATCATGCGATCAACCAACTGATCATGGAGACCGGCGACGAGGAGATCTTCGATCTGGCGGTGTTGACGACGAACGAGTTCGACGTCCCGGCGACGCTCGTGCCCGAGCGTGAAACCGAACTGCACAGTCTGCTGCAATTCTCCCGCGAGAAGCTCAAGTTGGAAGGATTGCCGGACATCAGCAGCAAGATTCACTGTGTCGAAGGCAATTTCAACGATGTCTTCCACCATCTGCGCCCGCACCTGCATCAAGAGCTTCGCAAGTACATTGTCCTTCGCACGCTGAAGAAGGACTTGAAGGACATCGTCTTCGGTTTCGGCCCGCTGCAAGACCTGCTTCGCGCTCCGACGATCTCGGAGGTGATGGTGGTCCGCAGCGACCAGATCTACGTCGAACGAGACGGCGTGATCGAGAAATCGGGACGTCGCTTTATCTCCGAGAAAGTGACGGAGTCGATCATCGAACGCATCGTCGCGCAGGTTGGACGCCGCATCGACAAGAGCCAGCCGCTGGTCGATGCCCGGTTGCCGGACGGCTCGCGCGTGAACGCGATCATCCCGCCGCTGGCCGTGTTCGGGCCGTGCCTGACGATCCGCAAGTTTCCGATCCAGCGTTTGAAGATGGATGACCTGATCGACTTTAAGAGCATCACGAAGGCCGCCGCGACGTTCATCCGGGCGTGTGTGATCGATCACCGGAGTATCCTGATCAGCGGCGGGACCGGCTCGGGCAAGACAACGATGTTGAACGTGCTCAGCAGCTTCATTCCTTACAAAGAACGGGTTGTCACGATCGAGGATACTTGTGAGTTGCGTTTGCACCAGGAACACGTGGTGTCCTTGGAGAGCAAGCCCGCGAATGTCGAAGGCGTCGGGGCGTACCTGATTCGAGACTTGGTCCGCAACGCGTTGCGGATGAGGCCCGATCGGATCGTCGTCGGTGAATGTCGAGGCGGCGAGGCGCTGGACATGGTGCAAGCCATGAACACCGGACACGCCGGTTCCATGACCACCGTCCACGCCAACAGCGCCGAAGAGGTTATCGAGCGGCTGGAGCTGCTGATGCTGATGGGTGCCGAGTTGCCGATCAGCTCGATTCATCGGCAAATTGCGTCGGCGATCGACATCATTGTCCACATCGACCGGCTGCCGACGGGCAAGCGCGTGGTCAGCCAAGTGTCGGAAGTCACCGGCGTCCACCCGCACACGACGGATGTTATGATCACGGACATCTTCAATCGCCGCGACGGCCTCGCCCTTCGCCCCACGGGATACATGCCGTCGTTCGCCGATTCTCTGGTGGAGAAGAACCTGTTGGAGATTGAGTTTCTGTATGGGAAGTGAACAGACCTTGAACCGGGTAGACTTTCGGAGTTTTGAAAACGTCAGAAGTCCTCACGACAACGCATTGCCCCCATCCGGCTCGCCCGGATGGAAGCAAAGATTAACGAGTTAGCACGAGACACCTCATCAAGAAAGACCCCATCCGCCTCGTGTGGATGGTGAATGAGATTCAATGACGGCGACTCCACAACCGCTGTACGACATCGACAATGCCAATCCGGCTTACCATCTGCGCTACTCCTGGACCGGCTGGCCCGCGGGTGGAAGCTTTGCAACCTGCCCAACGTCATTGTTGGAGACGTTGGCCGACGGCTTCGCGAAAGATGGCCTGCGTCTCTTGGAACATCGTTGGACGCCGGAACTCGTACAACTGACGTTGAGCAGCTCGCCAACCGTCTCGCCCGCCATGCTTGCTCAACGCGTGAAAGGCCGGCTCGACCACGCCATTCGCCAAGCGAAGTTGTCACTGCCATTTAGCAGAAAGCTCGCGGTGAGGTCGCTCGGCGAGAATCGTCGAGTTGATGTCGAGAAGTATATCCGGGAACAGGTGAGCCGCGAACGATTCGTGGATACGGGCTTTGAGCAGAAACTGAAGTCTTACACCGTTGTTAACTCGAATGTCGACCTGGTGGTGCCGACGGCGTCAGCTCGCGGCCGCTATTGGTACAACCTCCACGTCGTATTAGTCACGCAGGCGCGGCATCGCATCGCGGACGTCAATCAATTGTGCGTTTTGCGCGACACATGCGACAAGATCGCGGAGAAGAAAGGTTATGCGATTTCTTCGCTGTCATTAATGCCGGACCATTTGCACGTCGCGCTGCGAGGGAATATCGAACATTCTCCGGCAGAGATTGGTCGGTGCTTTCAGAACAATCTGGCGTATGCGGTCGGGAATTCTCGACTTTGGGCCGATGGGTTTTATGTGGGGAGTTTTGGAGAATACAACATGGACGCGGTTCGGAGGCTATCGCAGTCGAATCTTTCTCACCATCCAGACGAGCTGGATGGGGCCGTGAGGAATGACAGGAATACGACTAACTAACTCAACAATCTTTGCTTCCATCCGGACGAGCCGGATGGGGAGCCGCACGAACGAACTCGACGCTCTCGAACGAATTGCACTCGACATCCTCGCAACATGAACGCCATCCTCCTCAGCTCGATCACTGGACTGTGTGTCGCGGGGATCGCGTATGCAAACCTGGAAAACTACTCGGCGGCGATTGACTTCGTTGAAGCGGATTTGCGAGAGCGGCTGCGTGGGCTGCGATTCAAGTCGAAACATATTCGTCGGTGGGTGAATACGTGGCTTGGTATTGTGGCAACGGTTTTCCTGGTGTTGTGGATTGGGCTCGATGCCGTGGCGCTTGCCGTTCCGGTGGCGGTCATTATGTGCGCCGGCCCGTGGTACGTCGTGCGACGAGCGGCGCAGGCTCGGAGACAGAAAATCGAGGATCAACTGGCGGATGCGATGGTGATGTTTTCCAGCGCGATTCGCGCGGGCCTCTCCATTCCGCAGTCGATGGAGCTGTTGGCGTTCGAATGTCCCAAGCCCATCAGCCAGGAGTTTCACCAGATCGTCGGCGAGTACAAACTCGGCAAGCCGCTTGAACGGACGCTAACCGAGGCCAAGGAGCGATTGAAAAGCGAAAACTTCGTCCTCTTCGCGGCAGCTTTGTTGGCAAGCCGGGAGAGCGGCGGCCGGTTGAACGAGACGGTGGAGCGGATCTCGCACTCGGTTGTCGAATTGCAACGGCTGGAACGAAAAGTGGTTTCCGAGACGGCTCAGGCCCGCAAGTCGGCCGTTTACATGGCGATTGTGCCCGCGTTGCTCTTGTTCGTCTATGCGTTTGTTGATCCCGTGAATACCGAGCGGCTGTTCACGACGTTGCCGGGACAACTGATTCTGTCCGTGTCGCTCGTGTTGAACTTGGTGGCCTATCTGTGGGCGTTAAAGATCCTCAACACGGATATCTGACATGATCTTGCTGCTTGCCGAAACCGAATCGATCGCTGTCGCGGGAACCGTTGTGGTCGGAGCTTTCGTCGCCATGAGCGTCTGGTGGATCGTTGCCGCGCTCACGACCGAAGACCTCGAACAGGACGCGGAGTGGCGCTACGACATCAGCCGGATTAACAAGCTCCGGCAAATGGACCCGGTCTACCGCTTGTTTCAGCCATTGATTCGTCTCTTCGCAAAACTCAACCGCGCCGCGTTTTCAACATCCTTGCCGGAGGTCCACCGTCAAATCCAGGCGGCTGGTCTGCCTCGCTTCTGGCTGCCGGAAGAGTATCTTGCCCGTTGCGAACTGCTGGCGCTGCTGATGGCCCCCGCCTACTTCTTTGCCTGCATCAGCTACATGGGGATGGCGGGCACTGTCACGGCGCTAATGCTGACGGGAATCACGGGCTGGTTGCTTCGCCGGCGTCTCGCGAAACAAGCACAACAGCGTCTTGTGATCATCAAGCGTCGTCTGCCGTTTTTCCTTGATCTGCTCACCCTGCTGATGGAAGCCGGAGCCAGCTTCTTGGACTCGCTGAAGCAAGCCGTGCGGGAGTTCGAGGGACATCCGGTATCGGTCGAGTTCGGGCGCGTGCTGACGGACATGAACATGGGGAAGGCGCGGACGGAAGCTTTTGACAACGTGCGAAAGCGGTTGAACGATGAAGAAATCGGCGCCATCATCGGCTCGATCATCCAGAGCGAGGAACTGGGGACGCCGTTGTCGCATATCTTCCGGACACAGGCCGATCTCTTGCGGGTCAAGCGAAGCCAACGGGCCGAGACGCTGGCAGGCGAAGCGAGCGTGAACATGTTGCTGCCGGGCGTGCTCGTGATGGCAGCGGCCGTATTGATTATCCTGGGACCGTTCGCCTTGAACTACTTGATGTTTGGCGTCGATTTTTAGAGAGGTTCCGTCAATCCAATGCCAGTCGCTGTTCATTGCCCAACCTGTGGACAAGAGCTTGTCGCGCCCGACGAGTTGATCGGCCAAGTCGCGGCCTGTCCGGGTTGCAATGCGCAGTTCCCGATTTCCGATCCAAGCCACGGCAAGCGAGCGGTTCCCCCTCCGCCGCCCTCCAGCGCACGCCCCGTGTCTCAAACTCCGGAGGACTCCAAGGCAGAACCACCCGCCATTGCCAAACGATCGGAGCGGGCGCTGCCTTCGACGGATGCGTACTATCCTCCGGGCAAGGCACCCGCACCGAAGCCAGCTGCCGCGCCGCCCGAACCTGCGAAACAACAGACTCGTCCGAAACAGCCGGCGGCGCCCGCGGCCGTCGCGCCGCGCGCCGCTCAGCCGGCGAGGTTTATCGCGGGCGAATCAACCGAGACGGCAATCGAGCTGGGCCAAGATGGCCAATTGCCGATGCTGGTGCTGACCGAGGGGAAATCCAACGCCGCGTTGGATGCCGACGGACAGAAGTCCAGTCCGCTGCTCTTAGTCGGTGTGCTGTGTTTCAGTTTGCTCGCTTCGTTGTCGATGCTGTTGCTTGATACGACGTCCTACTACGCCGAGCCCGACAGCAAGAAGGACGCTCGGCTCCAAATCGAGGCCCACTACGTCAAAGGGAATCCGCTTCGCGAGCCCTATCAGGACTACCTCGCCGCTGCGTTGCAATCGCATCACAAGGGCGACTATGATCAAGAGCGGAAGTTCTATAAGCAGGTCTTGAAGATGCTTCGCGAGGAGAACAAGAACGCTTATACGGGCGTCACGGGCCGGGTAAGCGCGCCGCTGCCGCCGAGCGACGAACACCTCGATTCACTTCTCAGAACCTTGCTGCGTTAAGTTTCATGAATCCTTCTGATCGATATCAAATCACGGAACCGATCGCGAAGGGAGACTTCGCCACCGTGTATCGCGGCCGCGACCACGAACTCGGCCGCGAGGTGGCGATCAAGCAGATCCACCAGCAGTATTTGGACGATCCAAGCCAACTTGACCGGTACTGGCAAGAGGCGCAGCTCCTGGCGTCGCTCGAACATCCCAACATCATGACCATCTACGACGTGGTCCGCGAGCGCGGCTGGTTGATCCTGGAACTCGCCCAGGGAAGCCTGCCGCAACTGCTCGGCGGCCGCGGAATCGACATCAAGGATTTGCGGCTGGCTCTGAACTACACGCTGCACGGCCTCAAGTTCATGCACGAGCATGGCATCATTCATGGCGATGTGAAGCCAAGCAATCTGCTTGTCGATCGCAACGCGCGGGTGAAACTCGGCGACTTTGGCATCGCACGCCGTCTGGTCGGTGATGACGGAAGCGTCGTCAAGGGAACCACCAAGTACATGGCACCCGAGGTCGTCTCCGATCAGTTCGGCGCGGTTGGATCACACAGCGATTTGTATTCGCTAGGCTTCACGGCGTTCGCGCTGATGTGCGGAGACCACTTCGAGACCTTGTTCCCCGGCCTGAACATGTATGGCCGCGACCAGCAGATTGCCTGGATGATGTGGCACTCGGCACCTGACCGCCGCTTGCCCGAAATCTCCCGGACGCTTGACGGCGTGCCGCCGGATCTGGCTCATATCATTCAACGTCTGTGCGAGAAGGACCCCGCGAGGCGGTATCGAACGGCGAGCGAAGTGCTGGCGGATCTGAGCAAGGGCGGCGAATCGCCGCTCGCGGCGGTCGACCCGGATGCGGAAGAGAAGGCCGAACGTGAAGCAACTTTGGCGCGGCGCAAGCGATCTCTGGCAATCGCCGCCGCGTCCTGCAGCGTCATCCTGTGCGTGGCGATGCTCTTCTTTCCGAATCGTGAACCAGCAAAGCCACCGCAGCAGAAAGCGATTGTCTTGCAACCGGCCGACGGTCAAATCGTCGAACTCGATCCCGAGCGAAGCCAGTTCTTCATCGCTCCGGCAGGCGGCGGCAGCGCGCTAGGCATCGTCGTCGATCCGAATGTCGATCGATTGTTTGTCAACGGCGAGCGGGCCGTACTCGCGGACTTCCTGAAAGAAGATCGTGTGCATATCGATTATCTGACCGGTGGAGCGGGGCAGTTCAAGGAAATCTACGCGACTCGCGAGCTGGCGACGACGATCGGCGGAGTGCTTCGCTCGGTAGATTCGTCCGCCTCGTTGCTGACAATCGAGACGACGGGCGGCGCGGAGCTGACCGTTCATACGAACGATATCACGAAGTACACGCTGAACGAAAAAACAGCCCGTCTCCCGTTGCTACGGCCGGACGACCGCCTGACGGTCGAGCATCGAGCGTCTCAAGACGACACTCGGATGGCCGTTCGCGTTGCAGCGCTGCGGACGCTTTCGTTGTCCGGCACGCTCGTCCGCGCCGACGATGCCGAGGTGGCCGTGCAAGCGGACGCAGCCAACACGCAATCCAAAGGTGCCGAAAAGATACTCGCAGTCGCCCGCAACTGCACCGTCTTGCTCAACGGAGCGACTCACCAAGACGCACGTCCGCTTTCGGCGTTCGACTTGCGGGCCGCGGATCGCGTCACGATCGAATATGACGTCGCGGTTCATCGTATCGAAGCGTTTCGCGACATTACCGAGTCGGGCGTCGTCACGAGTGTCGATTACGGCGAGCGTTCGTTTGCAGTGACTCGGGACGAACGCAACGACACGGCCAAGTTCGTGCTAGGCGCCGGCTGTCCGTTGTTGATCGATAGCGGGCCGGTGAACCTGTACTTCCTCCGGGCCGGCGACCGGGTGACCGTGCAGCGCAAGTCGCCGGACCCCGCGAACCGCGAGGCGGCTCAAGTGGCGATCGTGCCGCAACCCGATCCCAGGACGTGGGCGATCGTGATCAACTACGAAACCTACGACAACCCGGATCTGCCGCCGATCCGCTACAGCGAGGCCGATAGTACGGCCTTGAGCGACACGCTGCGTACGCACTATCGCGTCCCGGAGGCGCAACTGCTCCACGAACAGGACTCGACGCGGCTGGCCTTGGAAGGCGCGATCAGCCGCTTCCTGGCGCGAGTCCCTGCCGGCAGTCAGTTGTTGGTTTATTACCTTGGACACGGCTTTATCAATGACCAGCGAGTGGGATATCTCGTGCCGCAAGGTTTCGATGTGCGACGAGTCGATTCGACCGGGTTGGCCTTGCGATGGCTGATCGAACAAGTTGAACAATGTCCCGCCATCGAGAAGATCGTTCTGTTGGACGCGGGGCCAGCGTCTACTGCCGAAAAGCCAATCGAGCTAGCCTCCGCTGTCGAGCTTGCCGAGTCGCTCAAAGAGACTCCGCGGCGTGCTGTTTCGACATCGGCGATCGTGCTCGCCAGCTCGGATCGAGCGCAGCCGGCGGTTAAGCTCGACGATCGAGGCCGCGGTGCGTTTTCGGTCGGCGTGGAGGCCGCGCTGGCGGGCGAGGCGGATATCAATCACGATCACCGCATCGACGCCAACGAGCTGTTCAGTTTTGTCGATCGGAGAGTCAGCGAACTCGCCGCCAACTCGCCGCAAACTCCGAAACTGTTTCTGCCCGATGCGACGCCTCCGCGATTATCGCCGGAAGCCAAGGCCGCCGTCATTCGCGTGTTAGCTAGTCTCCAAGGCCGGATCGACGATCAACTGCCGCTCGACTTCAGCCGCGCCAAGCAACTGGCGGCTGGCCAGCCGGACGCCGACCTCGCGTACGGCCTCGTGCTGATGAAAGGGAACCGCACACGAGCCGCCTTGCAAGCTCTCAACGAAGCTCGCCTGCATCATCCCGACGCCTGCGTGGCGTATCACGCGCTGGCGTGGAAATCATTTTGGGAGAGCGACTACAAGGACGGACTGATGCAGCTCGAACAACTGGCCAGGCACTTGCCGAGTGCTGGTGACGCCGACGAGCAACGCTATGCGAATCACGCGCTCGAATTCGCTGGTCGCGTGACGGCGTTCGCCGAACTCGTCAAGCGCGGGCTCTCCCCGAGCGACCTGCAAGGTCTTCGGCAAGCGATCTCCGATCGTGGCGACCCCGCCAAGGAAGCCTACCGCGTCGGTTACTTCGCGGTTCGCGAGATGCTTGAAGAACTGAACCGCAAGATCGCCGCCGAAGCCGACGCGCAGAAGCGGGCGGCTTTGGAGCGGGATCGCGGCCGGATCAGCTATTTCGTGGAGATGAACTACGACGAAGCCGAGTCATTCGTGCGAACGGGCTTGGACCGATAAGATCGGGGCGCGCGAATCAGGTGCCTGGATCGTCACGTTTAGCTGCACTGCCGCTTATCTCGTGACATTCGAATCCAACAACATAACCGCCCTCGGCGTGTGGCTCGATGTGCCGGACACACCCTCGTAACAGCTGGCCCGTATAGACCATGTCAACTTCGGAACCGTTTTCCAGCCCTTGCACTTCATCGAGATACAGGCCGAGACCACCTAAAGATTCGTCGTGAACGTAAGCGAGTTTCTCTTCTCCTGGGCTCGTCCAAATCACGACCTCCTCGGCACCAAACTCTCTTCCGAATCGTGTGAATTGCCTCAGATCGGTGAGGACGGTGTAAGGGCATTCGGACATGATGTGTCGCTCTCTAATTCGTCGAACCGGGATCGCCACCTAAGAAAGGATAGGTCATCGCTGTCCGCCGTCAGTGCCACGCCCCGCGGATATCTAGAATTCGGGATTATCCGCTTGATCGATACGATCCCATCAGTGACCATTGAGAAACGTCGCACCGACTTCCCTGCCCAATCCTTGGTTCAGCCTACGTGAGTTGCGTTATGTTTCGTCGCAGTTTTCTCGCCTTCCTGTTTTGCCTCTGGATCGTTCCGGCCGCAATTGTCGCATCGGCTGGTCCCGTGCGAGGCAACGATCGCCCGAACATCCTGGTCGTGCTGTGTGATGATCTCGGCTATGGCGATCTGGCTTGTTACGGCGACGCGGAACTGAAGACGCCCAACATCGACCGGCTCGCGCGAGAAGGGTTGCGGTTGACGAGTTGCTATGCGGCGGCCGCGAACTGTTCACCGGCACGCACAGGACTCATGACGGGGCGGACACCGACTCGTGTCGGCGTGCATAACTGGATTCCCATGTTCTCACCGGTCCACGTGCGGCGGCAAGAGATCACGGTGGCGACTCTGTTGCGAAACGCCGGCTACGACACGGGGCACTTTGGAAAGTGGCATCTCAACGGCGACTTTAACTTGCCGAGCCAACCGCAACCATGGGATCACGGTTTCAATTATTGGTTCTCGACGCAGAACAACGCACTGCCGAATCACCGCAATCCAAACAACTTCGTCCGCAATGGCAAGTCCGTCGGACCGTTGGAAGGCTACGCCGGTCCGCTCGTCACTGACGAGGCAGTCCATTGGTTAAAAGACGTGCGAGACAAGTCGAAACCGTTCTTCATGTATGTCTGCTATCACGAGCCTCACGAACCGATTGCGAGCGATAAGCAGTACACCGATCTCTATCCGTCGGACGATCCAAGCTACTCGGCGCACCACGGCAACATCACCCAGATGGACGACGCATGCGGAAGGCTGTTGCGGACGATCGACGATCTCGAATTGCGGGAAAACACGTTCGTCCTGTTTACGAGCGACAATGGACCAGCCATCACCGGCATCCACCCGCACGGTTCGCCCGGCCCGTTTCGGGAGAAGAAGGGCCATCTCTACGAAGGCGGTATCCGCGTGCCGGGAATCGTGCGTTGGCCGGGCCATACACAGGCGGGGCAAGTCAGCGACGAACCAGTCAGCGGTGTTGATCTGCTACCGACGCTTTGCGAGATCGCCGGCATTAATCCGCCGACGGATCGCGTGCTCGACGGGGCTAGTTTTTTGCCGGTCTTGAATCAGCGAGCCATTGAGCGGCCGCGGCCGCTCTATTGGCACCTCGTTCGAGCGTCGAGTACACCGAAAGTTGTGATGCGGGTCGGTGACTGGAAGATCTTGGCCAGCTTGGATGCCCCGCCACTGAAGCCAAGTGCTGACATCCTTGAAGAAGAGATGCGAGCCTTGAAGACGGCGAAGCTGGCAGAGTTCGAGCTATACAACTTGCGCGAAGATCTTAGTGAAACGAAGAACCTGGCAGGTCAAGAGCCTGAGAAACTGGAACAGCTCGCGGAACAACTGCGCGTTGTGTACGCCGAGGTGCAAGCCGAGAGTCCCGTCTGGCCCGCTTGGGAATGGCCTCGCTACGAGTCGCAGCGGATCGAATGGCCGAGCTATCGAAAGCCGCCCGCAACGAAAGCGAAAACTCGCTGACAACGCTCCCTCAATTGGTGTGCTGGCACCCTCGACACGTTGTCCGACCACCGTTAATCTAGGCGGGTTTCCTGCACACGTTCAAATTGGCGTTTTCGGCCTTGGTCTGCGGAGCAAGGACCGCTGCGAGACTCGGCAAACATGCTTGGTGAACTAACATTCAGATTCCAGAACATCCTCGACGGCGATGGTTTCGGAGTGGCGATAACGGGGCTGGCAATCGTGTTCACTTCGCTGGCCCTGATCACGCTGGCAATCGGGGCGATGCCCAAAGTGCTCGCCGCCCTCGAGGGCTTCCTCCCACCGGAACAGGAACATCACGCAGCACCGGCAACCAAGCCTTCGAATGACGACGAGACGATTGCCGTGGCTATCGGCTTCGCGATGTACACGAAGTCGAAGGACTTGTAAGTAGGCCGGAACCATCCCTTAAACGACCAACTTTGCATGGACATCCTGCTGAAGTTTTTGCAGACGACGGGCTTCGGTTTGATGGAGCCCGGCAACGCGATCATGATCGTCGTGGGGCTCGTGTTTATCGCGTTGGCGATCATCAAGGACTACGAGCCGCTGCTGTTGTTGCCGATCGGGTTCGGCATGATCGTCGGTAATATCCCCTACTTGCCCGAGATGTCGTTGGGTGTTTACGACGCGGGCGGCATCGTCGTTGCCGACGGAGAAGTCGTCACGGAACCGCTGGCGTCTGCCGGCGAACAAGTGAAGTACAACTCGGGCAGCGTGCTCGCTTATATCTACTTTGGTGTCCGCTACGGCATCTTTCCGCCCCTGATTTTCTTGGGGATCGGGGCGATGACCGACTTCTCGACGATGCTCTCCAATCCGAAGCTCGTGCTGCTGGGCGCGGCGGCTCAGTTCGGTGTCTTTGCAACATTCTTGGGTGCCTTGTGGATGGGCTTCACACCCGCGGAAGCAGGTGCGATCGGAATCATCGGCGGAGCGGATGGTCCGACCGCGATCTTTCTGGCGTCGAAGTTGGCCGAACATTTGTTAGGCCCGATCGCGATCGCGGCTTACTCGTATATGGCCTTGGTCCCGGTGATTCAGCCGCCGATCATGAGGCTGCTGACAACTCGCGAAGAGCGGCTGATTCGCATGAAGCCGCCGCGTCATGTCAGCAAGCGAGAACGAATCTTGTTCCCGATCGTGGCGTTTCTGATCTGTGCCATGATCGCACCGGGAGCGATGGTGCTGTTGGGCATGTTGTTCTTTGGCAACTTGCTCAAGGAAAGCGGAGTCACCGAGCGACTTGCCAACACGGCCAGGAATTCGTTGATCGACATTGTGACGATGCTGCTCGGATTTGCAGTCGGAGCAAGTACCAAGGCGCAGACCTTTCTAACGCCCAGCTCGCTGCTGATCTTCGGTCTTGGTGCCGCCTCGTTCGCGGTTGCCACGGCGGCGGGTGTCTTGTTCGCCAAGCTGATGAACCTGTTCCTGACCGACAAGATCAACCCGCTGATTGGCGCTGCCGGCGTGTCCGCGGTACCTGATTCGGCGCGCGTCGTTCAAATGGTTGGACAACAAGAAGACCCCCACAATTTTCTCCTGATGCATGCCATGGCACCCAACGTTGCCGGAGTGATCGGTTCCGCCGTCGCTGCGGGAGTGTTGTGGTCTGTGTTGGTCGAGTGAGAGGCGAGATGGCCAAACCCGTCAAATTCATGTGTACGGCGTTCCGGGACGGTTTCCAATCCGTCTACGGGGCGCGTGTCTTTACGAAGGATTTCCTTCCCGCGTTGGAAGCGGCTCGCGACGCGGGCATTCAATACTTCGAAGCTGGTGGCGGGGCGCGGTTCCAGTCGTTGTACTTCTATTGCAACGAAGACGCGTTCGACATGATGGATGCCTTTCGCGCGACGGCTGGTCCCGACGCGAATCTGCAAACGCTGGCCCGCGGTGTGAATGTTGTCGGGCTGGAGTCGCAGTCGAGTGACATCGTCAAACTGCACGCCCGGTTGTTCAAGAAGCATGGCATGACGACCATCCGCAACTTCGATGCGTTAAACGACGTCGACAACTTGATCTACAGCGGACAATGCATCGTTGATGCGGGACTGAAGCATCAGGTGTGCGTCACGCTGATGGAGTTGCCGCCCGGTTGCGAAGGCGCACACAATCCTGACTTCTACGAAGCCACGCTCCGGAAGATCCTGGACGCAGAAATTCCTTTCGACGCGGTTTGCTTCAAGGACGCATCGGGAACTTCGGTCCCGTCGACGGTTTACGAGACGATCAAGCGGGCGCGCAAGATGCTGCCGAGCGACGCCTTCATCCATTTCCACACGCATGAAACCGCGGGAACGTCCGTCTTGGCCTATAAAGCCGCTTTGGATGCGGGAGCCGACGCGATCGACCTCTCGCTCGCTCCTTGTTCGGGCGGCACGTGCCAACCGGACGTGCTTGTCATGTGGCACGCGCTACGCGGTTCGCAGTACACGCTCGATGTGGATATCGAGAAAGTTCGCGAAGCCGAAGAAGTCTTCAAGGATTGCATGAAGGATTACTTCTTGCCGCCCGAAGCCACGACCGTCGAGCCGTTGATTCCCTGGAGCCCGATGCCGGGCGGCGCGCTGACCGCGAACACGCAGATGATGCGTGACAACGGCATCATGGACAAATACCCGGATCTGATCAAAGCGATGGGCGACGTCGTCCGCCGCGGGGGATACGGCACCTCCGTGACGCCCGTGTCGCAGTTCTACGTGCAGCAGGCGTTGAACAATGTCATGTTCGGGCCCTGGAAGAAGATCGCCGAACCCTACGGCAAGATGGTCCTTGGCTACTTCGGCAAGACACCGGTGAAGCCCGATGACGAGGTCGTCAAGATCGCGTCCGAACAACTTGGCCTGGAGCCGACGACGCGGCCACCGTTGGAGATGAACGACGAAGATCCGAACAAGGGCATCGAGCCCGCGAAGAAATCGCTCCAGGAAAACGGGCTGCCGGTAACCGATGAAAACATCTTCATCGTCGCCGCTTGCAAGGACAAGGGACTGGCGTTTCTGAAGGGCGAGGCGACGGTCGGCGTCCGCAAGGCCGAGCAGGAACAGCCCGCACCGCCGGCCACGGCAGGGGACGCTGGCCGCTATGTGGTTTCCGTCAACGGCAAGGACTACCGCATGGCGTTCGACGGCGATCACGCGGTTGTCAACGGCAAGGTTTACAACGTCGGAATTCGAGCGGACAGCGAAGCGGCCTCCGCCTCGAAGGCGGTCGCGCCGAGCGGCAAGAAGACATTGGTGACCGCCGAGATGCCGGGCGTAGTGTTGCGGGTCCTGGCCAACGCTGGTGATTCCGTTGCCGCAGGCGATGCGGTGTTGGTCATCGAAGCCATGAAGATGGAAGTCCACATCAGCGCACCTGTCGGCGGAACGATTGCGGAAGTTGAAGTCGCCGTGGGTGATCAAGTGGTAACGGGCCAAGAGCTGG
Organism: Planctomycetota bacterium; assembly: GCA_027622275.1. Classification (GTDB taxonomy): domain Bacteria; phylum Planctomycetota; class Planctomycetia; order Pirellulales; family Pirellulaceae. The sequence goes on along the minus strand of JAQBZB010000073.1, from coordinate 16,470 downwards.
CATCCATCACGTAGGGTGGGCTCCGCCCACCATTCAAGCTGGCGTCGAGTACTCGAACGTATGACACGAGTCGTTTGGCTGACCGATATCCATCTGAACTTCGTCGAGTCGGCACTCGTCGAGCGGTTGCTTGACGAGGTGGATGCCGCCGCGCCCGATGCCGTTCTGATCAGCGGCGATATCGGCGAGTCGCAGAACGTCGAGCGTTACCTGTCGCGATTCGCGGCGCGACTGATATGTCCCGTCTATTTCGTGCTCGGCAATCACGATTTCTATCACGGGTCGGTCCCGGTCGTACGCGAAGAAATCGGCCAGTTCTGTGAAGGTCAAGCCAAACTCTGCTATCTCACACAGCAGAAACAGCCCGTCGAACTGACGCCTCACTTGGGCTTGATCGGTCACGATGGCTGGGCCGATGCTCGCCTAGGCGACTATCTTGGCTCCAACGTGTTCTTGAGTGATTATGCACTCATCGCGGAACTTGCGGGGCACTATGCTCTCGACCGCCGCCCGATGTTACAGAGACTCGGCGACGAAGCAGCCGCCCACATCCGGGAGCTCTTGCCACAGGCACTTGCCCGATACGAACACGTCATCCTGGTGACACACGTCCCGCCGCTTCGCGAGGCGTGTTGGCACGAGGGACGATTGTCCGATGACAACTGGCTACCACACTTCTCTTGCAAGGCGATGGGGGACGTGATCCTGGAGATGATGCGACAGCATCCAGTACGCAATCTCACCGTTCTCTGCGGGCACACGCACGGGAAAGGCGAAACAAGACCGCTGGCCAATGTTGAAGTTTTGACGGGCGGTGCGGTTTACGGAGCCCCATCAATCACGCGGATCTTCGACTGTACACCGGGGTTTCTGGCCTGATATGTCGGCCATTAGTGTCGTCTTTCGCTCCGCGAAAGAACGCGCCCTTTCGCAGAGCGAAAGGCGACTCTGGCGGCCCACGCGGTCCGACCGAGATGCTTACTTGCCGATGCGATAGTGATACGTCTTGTACCGGTCGACGGCGCTGCCGGCGTCTTCCCAGCTATATCCATAACCGCCGAAGTGCTGGAGTCGGATGGTGGTATCGAGCATGATGTGGTAGCCGCAGCGGCGCGCTCGTTCGCAGAACGCAAAGTCCTCGGCCAAATACCAATGCCCCGCCCCGTCCTCGCGCAACATCGGCAAGAAGTAGGGAACGAGCGGACGACCATCGAAGCGTTCGTTGCAGATCGGCAGCTCCAGCCGTTGCTGCATCGTTTCGTAGACTTCTCGCCGGACCAGCAGAAACCCGGTCCCCACGTACAGGACTTCGGTCAAGCCGCCTTGTTCGCCGAACACGAGTTGCTCGGTCCCCGGCAAGACATGGCAGGTCAATGCCCGCCGCCCTTTCTGCGGATAGGTGGCCGCGACGATCGGTGCATCGTGAGCCAGCAATCGCTCGACGTCATCCGCTTCGAATCCGATATCGGTATCGATCCAAAATGTCGCCTCAAAACCGTCCGCCAAGGCATCACTCGCCATCTGGCAGCGGCCTTGATCGATGGCCGAATAGCCGCGCACGCGACGCACCTCGAAGCCTCGTGATTCAAGGTCGCGAAGTCCCTCTTCGCAAGCCGGTTCGACGTGCGAACCGACCGGGACGAGGACAACGCAGCCGCGGGTTGATGTGGTCACGTCAGCGCCTGGAGACGAACAGATGAAGGCCCTTCGGGTGGCGATGCTCTTGCAGCTTTTTGATGCTCGCTTCCGAGACGTCCGTGTTGTGCAGCGTCAATATCTCGACGCCATCCATCTCCAGCAGCACGGGGACGACATCGTCAGAAAAAGCTCCCATCAGCGATAAGGACTCCAACTGCTTCAGCGGCACAAGCTGGGCTAGCCCTTTCGCGCTAATCGTGCTGGGCACCTGCAACGAATCCAATTTGGAAACGCGAGTCAAACTCGGAATGCAGGCGTCCGTGACTTGTGCGAGCGTGAGACTGATCTGCGTCAGCGCGGGATACTCGGCCAATTCATCAACCGCTTTGTCGGTCGCCCCCGGGCCGAGCGAGACCACCTGCAGCTTGGGCAACTCCCGGAGGTGCTTGAAGGCTGCGTCCGTCACCTGGTCGCAGGACGCAAGATCGATTCGCGTTAACTCCGTGAACCCCGCCAACTGCCGGACGCCTTCGTCAGTGGTGGCGCGCGAGACGAGGATGTTTGATAAACCGGTCAGCCCGCGCAAATGCGACAGCCCCGTTCCGGTGACGGCGGGTGGCAGGACCAGCGTTTTCAGTTCCGTGGCACCGGCCAAATGCCGCAGGCCGTCGTCGGTGATCCCAGGGCCGGTAAGATGCAGCGAAGTCATCTTTTTCAATTTGGCGAGCACACGCAGGGAATCATCCGTGATGAGATCCGGCGTCACGAGATCTTGCAGCTTGGTGAGTCGTCGCACGTGAGCAAAGCCCTTGTCGGTCACACGCTCGCAGTGCTGGAAGCTGAGACGTTCCAAATCGGGCATTCCGTCCAGCAGGCCAAGGCCGTCGTCCGTGATCTCGTGCGGGAGGTACAGTCCGCGCAGCTGCTTCATCGCAGCGAGCTTGCTCATTCCCCGGTCGCTGACGTTGGCGTGATGCAGATTCAACCAATGGAGATTGCGGAGTCCGGCGACGACCGGCATGTCCGCGTCGACGAACTGGTTGTTCAAAATGAGTGCCCGGATGTTGCCGTTCTGCCAAGCCTCGACGGTCGCGCCCGCGTCGCGAAACTTTTGTGCGAGATCACGTTCGATGGCGGACGGCAGACCTCCATCGGTCAGCGTCTGGGCATGCGCGGCAACCGTACTGGCGGCAGCAACGAAGAGCATCGCGGCCAGCGTTGCGAGTCGAGAGATTCTTTGTTTCGGATTCTCAATCATCGTCCGTTGTTCCCAATCGGTTCGGGTGGCGCGGCCAGAGTTCGTAGGGTGAGCACAGCCCACCCTCCACGGCTATACTGCACGCGGTGCAGAATGACACAAATCCAAGCACGACGCGCAAGCGAGTGGGTTCTGGCGGCACTTGCTGACTCACTCGCTGGCGCGTCGTGCTTGTATAAACGTGGCACTTTCCACCGCGCACACTATAATCACAATTGATCGGTGCTTCCGGGGATCGCGTTCACTTGGCGAGGCCGAACGAGAATTCGTTCGATTACTCGTCGAGCGACACGAAGCCTCCCCATTCGTTGCGGACCTCGATGTTCAACGCGGGGCGTTCCCGCTTGAGTTTCTGGAGCGCTTGCGGGGTCACTTTCGTGCCGTGGAACTTGACAAGCTCCAACCGCATGGGCAGATGCGGCAGGCAGGCGTCCGTAAAGTTGCCGTTCAAGATCAAATACGACAGACGGGGGAAATTGGTGATGCTGGCCAAGCCTTCGTCGCTGACCGAGTCGGAGATCTCAAGCTGGTACGGACCAAAGGGCCCCAAGTACGCCAGCCCTTGACCGGTCACCTTCGTCTTGACCAGGTCCAGGTACAGCAAATGGTCGAGCCTGCCAAGGTGCTCGATGCCCGCGTCGGTAATGTTCGAACCGAGCTTCAATTGGCCTAGCGACTCGAGCGCTGCCAGATGCTTCATTCCTTCGTCGGTTACGCCCTCGTAGCTCGACAGATCGAGATGAGTTAACGACTTCACTGGAGCCAGCAACTCCAGCGTCCTGTCGTTTGTCCCCGGAGGACCGATCAGCCAATGCAGATTCGGGAGTTGCTTTAAGTGCCGGACAACGTCGGGCGTGATGTTCGGCGCGGTGCCAAAGTCTACGTACCAGACTTTTGGATTCTGGCCGATGACTTCAAATCCGGCATCGGTAACTTGGGAATCCTCCAGGGCAATGGAGGTCAATCGGCCCAGTTCGGCCATGCGGCAGAATCCTTCATCCGTGATGTTTTTCGACAGAGCTAATCCGGTTAATTCCTTGAGGGTCGTCACTGTGTTTATGCACTTGTCGGTGGCCTGCGGTGGCAATCGCAGCCGGCGCAGGGGGAGCCCTTGAAGATGGGCTAACCCTTCGTCAGTTACTCGCGGCGGCGGTGCAATGCCTTCCAAAGATTTCATCTTCCGGAGTTCTTTCATGCCATTGTCGGAAAGCTGCGTGGTCTCCATCAGAATTCCGCGCGAATCTTGAAACGGCAGAATTACTGGCATGTCTGCATCCGTGAAATGTTCCGTTAAGTAAATGTTTCCGCTGCTATCCAGGTGCCCGCCCAGCAACGCCAGCAACTCCTTGGCCAGTTTTCGGTCTGCCGGACTGTCGGTAAGTTCAGGGTAATCTTTCTCCTGAACCATACGGAGCAGTTCCGCCCGGTCATATTCGCCCGCAAGCGAATGCGAAACGAGCAGGCATGCGGCTACCGCGGCGGCAGTGATTCGGGGAATGAGTTTCAGATCCTGGAGTCGCATGTCAGTCATCATTGATAATCTTTCCCACAGACAAGTTAGTGCCGATCCCGATGAATGGTGCCAAGCCGTTATCTGTCAAAACGCCGAGCAAGACGCTGAAATACTCATCAGGCTCGCTGATGTTGTCACCGTAGACGCGGACCACGGCCGCGCCGGTTTGTGTAGTCGACCACAGCGGTGCAAAACTGACCGAGTTGGTCATCAGCAGATAATCGCCGCCGGTTCCCGGCGTCGCGTGCGGCCCGCCGGCGCCATTGCCAGGAATGTCATTGACCGAGACGCTCACCGAGCGATCGATCAAGCCGGTGAGCGACACGACGAAACCAAGATCCTGAAGCATGCCCGCGCCCTTCTCGGTAACCGCGACCCCGCCTCCGATGTTGATCGTCGCGTAGTCGTCCCCACGAATCCAGGCGGTGAGGGATGTATTTCCCAAAGTGACGGGGCGGGCTGTAACCATGGGGCCCCAATCCAAAGTTCCAACCAGTTCGACTTTAAACCACTGATCCGGCTCCGCAACCGCGTCGGCGACGACGGCAACGGGTAGAACCCCAAATAACCGGGTGCTACTGATGATCGCTCCCGATCCACCAGTGTAATCTGTCGAACCCGGTCCCGTTCCGCCGATGATGGCGCTGCCGTTGACGGTTTGCCAATTGACGGTGACGGGAACATCGATCGCCACGTTGGCGTAATCTCCATCATCGTGCTTCAGACGCACCTCGAACTGAATCGTCTGCGGCAAGCCGGATAGAGGGCTCGTGACGGTCCACTGGTCCTCCAGTGCATCCGGAGCTGTTTCAGTCCGCGTTAGACTCCATGCGGCAACGAGGTTGATGGTGCCTCGATCATCGTTCCCGATCGTGTCCTTAATACTGACGTTGGCCGGATTGGGATCCAACTGCACGTCGCGGCCGCCGCCCACGCTTACACCGGCGATCGAAACCGTGTAATCCTCATCGAGTTCGATGATACGGTCACCCACAATGTCGACGTGAAAGTGATTGCTGAAGCTACTGCCCACTCCGAATTTGATCACTTGGTTTGGCGGGATCGAATAGTCCGAACCATTCGCCGTCCCAGGGGTGACTGTCATATTGACCGTCACCTCCGCATCAACGGGGTTGTTGAGCTGCGCGCGAAAGGTCCGATTAAACTGCGGAAGGCCGCTGCCGCTGCTGCCTTCTTGCGAGTTAAGGTGTTGGAAAGGCAACAGCTTGACCAGCGCCGCGTCATTGTCGTCGATCGTCCCGGTCCCGACCGTCGTACTGTGGACGGCGTCGTACTGATGCGACACGCCATTGACCGCCATGGGGTTGTTGGTCACGGAATCGATCGTCAGGTCGACGGTCTCGTCCTGCTCGACCCACACATCGTCCAGCACCTGCACCTGGACCGTGGCGGTATCTCCATCGTTGGACAGTACGACCTGGTCTTGTTTCCAGACGTAATCCAAGGGCGAGGCGTACGGGTTGTTTACATGGAAACCGGAAGAGGGCGTCGCCGCTGCCCCGCCCCCGCTTCCCGTCGTGTAGTGAATGGTCGCGCCACCGGGAACATCACCATGCAGCGTGATCGTAAATTCGAGATTGCCTCCATCTTCGCTGACGGTCGGACTGTCGACTGCGACGGTGTAGTAGGCGATGGAAGTCGACGAGCCGCCGGCCCCGCCTCCGCCAACGCCGCCACCGCTGCTTGACGACATCGACGTCATCATCGTGGCGGTGCCGCTTCCACTAGACGTTGTGGGACTTGTGGTCGCATTCGTTTGCAGCGCATTGCCCGATCCGGCGTCGCCGCCGCTGCCCCCACCGAACTCGTTCGTCACTGCCGTCATGTCTGCCATCCCAATCTGCCCATCATTGTTCACATCCGGGTAGACGCTGGCTGGGTTATCGGCGGTCAGCATAACCGAACCGCCTTCGTTCGCATACACGACATTGGCGACCAGCAACGCATCCACCGGTGTGACCAGGCCATCGTCGTTGACGTCGGCAGGCAGGTCAACATTGTACCAGCCGTCCGCGGCCAGCAGATGGCGAGCTTCCAACTGCTCGCAGCGAAGACGCCGCGCTTGTGGGTCGCTTGGAACGCCGCCTCTTAGCGCTGAGCTGACGAAGCGTTGGGAATTGCCAGAATGATGATGGCTTGCGCATACAAAAGACTCCTCTTCCTGATGCCGGTTCTGCCTCGGCGCGGACCTGCCCTGATCGCAGATCTACTCGCTGAGTGGTTTCACGTTTCACAATTCGCGACGCAGCTTGAACAAGCCGCCTCGCACGGCAGTGGGCCGGCACCAGCCCTCTACTTACCCTTAGGCGCAAAATCGCCAAACCGAACAAACATTCGCAAAAGTTTTTCGATATTTTTTCGCTCGCGCAGGTAGTAATCCGGTTTTTCGCGGATTATAAACAGGGGCGTCTTATCAGGGTCGGGGGAGCTTGAGCGATGGCCGACGATGCTTTCGATGTCGAAGACGCGGTGGAAGAGGACGACTTTGCGGAACTCTATCTGCGAGCGATGACGGGCGACGAGGACGCACGTGCTGATTTGTGGCACGAGTTTCGCCGACACATGCACAACGTGATTCGATACAAAGCGGCGGATCTCTCGTTGGAATGGGCCGTCGATCCGGACGAGATTTACGATTTGTTTTTCGTGGCACTGTTCACTCGCTGCCGCCCGATCCATTTCGAAGATCGAATTCATTTTGCACGCTATGTCGAAAAGTCGGTGCGGCGTAGTACGAAGCGAACCTTGCAAGCCGGGCATCATCACTACGAAATCAATTTGGAAGCCTGCGCCGAAATGGCGATCGATGTTAGCGTCCTTGACGAATTAATCTGGAATGAGCAATTCGATGCTGCTTGTGCAGCTCTAACGGATCGCGAACACACGATCTGCGCGCTGGTTATCGAAGGCTGTACCTGGCGAGATGTCGGCCAACGTCTCGGTCTTGCCGACAACACGGTTCGTATGATCCATCGTCGAGCGGTCGATCGAATCCGCGAGCAGATTCTTGGGGGGGGGGGTAACTTCAAGACAAGAGGCGGAGTTCAACAGGATGTCAGACTGGAAACGCTAACGTCGCGGCATCTGCTCGAACACAGTGGCGAATCATGCTCAGCAAGAAATGACTCGACCTCGCCAGCAGGGTTGCTCGCGAGGTCAAGATGCAATTGGCGTCAGTTGCCTTGCCCGATCTAGTAGTTCGTGTTCACGCCGGCATCGACATTGCCAACCATGTGGAAGTGATTGTGGTCGATATAGATCACTTCAACGGCGTCTTCGTTCTTCAGCTGATGCGGAATCGGCCAACCAATGTTGGTGACTTCCGAGAAGTAGACCGTGCATTTGTAATGAGCGTGATGCAGTTGAGCAGGTCCGATGAGCGGAATGAACCGCGGCGGGTCGACATAGTCCGCGATCTTCTCTTTCACGATCCGCATGTTGTTCCATTGGGTTTCGTGCAAGTAAGGCAATCCACCTTCGATCGGCCTCGCTCTCTGCAACGCGTGCAGCACCTCGTCATCGCTCGGCGGATCGAGAGCGACTGTCGGCCCCCCCGCCGAGAGAGGTCCGAGAATCGGAACGGTATCGTACCGTTCTTTAATCCAGAACTCGTCTTCCTTCTTGTCTTGGAAGTAGGGACTCACCGGAATGGGAATGGACAGAATGCCAAGCGTCGGTTGCTGGAAGCCGATGCAGCCGGTGCTGCTTAGCGCCGTGCAGGCCAGCAATACGTTCAAGGCCGTCAAGAGCGACTTGTGAGACATACAACCGTTCCTCGATCAAGAGAGTCCGAACGCCCGCTGCGCCGACGTCCGCTGTTCGTGTCTGCCCTCATATATCGTGTCAAATTGGGAAGAACTTGCGGATTTTTCCGCTTTTGCCGAAAAATGCAAATAATCTGCTCCGGTAGAGCTTAAGGAGGAGATACGAACGGCATCGAGCCTGCGCAGCGAAGGGCTTTCGTCTGAGTCGGATCTTGCTAAACCATTCACTTTTAGGCACCGCCCAGCCGTGCCTCACGCCCCGATCGCTCAATTGGCAGCGCAATTGACTCTTCATCAATTTGGGGATTCTTCTAAACCGCTCGCAACTAACACGTTAGACTCGCTGCCAGTCGACCGCGCAGCGTCAGGCGCAGCAGTTGATCTTGATCACGCCCCGATCGACCCCGATCTGCAATCAATCATCGACCATTGGTCCGAGTTGTCCGAAGCGGTGAAGGCCGGCATCGTGGCGATGGTGCGAGCGACTGAGCGAAAGTAGCTAGACGAAAGCAATCAATGCCGACGTGCGACATAAGCGACTAAAGCGACCAAACTTCAACTTCCGTCGAACCCAGCGGAATCTCGTTTACGAAATCAAGTACGTGTTCTGATTGATGCTCCCGACATCGGATCGAGATTCGGCAGATCGCCGATCAACCGGCGGTGCTCACGACTCGATTGTGTAAGCGAATGTGAACAAACCGCGGCGATGCAGATGCTGCAGACTGGCGGAATCAATCGCGGCTTTGGTGTGCGCGCTTGTTCGCCGGCATTCGTCTTCCGCGATCACCGCCATGATGCCGACAATCAGTTCGTTGGCACCAGGGAGATCGCAGAACACCAGCGGCAAGACCGAGTCCTCGAGCGTCAGCAGAAACCTGGCATTCCGACTTAGCCGATTGAGCTTTGCAACAACGAGTGTGGCACCTCCTCGCTTGGCGTGGGCGATGGCCTTTGTTAATTCGGGCCTGTCTGCTTTCCGTCCAGATTCAGCCTCCGAGTACTCGGCCAAGATGGTGCCGCCACTTTCACGCGAATAGCTCCCAACGGCGGCTTGTTGAGCTTCCAATCCGAGCCCGGAGCGTTTTTGCCTCTGGGTACTCACACGGTAGTATGCAACCAAATTACTCATCGAAGTCGCCCCAGATTCCAAGTCTCTCAGCCTTATCGACAACCTTGTGGGCGTCGTCAATCCAATGTCCGCGAAGTTCCGTCAATGTCTCTGCGTCGGCGTCGTCCTGAGCGGCGTCGTCCTGAGCGGCGTCGTCCTGAGCGGCGTCGTCCTGAGCGGCTTCGTCATGGGCCAACGCACAGACTAATGCGGTGACAGCGCGCTCGAACAGTTTTCGTTCCAAGGTGGTCATGTCAGGTCTCCTTTGCAAAGTTCAACAATCGGAATCCAGGTCGGTGGTTGATAAAACTCGGGCAACGTAGCCCGTGGGTACGTGAGGCAGGCAACGACGGGAATGCCGGGGTCTTGTGTGGGCCACGGAGTATGACCATCGGTGCAGATCAAGATCATCTGCGGCTGAGGTCGAGTTTGCAGGACTTCCGCGACGATGGCGGCCATGTTCGTACCACCGCCACCCGTTAGTTCGATACGTTTCGGATCGGACAGGCAGAGTTGCTTCGTCTGTCCTTGCGTGTCAGTGCAAGCTGTTGCGGGATTCGGACGCAATCGCTGGTGGAGTTTTTGGTTGCGCTAAAACTACCGAGGACGTTTTGTCCTCGGTCACTTAGCAAAGTCGCGAGTGCATCATCTTGGCCACGCTCGGTCAGGGGGCGTTGAAGGGCTCGAAAATCAGGATGACTACACGCGTTCACTGCGTTCGGTCGATTTCACCGACGCAGGTAAACGCAACTTGCCACGTGCAGGAGGTGTGCGCCACCGCCGCATGTTAGGGCTGAGGCACAAATGCGTCGGTGTCGTCGTCGTGTTGTCGTCAGAGCGCGCAAGAATTTCGGCTAACTGACCGAGGACACGCCCTCATGAGTGCGCAAGCCAGATCGCGTCCATCGTCTTTTCGACTGCGCGACTGGATGAATTCCAGCGGAACTCGCGAATCAGGTCAGCGACACATCTCAGCGACGGCCGGTGTGTCACACCTAGCCCGGATTATTCATGAACCGGTGAGTATTCTTCAAAACATACGTTTGTAAAAAGAGTTACGGCTATCTTGCCCAAAACATCGCGCAAATCAGCCGCACGCTAGCGCCAGGCGGCCGATGAATAATCCGGGCTAGCGTCATTTCCGCGTGCGATTGAGCGAGCAATTCAGGCAAGTCGAGGCAGTATCGTCATTCTGAAGCAGCAAAAGTGCATGTTTGCGTCTGAATCGCCTGACTCGGCGGGAAGAAACTAAAACCGGTGCATTTGCTTTCAGGGAAGCAAGTATCGCGCCAGTTGAGTATGATGGACCGCGACGCAATCCGGAAATTGCCGGACCCGTACCGCTCGTACATTCCGACGATAACGGAAGCGGAGATTGATGGTACTCTGAGAGCAAGCGCTGACTCGCCGGACATCATTCAGCAGACATGCCTTTCGGCGATTGGCGAAATCGGCGACTTTGATTGGTCGAACCAAGCTCAATTCGTAGCGTGGCTGAAGCGAGTTCATTGCAGAAATGTTCAGGACACGATTCGTAAGCATAAGAAAATCGGCAGGCGTGCGATTGCGGGTGTCTCCATCGGCCACACGTCCATCCGCTCCAGATTCACGGGCGTTCCATCCAGCGGATCTGAATGGCGATGCGTCGCGTACAAGAAACTGGCTTCTCTTAAGTGCTTTACAGGTTGCCTACAGACCGGCAGACAGTTGTTCAGCTATAATGCGTCGCGTACCTGCATTGTGGCAGCGGGCAGTGGCACGACGCCAGTGGTATCACCACGTGCCGTGAAGTGAGCAAACTGGAAGTCACCGAGGCGGGCGGTGATCAGCTTTCGGACGTGCGAGAGTCTCGGAAACTATGCTTTTTTGGAACATCACAGAAGATCCGTCGTATCACTGACCGTACGGCGGCGTCCGTAGGTCAAAGGAGCAAGCAGATGGACAACTCGTTTCGTCAGCGTCGACGAAGGCGTGCGAAAAGATGTCAGTCTTCACGAAGGCGACGCAGACTCCTGCTGGAGCCGCTCGAGGACCGGCGGATGCTGGCGGTGTTGATGGTCGATGCCGACGCGGCGAACGGTGGCACGGGCCAAGCTTGGGGCTCTGCTTACAATGACCTTCAAGACGCGTTTACGCAAGCCGCGGCGTTCAATACGGATGCCGACGGGACCAACGACATCGATGCAATCTGGATTGCCGAAGGTACGTATACACCTACAGCACGTTTAGAAAGCGGCGACGCTCGGTCAGCCTCCTTTTCACTGATAGATGGCGTAACTCTTTTCGGCGGCTTCGCGGGTACTGAAGACACACTCGACGCCCGCGACTGGTCGACCCGCCAGACGATTTTGTCGGGTGTTCTCGGCGTAACTGAAGACACTTCCGACAACGCTTATACGGTCGTCTATTCTGGTGGGGGCAATGTTGGCATTGATGGTATTTCGATCACGGGAGGAAACGCGAACGACCCCACTAACTCCTCTCACATCCATATGGAAAAAAATAGTGGCGGTGGCGTCTACAAGATAGACGGTACGCTGACGATCGCCAACTCAACCATCTACGGCAACTCGGCTAGTTATGGCGGCGGTCTATACAATCGAGGCGACACTCTGACAGTCACGAATTCCATATTAAAGGGTAACTCCGCCGTTCTCTACGGTGGCGGGATTCACAACGTCTCTGGCACGCTTACGGTCGCGAACTCGTTGCTCGCAGGCAATTCAGCCAGGAGTGATGGCGGTGGGGCATACAACCGGCAAGGCAACATGAAAGTCACGAACTCCACGCTTTCGGGCAACTCTGGCGGTGGGGTTTCCAACGAATTTGGCGTGCTAACGATCGCAAATTCGATCGTGTCTTTGAACTCCGAGCAAGACATCCGGGGCAGCTACAGCGACTCGACTAGCGTAATCAGTCTCGATCCCGGTTTTGTGCAATCGCCTTCGGCTGGGGCAGATGGCGTATGGGGCACTGGGGATGACGATCTGGGTGACTTGCGGCTGACCGACAGATCGCGCGCAGTTAACGGGGGCAGCAACTCGATGGCCGTCGACATGGGCGGCGATCCACTGCTCGTCGATCTAACCGGTAGCCCGCGCATCGCCGATGGCACTGTCGATATCGGTGCCTATGAGTATCAAGGGCCGCCGGCCGTCGGGCGTGAGACGCCGTCATTGGCCGTTTCCGCCATAGATGACGAGTTTGATCTGTATGACGATGAAATCACACTCCGCGAAGCCATCTATTATTCTCAGTCTGGAATCGGTGATGGCACGGTCACCTTTAATGCCAATCTCGATGGTGCGACAATTACTTTGGATGGACAAGAATTGTGGCTCCGCAATCCCATTGCGATCGACGCCTCGACGTTGTCTTCCTTGACTGTCGACGCCGATAGTCGCAGTCGAGTGTTCAGAGTCACCGACGACGTGACGCTCTCCGGCCTGACGATTACTCGCGGATCGTCTGACTATGGTGGTGGCGTTCACAACGCAGGTAATTTGACGATCACGCTCTCAACCATAACGAAGAACATGGCGAGTGCAGCTGGTGGTGGTGTTCACAATAGCGGCACATTGGCAATCACGAACTCAACTTTCTTTGACAACTCAAGCATGAGTGACGGTGGGGGGGTCTCTAGCCAAGGCGATCTAACTATCGCGGACTCGAGTTTCTTGGGTAACTCCGCGACCAACAACGGCGGTGGGGTTTACAATGCCTCTGGCACGCTAAATGTCACAAGCTCTACGGTCTTGGACAACTCCGCTGGTAACGGTGGCGGGATCTTTAGCGATAGCGCGCTGGCAGTTACCGACTCATTGCTGATTGGGAATTCGGCTACTTACGCAGGAGGTGCGATTTACTGCAGCACTATGACGGTGATCGATTCGACGATCAGAAATAACCGCCAGCAATGGCGGGGGAGTCTACAACGGCGATGGCGCGATGTCGTTCACAAACTCGTCTTTGTCGAACAACTCAGCCACCGAATACGGCGGCGGAGTTTTCAGCCGCTCGTTCGGGGCGTTCTCGGTAGCCAACTCAACATTTTCTGGCAACTTGTCGAAGAGTCGCGGTGGTGGAATTTCCAACGACAGAGGTACGTTGTCAGTCACGAATTCCACATTCTCGGGCAACTCGTCAAGCATCGGTGGCGGGATCTCGACCTCATCCGCAACGACATTAAATAACGCGATCGTGGCCGGAAACTGGGGCGAATCCCAACCCGATGTTTACATTACCGCCACGTTGTCCGGCTCTCACAACATCGTCGGCGACGGATCAGGCCAATCGACTTTCACCCATGGCGCGGACGGAAACCACGTTGGTAGCGGCTCGTCGCCGATTGACCCATTGTTGGGCAGCCTAAGCCAATTCGACAATGGCCAGTGGGGCTATCATCTCTTGCCCGGCAGTCCAGCACTGGATGCAGGAAGCAATGAACTGGCGGTGGATGAGATAGGTCAGGCTCTCACCTTGGACGCGATGGGAGGAGTCAGAATCCAAAATGGGATGGTTGATATCGGAGCTGTTGAAGGCGCATCGGCCCATCGATCTGCCGAGATGTACACAGTCACGAGTCTTGAAAACACGATCGCCATGGACGGCGTACTAACCTTCGCCGAAGCGTTCGACGCAGCGATGCGCAACCAACCGGCGGGCGATGCCTTACCCGGCTCCTTCACGGAGCCTGACACGATCCGGTTTGCGGACGGTTTGAGCGGTTCGATTCTGGTCGACGACGGAGAATTAACGATCAGCGGCAGTCTGAACATTGTAGGCTCTGGCGCTGAGTTTCTGACATTCGACGCAAGCGGACAGAACCGCATATTCTCAATCCACCCAGGCGTTGCGGTAAGTCTCAGTGGGATGGGTCTCACAGGAGGAGCGGCAAGTGAGGGCGGTGCCATTCACAACCTTGGCACACTAGTCGTGTCCAACTCCACACTCTTCCTCAATTTGGCTTCCGGGGTGTCTGGGAACGGAGGCGGGATCGCAAACTACGGAACGCTGACAGTCACCAATTCTACACTCTCTCGTAACTCGGCGAACGGAGATGGTGGCGGAGTCTACAGCGACGGCGAACTGACAATATCCGAATCTACTGTTTCGAGTAATACGTCTAACGGCAAAGGAGGAGGGGTTTACAGTGATAGTACCATTACGGTAACGGACTCAACATTCTTCAGAAATGCTGTTCTCGCACGAAACGGAAAGGGAGGCGGGATCTACGGTGACGGAACACTGGTGCTCGCGAACTCGTCGCTATTGGGCAATTCAGCGGAGTACGGAGGTGGTGGAATCTACAGCAGCGAAAGTCTGTTGATTACGAATTCGACACTCTTCGCAAACTCAGCCAATAATGGTGGCGGGATTTTTTACTCAGGTCAATCTTCGGCGATCGGGACACTAAACAATTCAATCGTAGCTGGCAACGGAGCTCTTCTCGGTACTGACATTCGACACTCGTCTGGTGCCTTGTCTGGGGCCCATAACTTGATCGCCGATGGCACTGGACAGTCAACATTCGTTGACGGCGTTAACGGAAATCTCGTCGGCAACCTCTCCTCGCCCATTGATCCCGCGTTAAGCGATTTAACACAGCTGGATGACGGACGTTGGAGCTATCATCTTTTGCCTGGCAGCCCGGCGCTGAACGCTGGCGATAATCAACTGGCATTGGACCCGACAGGACAACCATTGGCCGAAGACGTGTCAGGCAATGTGCGAATCCAAAACGACACTGTCGATATTGGTGCGGTGGAAGGGGAGACCGTCGGAACCTCAGGACGAAACTATACAGTCACGAGCTTTGAGGAGAAGGTCGACAATGATGGCATCTTGACTTTCCTAGAAGCGTTTGAGGCAACAAATCGCAATCAGCCTGTTGGTGATGCACTAGCTGGATCATTCAGCCAACTGGATACCATCCATTTTGCGGAAGGGTTGACTGGGACGATTTCCGTAGATGACGGTGAGTTGCCGATTCTTGGCGACCTAAGAATCAATGGCCCTGGAGCTGATCAGTTGACGTTCGATGCGCTGGGTCACAACCGCATCTTTTTTATCCAACCGGGCGTTTCTGTCGATCTCATTGGCGTGAGCCTTGTGGGAGGCTCCGCAAGCAGTGGTGGCGGGATTTACAGTTTTGGGATGCTGACGCTCAAGCACTCAGAACTCTCTGACAATTCGGCTACTGGACCATTTGCCAACGGCGGAGGGATTGCTAGTTTCAACGCGCTGACGGTATCTGACTCAACACTCTCCGATAACCGATCAAGTTACAACGGCGGCGGAATTTATAGTCTCGGTTCGCTGACCGTCACGAATGCTTCTTTGTTCGACAACTCAGCTGAATTTCAAGGAGGTGGCGTTTTCAGCTATGGCATTCTCTCAGCCACTAACGCCACGTTTTCTGGTAACTCATCAAGCAGCGGTGGCGGAATCTTTGGCTATGGCGATTCTCTGGTTGTCACGAACTCGACGCTCTCCGGCAACTCCGCTGTCAATGGCGGTGGTGGAATCTACAGCGCTACCGACACAGTCTTGAATAACACTCTGGTCGCTCAAAACATCGGGTCATCCCGGCCAGACATTTATCAATCAACTGGGGCGCTATCCGGCTCCCACAATCTAATCGGCGACGCAATTGCGCTACCGAGTTTCATTGATGGCGTTGACGGAAACCAGGTTGGTACTGCATCTTCGCCGATTGATCCACTGTTGAGCGACCTGACCGAATTGGCTAACGGCCGGTGGAGCTACTATTTATTGCCCGGCAGTCCGGCAATCGATACGGGTTCTAACGACCTCATACCCTCCGACACGTTCGACCTCGATAACGACGGTAATATTTCCGAACCTTTGCCGATCGATTTGGCTGGCGAGGCTCGCATCGCTGACGGCACAGTTGATATCGGAGCGCACGAGTTTTCCCACGAACAGTTTGCTGTCATTTGGCATCTACCTCGCGACAGGTTTCTGCCGGGCCAAACTGAGATGAGGTTCTTCTTCAGTCGAGAATTGACCACTCTAAGGCCGGAAGATTTGGTGCTGAGCGGACCAGTGGGAGCCGTGCCCATCACGGGTGTTACGCCACGGCAAACGCACACTAAGTCTTTTGTAGTCCAAGGACTCGGGCAAGATAATCGGTATTCCAACC
>JAQBZB010000433.1 GCA_027622275.1 Planctomycetota bacterium | reverse complement strand
TCGCCGCTGTCTTCCGCCTGATCGTTGCTCCAGCGCGAGCGAGAAGTCTTGAGATCGGTGACCGTCACGTGGTCTTCAGCTTCGACGATCAAGTCGATACGTGCCAAAAGGTCGGGCACGCCCGGTATCAACTCTCCACGTAGTTGCTCCTCAACTCCGAGGATTCTTCCGTGCGGAACCGCCAAGTCGCTCTGGCGAAACTCGGTCAGGATACGATCCGCGAGCTTGGCCACCGAGCTCACGTCTTCGTTCTTGCCGAATCGAATCTCAGCTTCTTCCCCACGATCCCGCCACTCATCCCAGAACACGGCCAGTAGGGTGTCATGGTCGGGAACCGGGTTGCCGGCCATCAACTGGTCGAAATGAAACTCGGCGGCACAGTGGACTGCACCTCCAAGTACCAGGCTTGATGAGACGGTTTCTTCCGGCAGACCTTCTACATACCGGAAGTAGTAGCGCAAAGGGCATTGACGATAGGCACTGATCGCGCTGAAGGAGACGTAATCGCGCCCGGAGATCCGTTCAGCGACTTCGTTTGGACTGAGAGCGAGTGCGGCGCTCATCGCCCGCCTCCGTTGCCTTCCGCTGGTCCTTTCAGTTCGTCGATCAATGAACTGGCATCGGAGATCGAAAGGTCTTCCGGCCGCGAGACGCTGAATCGGTCGCCAAGCAGTTGGTGCAGATCGACGCGCTGCCGTCCAGCAATCGCGCGAATCGCTCTGGCTTGGCTCGCGGTCGCTGGTCTAGCGTTGCCACGATGACCATTCCCCCGACCATTTCCGTTACCGTTGGAATACGCGCTGGTGTGATGCCCGTTTCCGTTGTGACCGTTGCTCGGTGCCGAGTTGTGGCCGGATTGCTGGCTCGCGAGCTGGTCCTGAACGCTTTGCTGGCACGCGGCAAAGGCTCCGCGAACTTTTTCGTGAAAGCCTGCCAGGTCGTGTTCGATCAGACTGCGGTCAATCTCAAACTCGACGTGGCAACTTGCGCCGAGTGAGCCATAGTCGGGAAGGCCGACCTTCTTTTGCAGGCCGACAGACAGTTTGACTGCCATAGGAAGTCTCCTTCAGTGGAAAAAGAGTCGGGCCGCCAAAGCACAGATGCGATGGCGGCCCGGAATGTGGATGAATGGATTGACCAAGCAGCTACGCGACGTCTTGAAGCTGCCGGAGACTCGCGAGTGTGCTCTCCACCAGACGCGACTGCTTCTTGCGCCGGCGAAGTGAGGCGATCAGCTCGCGGGTACGAGTCAGTGATTCCTTCAGTGAATCTCGCAACGTTTCGGCCGCTTCAAGCGGGGTGATCGGGTCCGCAGACTGCGATTCTGAGGTTGGAGTCATTGTTGTTTCCTTCATGTTTGCCCTTTCGATAGTTGAAGGTCTGGAGGTTCGCGGGCCGGCCCGCTCCGCCGACTCGATCCGCTGCATGTTGTCTGACGCCTTGATCGCGCCCTCTTTGCCGAGCAGCGCCCAGAAATAGGTGCGGTTGCTTTCGCGGCAAACCGCTGGCGTCTCAGGGCCATGAAAATGAACGTCCCGAAATCCCAGCCGAGCGGCGCGAGCCAGGAAGGTGCGGTTGGTGTTGCAGCGGATTTCATCGCCTTGCCGAGACGAACGGCAGAGTACCACTTCCGTGATTTGCTCGTCTGCTTGGGCACGGACGGAAACCTGTCCGTTGAGGTCGAGCGTAATGGGGGCGTTCATCTCCCTCACACCCGGCAAACGCGACATCGCTTTGATTAGAAACTGGGCATCCTCGTCGTCGAATTGTAGAGTCGTTGTCGCTACGTCGGGGCTGGGAACATGTTCATCCACGCACGGGAACCGGTCATCATGGTTGATCTTGAACCAGACTTCCCAATCACCAGCTTGCAACTGAACCCAATCGTCGGACGCACCGATGGCAACTTCGGCTGCTTCGGCAAGCCCCTTTCGCGTCAACACCCGTGAGGCGGGAACAAGCAGGTCCTCGGTCCAAGGAAAGTCGAAACCACCGTGGACGTAGGCTTGCCGGCCATCCGTTGCTAGGATTTGACCGTTGGCACGAAGCTGGATGCAGTTGAGCGCGTACCGCGTCGGCTCGCGATCAGCGGTGTCCACCGCATCAGCCAACGCCCGCATCAGCGATTGATCACACACGACCGCGGACTCGACATCTGAAGGCATCGCAGGATTTTCCAAAACATCGTGCCGAGCCGTTTGCGGAATACCTCCGTCGCGCCACTCCACAATGACCGAGTCACCTTCACGCCGAAACGTGACAACCTCATCCCCGCGCCCTTCGCAATCAGCCAGGGCCGATAATGGGATCGCAAATGCCCCGGACGTCTCAGCGCCGGGGATGGTGTGCCGAATGGCGATGGACTCGTTGCTGGCGGTGAGTGTGATGCCATCGTTGGTGGCTTGAAAACCAATCGGTACCGAGCTTTTCCGTGATGTGATGCCCAAGGCTTGGCTCATTATCGTTCGGATTGACCGAGTGTGTCTTCTGGATAATGTGATCAACAGCGCCTCCTCCGTCTATTTGGACAGGTTCGTTGTGACTGATTCCGATTGCTACAACTGCCGTCTCGCGTCAGCACGAACGCTGTCGCGAGCCAGACGAGAAGCACGACCGGACCAGCGTGAAGGCAAGCAATGATGCAGGCCACTCCCAACCAGCCGAGATACGTGCGGATAGAGTGCCGATAGATCGGGTCGCCGTGGTATCCCGGCCGGGTGTCGTGGGATTGGTGGGACTTCCGCATCAAGCAGACCGCCGTTGCAGAAACGCATCGAGACGCATCACGGTCGGATACGGGCAGGAGAATCGGTCATCGTCCCAGTCGACCACCTGACCGGGGAGATTGTCCGGTTCGGGATCGAAGTCCACGTCAGTTGGATCAGCGATGGAGAATCCCCGTCGCTTGATTTCAGAGAGGTCTTCGCCTGTCGCACATGCGACGGCGTGATCGAGGTCAGTTTGGGTCATCATTCGCTCCAAGGAAAAGAGATAACGACCACCCAACGCAGGGCGGCCGTGTGAAAACAGCCGCCCCGCGATCTGCGAGGCAGAGAATCAGTTGTTGGTTACTTGGTTGGCGTTAGCAAATGGCAACGCAGCCAGGCGATTTCGGCATCCAACGCCGCGGATCGTGTTGCGAACGGACCGAGCAGCGGCCCGTTCACCGGGGCCATGTCTGCCGTCCAATGTCCGTCATCAGTTGGTTCCACATGAGAACCGCGCCGGATCGAAACGGCACCAAGCTCATGGAGATCGACCGCTTCGGCATAAATGCAACGGACTTGCCCGCATGTTGCGATGAGCAGTTCCACGATGGCCTCCTTTACCGAGGCCGGCGGAGAATGTTTCGGCGCGGGCGATCGACCAGCAATCCGTCGAGCGAGGACTGCACGCTGGATAGTCGCGAGGCGATTTGTTGCCGGAGCGTCCCGCTGTCACGAAGTTCCTGCGGGGCCACGCCGTTGACCACACCCTGAGCCCGTTCCACCAGCGCGTCGAGTTGGTCGTTCGACCGGACATTCAATGACTGGAACCGCTCGAAGAAATCGGTCAGGTTGGTGACGGCGGAATCCCGGAATACTTTGGGTTTGCCATCGTCCTGACCGCTGAGTCGCTCGGCCAGGTGATCGACCAGCTTGGCGAGTTCCTCCAGAAATGCCTGCTCGGCCAGTTGCACGGCTTCGTCAAAACGAGCCTGAACGCGTTGGCACTCTTGCTGGTACAGCTCAGGGCTGAGCTGCTGCAAGTAGGCAGGCGGTTCGACCGAGGGGAAGTCGTGTTCGATCGCGAAAGCTCCGATCAGCGACGGCGGGTAGTCAGACACATCGAACAGATCACCGAGACGCTCGCGGGCCGCACTCCGCAGTTCCGCGTAGTGCCGGTCAAGCTCCGCCACTGCCTCATCGAGTTCGCTGCGGAACTCGGCGATCTTGTTGTCGAACTCGGTGATCGCATCCTGCCGGATCAAGCGGATACCCGGTTCGGGATACGGGAGCGACACGCCCTTCCAGTATGCGACGGCCCGACCGCGGATCGCAGTGACGGCCTTGTACGCCGGATGTGACGTGTCTAGCAACTTTTTGCCGGCCGAAAGGAACTTGCCTTCCGCGCCGAACGTGTCAGCTGCCTGTTCCTTCTGTTGAGCGTTCAGCGACTTGCGGACGCCGAGCCAGGTGAAGCTCAGCCGGGCAGCCGCCATCGTGGTGCGGAGCCGCCTGGCAGCGGATGCGACCTCCGAGGTTTGGGATGTGGGTTCATCTAACAGAGTGCTCATACGAAATCTCCAGAATAGAGTCCATAAGAAAACGCCGAGCCCAGCTCCGATCGGGACCAGGCTCGGCGCAGAAAGTCGTGTTGCGATTTGTGGATCAGTCTTTCCAAGCACCGTTGTGCCAGACAAGCCGGATCAACGTGTCACGGGCGTTCGCCGCTTTCACAAAGACTTCGACGACCAACGGTTCGGCTGGATCGTAGTTCGGCAGTGAAATGCTCTTAGTCACCGCGTTTTGCTTGTTGGGACTCCAAGTCTCAAAGCTATGCACGTGAGCTGCGTCTTCAGGCCGGACGCTCTTTCTATGAAGATGTACAGTGAGTCGTCCGTTCTTCAGATTGCCCTCATGCTGATGCCAAATGGCAAGCGTGAATGTCGGGTCGTCGATGAAATGCCCTTGGATCTGTCCGATGACGCGGACATCAACGGGCTTCTTCTTGGGGTTCAATAACCCTGCAAGGAAGACCAATCCGAACACGACGATGACCGCGATCAGGCAACCACCTTCGTACTTGGCGAATCGGGTTTTCGGTTCTTCGCTCATAGGCTTACCTTTCACTTGAGCACCAAGCCGCGTGGTCCACTTGGTGCCAGCGGCTTCAGTTGTTGGAGGGATCGCGGCTAACACGCCGCCGAGATTTGCCGCTACCGCCGTTGTGCTGATAGATGCCGGGACGGCTGGCATCGAGGCAACGGCCGCTGGCCCAGGTCCGCAATCGCTCGACTGATTCAGCAGCGGTCACGGCGACCGGGACGACGTTTTGGGCCGCATGGACAAGCGACACATCCAAGAGCGCCGCCAAACGGCAGCAAGCACGGATCTCTGCGCCGGTGAACTGGTCATCCTTAGGGCGTCGCTGATTGGGTTCGATCTCGAACAGGTTGAGATAAATGTCCCAGATCGCGTCCTTTTCCTCGCGAGTGGGCAAATCGACGAAGAACACGCCGTCAAATCTCTCGCTGCGGCTGAACTCCGGCGGCAGCTTGCTGACGTCATTGGCTGTGCAAACCACGAACACATCGGATTGATGGTCGTTGAGCCAGCCGAGGAACGTCCCGAACATGCGAGCCGCAACGCCGGAGTCACTCTGGCCATTCACACCGGCGAACGCCTTCTCCACTTCGTCGATCATCACCACGCACGGAGCCATCGCGTCGATGGTTCGCAAGGCGTGCCTTGTTCGCTCCTCGCTCTGTCCGACAAGCGAACCCATCAGGCTGCCCACATCGAGAATCAACACCGGCCGTCCGACTTCGCTCCCGAGAGCTTTGCAAAACTGCGACTTTCCGCAACCAGGTGGCGACAACAGCATCACGCCGCGCGGCCGCTTGAGCGGGTTGTTGCGGTTGGGTTGCAGCAGCGCCCGTTTCGTGAACGCCTTGAGTGCCGACAATCCGCCGAGGCGGCTGAAGTCATCTCCGCAACGATAGAGCTGAAGCGTTCCACTTTTCTTGAGCATCTGGGCTTTCTGTTCCCAGAGTGTCGCAGCGGTCAGTCGGCCCTCGCGAATGAGG
>JAQBZB010000432.1 GCA_027622275.1 Planctomycetota bacterium | reverse complement strand
CAGGGTCACAATCGAAGGTTTCAAATTCACTTCATGTCAATCTTCCTCCTCCGCCAAGTTTCTTGGCGCAATCCCCGTTTCCTTTTCCCCAGTTCATTCAGCGGGATGGGCGAAGAGCGTCTCACGACCCACTTTGACGACATACGGTCGATCTTCGAAAGACGTCTGCCAGATGCCGCGGATGCGGGTATCCGGTCGTGGTCCCCGTTGCTTGGCCATTAGCCAAAAGATTTCTTCGAGAACGGCTCTCGAATCGTCGGTCTGATAACGTTCTCCTCGGATAAGGATTCCCAACGATTGATCGTTTATCCCCGAAGGCCTGATTTCCCGAGCGGACACACGGGGACCATACTTAAACCGAAAATAGATGTCTTCAGATCGAAATGCCGCCAACCCACATGCGACGAGGGTCACGATGATAAACAGCGTGCGCAATCGGTATTTCATTGATGTTCAACTTCTACAATGTGCGGCGGTCTCTAGCCGATTTTCACCGGTGGGTTCAATGGAGCTACTCCTACAGCAGGTAACACAGCGACGTTGCCATTAGCGTCGATTTTGAGATCTAGCGTCCAGGTCGACGAAGCGAGCACGACACCGTTCGTATCTTTGATGCGGAACTTGTACGTAGCCTTTTTCCCCGCTGGCCAAAAAAGCACGTCCTCAATATACCCTGGGGCGTCCTGATCAACGTATTTCCATTGATTGCCTTGCTGTTCGATCCCCGAGTTTAACACGCCTGCGTTAGGCGTTGCTGGCGTCGTCAGTGGGCCGTCTGGAGCCTCGTTTCCCATTGTGTTTGCAATATCGGTCTTCACACCATTCACGGTTGCCCAAGTGTGTTCGATCACCGTGCGTTCGAATTTGCAGTTGTTAATATTGCCCTCGCCGAGTGCAACGTATGTGGCAAACACGTTTGCGCCGGCGTGTTGGATGCCTGTTTGCTGGGTCTCGGCAATTGCGAGTTTATTACTGGCACCAATTGACCACACGTTCAGGCTTTTGACCAAGCACGCACTTGCCGCAGTCTGTGTTTTCTGTACTTCGCCAGTGTCATCGTCTTGTAGTGTGACCTGCACTGGAAACAGATTCAATCCTGACGCGACGGCACCCGGTACCAGAGGACGCGTTGCAGTGAATGTTCGACCGAAGGGGGGTACGACAATCGAAGTCGTCTGTCCGTCTCCCCAAGTTACAACACCGGTATGCACGTCTTTGTCACCGGGATCGGTGAATGCGCCGGTCACGATGGCTTTTACTGGCGATCCCGCATTGTAATCCACATCTACACTGAAGTCTTTTGAGAATACTGGAGCAACATTGTTGACTCGTAACGGAACACCGACTCCCCCTGCGCCTGCATCGTCGTCGGATACTTCGACAACTATGCTCATGTTGTCGAATGCGCTCCCGTTACCGGGTGATGGGCCGTCGTCAATCACCGGGCCGATACTGATGAAGCTGAATGTTTTGAGAAGCTTTCCAGCACCGAGAGACTTTGTAAAAATCTCATTGAGCGAGAATTTTCCATCGAAGTCTAGGTCCGCTTTAAGTGTGACGATGTGCGTGTCTTTCGGTCCTGGGTCAGAGACCCAACCGGAAAGGTCGAACGAGTCACCTTCAAATATCGGAATAAGAGGTGCCACGCTGACCGTGGGAGCTACGTTGTTGACGATGACTGGCGTCACGGCCGCGTCGGTGCCGCCGTCGCCGTCGTCGATCGTGAAGGTGACGAGATGCCGCTTGGAATCGATCGTCGTTGGGTCGGTCGGGTCGGCGGGATCGGGATCGTCGCCTTCGTCGTCGAGGTACGGGTGCGAGAAGGTGTGCTGGAAGGGAATCGGGCTGGGCATGCCGGGGCCGGGAATTGGCATTGGGCCGCCGCCTTGTCTCACGTAGGAACTGCTGCCGCCGTCTCCCCAATTGACCGTGATCGTCCAGGTGTCATCGACGACCATGTAATCGTTGTAGGCATCGTCGAACGACACGGTCACCTCTGCCGATTCGCCTTCGTTGATCGTGACTCCGGCGGACGCGGTGATACTCGGGGCCACGTTGTCAACGGTGAACGATACCGAAGCGGACGCCGTTGCACAGGGGTTGTGAACCACCACGGTGGCCTGCCGTGCTCCGTCATCGATGTAGAATCCTCGCATGGACCAGGTGAAATTACCTTCGGGCATGTACGACAGCATCACCCAATCTTCACCCATGTCGATCGCGGCACCATACGCATTCGGCTGCGTCCCGCTGATGGTAAAGATCTCCATCTCATCGATGGGCAACGGCAACGGATCGATCGTCACGGAAGGGACCAGAGAACAGCCGCCGCTGGGAGGCGGCGGAGTTGACGAGGGGTAGGTCACCGTCAAATAGCTCGCGACCAATGCCGAATCGATTGCGTTGACCGTCGAATCACCGTTAACATCGGGATAATATCCGGTCGCCACCGGATCTTCGCCTTCTGCTCCATCCGCTTGGCGATGGACGGCATTGTGAATCACCAACAAGTCGACGGCCGTGATGGCATCGTCGTGATTGGTGTCGAGCGGTCTGAATTCATTCTGCCACGCGGAACCGCCCAGCCCCAAATCACCCGCCAGCAACTCCCTTCTCTCGAGCGGCTCGAAGAACAATCGCCGCCGATCATACTTCTTCGCGCCCCCCCCCGGCAAGAAGATACCATCCGTCTGACGATCCGATTCCAGGTTTTATTGCGTTGCATGATGGCATCCTTCAATCGAGTTTCGAAGCAAACACCAGCCCCCTATACATATCTATTGAAAAACGGAGCCAAAACCGGGTCGGAAAAATGACGATTTCTCCAATTTTTCCGGAAATAGTTATGATGGCCCGCGTAAGGGGGATGACGTTACTAAGCCTTGGACGACAAATAGATGTCGCGTTTTCATGTAGTGGTGGCTTCCAGCCGCCACGGATTTGCCAGCACCTGTACATGATTTCCGTGGCGGCTGGAAACCACCACGACGACGATTGTTGAGCCGCTCGCATTTCGGCTCAGCAGCGAATTGCTTTTAGCGCAGTCGCCGCAAAGCGAGCGAGGCGGGTGTCTTCGGACGCCGCTGCAGCTTCCAACTGAGGGACGGCAGCCGCCGCGGACTTCCCGATCTTTCCCAGCGCCCAAGCGGCCCGTTGCCGGACGACCAACTCCGGATGGTCGCTTACGGCAGCAGCGAGTACTGGAACTGTCGACGCAGCTCCCGCCTCCATTCTTCCCAGCAACGTGGTCGCCCAGAAGGCAACATCGAGACTCCCACCGTTGACGAACACTTCGAGAGCCGTTGCTTCCGAGGCTTCGGGCGCGGGTAGCTCTTCGAGCGCGGCAACGGCCCAATTTCGAACTTGCTCATCTTCGTCACCGGATGCGCGGACGAGCGAAACCGCCGCGGCAACGGCATCCGGTCCTACTCGGGCTAACAACTCAGCCGCTTCGCGCCGTGTCGCGACATCGGTCGAAGCGAGTGACACGATCAAGGTTTGCAATTCTCTTGACACAGAACCTCCATGCACAGGCTTGCGTAGGTAGTCGATTACGTCAACACGAGCTGCTATTCTACAATGAACCGCGGCGCCGCCGACAAGAAGAGAAACCGATGCAGTGTAAATCCCAGATCGGAGTGGACTCATGAGACGATCACAAGTTCTCCTACTGCATTTGGTCTCGGTTCTGTTGACCGCGACAGTTTGCACCACCGTATTCTCCGACGATCCGGATCCCGACTGGGAACTCGTGACCGCGGACGCCGGTTGGCAGGCGCGCGACTCGCAGGGTGAAGTTGCTTATCGCGGTCGCCTGTGGATCTTTGGCGGTTGGTTTGATTCGTTTGCAGCACCACCGCGGGACGTGTGGAGTTCCGCGGATGGGAAGACCTGGGATCTTGTCACCAAGCAGGCACCCTGGCTGCACAGCGATCTGTCGATGTCGCTCGTCTTTAAGGATCGCATGTGGTTCATGGGCGGGTGGTACAACGGGCGCTTGCCAGGTCACTCAGCGAGCCACGCCGTGTGGTCTTCCACGGATGGAATCGACTGGAAACAGGAGACCGACGCGGCGGGCTGGTCGCCTCGGCTGGCTGCCGCGGTCGTCGAGTTCAAGGACCGGATGTGGATGCTCGGCGGCACGGAGAACTATTACTTTGGTGACGACACGAGTCTGAAGAATGACGTCTGGTCTTCCGGGGACGGACGCAGCTGGAAGTTGGAGACGGCCAGCGCGCCGTGGGCTCCGCGGGCGTACCATCAAGCGGTTGTACTGAACGACCGAATCTATGTCTTCGGCGGCGGCAATTACGTGCCCCAGTACAAGGACTTCCATGACGTGTGGAGTTCCGCGGACGGCGTCGAGTGGCGACAGGAAACGGACGCCGCGCCGTGGCAGGGCCGGCTGTGGTCTTCGGCGGTGGCCTATCGCGATCACATGTGGCTCTTGGGAGGCTGGTCGAACAACCCGTCCGTCAATCACGGCGATGTCTGGTACTCGAAGGACGGTCGCGACTGGAAAGAGCTTAAATCCGAAGTCATCTGGAAAGAACGCCACGAACATTCGGCGTATGTAATGAACGACCGCATCTGGATCGCCGGCGGACACGCGCGGCCATTGAGCAGCGAAGTCTGGTCGTTGCAGCTGCCCGCCAACTGGGGCCAGAGCGCGAAATGATTGCGGTGGCGATCAAGTCGCCGACCAATCCCTCGCGCATGAAGAACACGCGATCGATGTCGCCCGCGATCTTGGAATCGGAAAACAAAACATCTCGACACCGGCAGTTTCCGCCGCAGCTCGTGGCCAAGCTGCATCTGCTCGGCCCAATAACTGCGCCGCTTCGATTCGTCAGCGGTGGTCATGTTCTATTGCTTCCCCGGTTCCGAATCCGGCGTGCGAGTTTTCTCAAGCTCTTCGCGCCGCTTGACGTCTTGGGGATGTTTCGAGAACGACTCGAACACGTCACCCATCACTCGATCCGCGAGGCGACCGAGTTCGTCCAGGATGATGGCTTCGGCTGCGGGTGCGAGCTTGGACGTGTCGGGTTCGTAACCGCCGACCTCGTAAGCATCCGCCGTGGCGATGTAGCCCAAGTTGCCGTTCGCATAGCCGACGATGATCGGAACCGCACGATCCGCAATGGCCTGTTCCAGCTTGAAGCCATATTCGACCATCGGCTCGCCCGGCATGGTCAGCAACAGGTACGGACCGATCTTCATCGCTTGCAATTCGGCGGCGATTCGCTCCTCTTTACCCGGCAGCGACACAACCGAACTGGCCACGCGGATCGCATAGTACGACGGTCGTTGGCTCAACTCCTCTCTCGTGACTCCGCGAGCGAGCGTGCGCACGACGGCGCTGCCCAGATCGCGGCCCGCCCACTGGATATCCGCTTCATCTGCACAGCGATAAGGAAATCCCGGCAGGTTTGGCCGGATGTCACCCGCACAGCCCTGCAAGAACAACGAACTGGTTTTGTCCGCGTAACACATTTCCACAAATGTCTGGGCTTCGCCGGGAAAGTCCGCGCTCATTTTGGGGTATCCGTAGGGATACGGCGTCGAACCTTTGTCGCCCCACGTGAAGAAGCACGGATGACACACGGCGTGCATGACCACGGCCAACGGCGTCAGCGAACTGCCGTCGTCGAACCGCAGCACCTTCACGCGTGGATCGTTTGGTCCGTCCGAGTTGAGTCGCACGACGGCTCGACCGTTGATCACTTTGCGGCGATTGATGTTGAATCCGATTCGGTCCTCGCCATAGCCGACCGTGACTGCGCGCAAGTCCCCCGCCGCCTG
>JAQBZB010000431.1 GCA_027622275.1 Planctomycetota bacterium | reverse complement strand
ACTCGACTACCTCGATTCGCCCAACCGGCGCATGTGCAGCCTGTTCCTCAGCCTGATGGAGTGGGGCGGACTGGAACTCGACCAATTTGGCGATTCGACGGAGCGGTTGACGGGCATTTGATTGGGAAGACTTTAGCCGCGCCAGAGCCCGGCTTAAGCCGGTTAAACCCCGGCTTGACCGCTCAGTCAACCGTAACGCTCACGGAGCCGCGATAACTTTTGCTCGAGCGCATGACGTGGATCACCGCCACTGTCGTGTGCTTCCTTCACAGCAAGCATGATGGAGGGGTAGTTATCGAAGACCGTTAACCCGCCGCACTCGGCCGCCCAAAGCCGTGTTTGTTCTCGCGACGGCGGTCCTTTTTTTGGATCGTATGTCTCATGGACGATCGGAACAAGTGCGCGATTGTTAATCAAAGGGTTCGTGTGCTCGCGAACGTTGGGATCGATCACCCGCCCGTTCTTTCCTGGCAAAAGCGAAGTCCCGGACGCCATCTTGATGGGTGGCGGCATTCCTCGCTTCCGGCGTCCGTGGCTGGGTACTTCGACACTGTCTGGAGTCCGTTTCTTTCGCGCCAACCGGCGTTCGTCCTGTTGAAAGGCACGAGCACTCATCAGCGCATGGCCGTTGATCCACGTAAATCCTTCGTCGGGAAAATTCTGCCCGTGGTCGAGCGCGACGAAGGGGGTCGCCGCCAGGTTGCCGTCGGCCAGTTGCTGCAGCGTGACGAGCATGCGGTCCGTCTTGTTCCGCCGGCTCCGTCCATGAGCGAGCCGGCCAATCAAGTGATACAGCACGTCCGCCGAAACTTTGGCACCGACCGCCAGATGCCGAAGACTGAGCAGATCGAGCGATTCCTTGACGATGGCTGCGGACGAGACCAGCACGTTGGGTCCTTCGCCTTCCGCGTCGAACCAAATCTGCAATGCCTCACGGTCTTCCTCGTTGCCGTGAAATGGCCTGACCGTCGCCGACGGATTTCGCGTGGCATAAGCCTGTCGCAGCCTCTCCACCATCGGATCGACAAGGCGAGTATGCACCACGACCAACGTGTTCACGTCGTGAGGCTGCGGCAAGCCGAGTTCGTTGAAATTGCTGAGTGGCTGAAAAAAGAGCTTTAGCAGTTGCTCAACGGCCTCTTCGGTCTCGGACGGATAGTGCAACGCTTGCGCGGACGGAAAGATTCGCACGCCGAGATCGGGCAGAATGCCTCGCCGAATCGACTCGGGGAAACTATGCCTCGGCGATCGGCAGTTCCATGCTTTGCCGTACCACTGCGAACCGGCGGCGAACACGAGCGGCACCTGCTCGGCTCGCGCCGACACGACGGGCTCTTGAAACGCGAGCGGTTGCCGCCGCTGAGCTTCGTCGCAGAGGATCACTTGGACGTGGCGGTGCAATTCCTCCTGGTAACGTTCGATCTGCCGGACGCTGGTAAACATCAGCGCCGGTTCGAGTACGACACGCGCCTCGCCGCGAGTCGCTGTCGAGATGCCGATGTTCTCCCGCGCGAACACCGGGTAGTCCGGCGGGATCGCAAAGGCCGCGTCGCCGGTGTGCGAGTCGATTTGTTGAGTCACGTCCGGCACGGGCGGCAACGTCAGCAGCTCGGTCGCACCGGACGGACCTCGCACCGTGGTGGCGAGCGACGCCAAGATTTTCACCACATTGGCAAACATCGTCCCGTCCGATTCGGCCACGCTCAGCCCGGCAGTTTGGAAGTAGTCATCGATGACGCGGCGGGCCTCGTCTTCAGTCGCCGGCCGTTTGGCGAATAATGCGTTCCAAGCCTTCCTGGGAAAGCATCTCTTCATGAACTGCTGATCCATCCGACAGAGTGCCAGCCGCAGCCGGTTGATGTCCTTCTCCGAGTGCGTATAAGGCGGCGTTCGGAGGACGCGCCGATGTCCCATCCCTTTCCCGCGGACTTTGTCGGACAGGTGATACGGTTTCGCCGTACAATACGCGATCTTCCCCTTCATCAGTTGGCGCTGCTGCAGCCGGATGCAAGCCTGCATCAGCACTCCCAGCGTCAGCGTCTTCCCGGTTCCGGGTGCGCCTTGAATGAAGAACGAGGTCGGCGAGTTTGGTCCGTCCGTCAGCGAGGCGACCGTCCAAATCAAGTGGGCGAATTGATGGTCGTAGAGCTTCTTGCGATTGACCTGACGCTTGTTGCCACTGATCTCGCGCAGCAGCGTCCATAGTTCTTGCGAAAGATGGCGGTGGAACTCGGGAGCGGTTGCGAACCGCCGCGACACGAATTCGTCGGCCGACAGCGGCGGATACAGGCTCTGCGGGTTTTCGGACGGCGGGAACACTTCGGCTAAGAAAGATGTCAGCTTGCGGTACAGGGACGCAAATGCCGGAGTCGGAACTCGGTCGTTGCCTGCTCCCTTGAGAATGGCAATGGCGGGCCGCACGGTCGGCGTTTCCTTGGAGAGGTACGGAGGCGGGCGAATCGGCGGGACGAACGTGCAACCCTTGGATGGTTTGCAGGCTCGTGGGCTATTATCATACGACTCCTCGGGCTTCCGCAACTCCCGCCTCATGATTGCCCGCCATGCCTCAGCCACGATCAGCCGCCCAGCGAGAACTTTCCACTCGCGGATTCGCCTCGCACGACTTGCGACGTATTCTCAAGCTGAACGACACGCTCAGGAACACGCGCGCTCTCGTCGCCCAGTCCGAGCATGCGGCTGACTCGATTGCACTGCTGTTGGCCGAGACGCGAGTGCTGGTGCTGCGAATGGGGCGGTACGAATTCGGCCAGCTCGCGGGCATGCACTTCCACGCCGTGAAGAACGCCGAGACGCCCGGCACGCACCCGCAACACGAATCGCTCTCTCGCATTTACCGGATGTGGAACCGGCTCGCGACGAACGACCGCGAACATTCGCCCCGCGTCAGGAAGCAACTTGCCGAAGCCTGCGCCAAACTCCTGGATCTCCTCGTTCCAGAGCAAGACGAACGCGGCCGTCCGCTCCGCGCCACCGTCGATGGTCTCTATCGGATCTGGATGTATCAGTTCGGGCGCAGCGCCTTCGAGTCCGCATCGAGGAAGACGAATCGGCAGCGAACGCCGCTCACCTACGGCACGCTCTGGCAACGCCGTGAAGTTGGCATGGTCCCCGACTTCGAGGAGGTCCGCACCATCGGGACGCAACTCGGTCGCGATCTCGACATGGCCGCCGAGATTTGGGAACAACAGAAGACCGAACAGTTACTGGCACGGGGCATGTCAAAGCCGATGGTTCGATTCTCCATCGCGATCCAATTGGCTTTTCCGGAGCTGAAGATGACTTCGGCGTTATTGCGCAAGCATCTTACGGTGAACGAAAAAACCGCGCAAGCCATCAACAACGGTCAAATGGTCGGTTTCGATGACATCCGGCATGTCGTCGGCAAGGTGATTCCCAGTAAGGACATTCCGGCGTTTACGCGCCAGTGGAGCGAAGCCTGGGATCGTCTCCATTCGCAGGAAGATTTTGCCACCGCGTTTCAGCGGATCTGCGGCGAAAATGCCTGGAACAATCACATGCTGTCAACGTTGCTCGGCGTCTGCCCGCCGGAACAGCGAAGCGGGGCGTCCGGCTCGAAAGCGAAACAGAAGAAAGTCGCCCGCGTGGAAACCTACCGGCCGTCGGCCGAAGTTCGGCGCATGTATCAGGAGAACGGTTTTTCGGGACAAGCTCCGGCCAAAGCCGCCATCGATCTGGTGGCGAGTGACGAAATCCCGGCGGGGAATGGTGAGAATCAGCGGCAGTATCTGACGCGTTTGTTTCTCGAAGGAGTCGAGCAACGGCTGGCGCAGAAGGGGAACAGCGCTCACGCGTCTCCGGTGCGCAGGCATCGCATCCTGTGCGGCGTGACGCCCCAACAGCTTGCTGATGTTTCGGGCTTTTCGAAGGCAGATATACTGCGGTTGGAACACGGCCTTCGCGAGGTGAGCGCGTCGGAAGAAAAGCGGCTGCTTGAATTGATCGAGAGTTTTCCGGCCGACAAGGTCGCTCTGGCGCGTGCGCGCATGACCGAATTGACCACTCCACCCAGCACCATCATGGAGGCCGTCACTCGGTTGCGCGATCGGCACGGCGGCTACGTCCCGCTCTCGCGCGCGTTGCACGACGAGACGCAGCGGTGCGTTTGTCTCTCGCCGGCCCGTCTCAAACAGATCGAACGGAGGCAGGACGTCCCCGCCCTCCCGCTGCTCGAACATCTGGTGACCCGAGGCGGGTCGCAGTTGACGCCGGAACTGGTCCGGGACTGGTACGACCGCATTCCGCAGCATCTTGTCGAGCATCCGAAGCTCCGCTGGCGTCATCCGCTGGTCCGTGGTTTCGGCCTGATCGTCTTCGAGAAGTGGCCAAGCCTGTACGCTTTCTGGCAGGAGCAATTCCAGGACGACTTCACTTATTCCGTCGTGTCGCGCAACTTCCAACAACTCAATGGCTGCTGGGGCGATTTTCCCTGGACAACGGTCAGCCGCTATTTGAATGCCGTGGGCCTCGGCGTCTCCGATCCGCGCCGCGAGTTTCTGCAACAATTGTTCGAGCGAAAAGACGAAATCACCGTCTCGCTCAACGCGAACAACCATCCCGCCTCGTTGAACGTCATCCGCCAGGTCTTGAAACGCTGGAGATCAGCGTTGCGAGCAACCGATCGCGATCCGCGATCGGTCGAGTACAAACTCGGCCTGACAACCGAAGAGCGTGGCAGCAATTTGTGAACCGGTTACAACGGGGCCCACGAGCGCCGAACGAATGTCCTACAAGGGGAAAAGCACCGACGAAGGGTACGGGTATCGAATGCCAATCTACTGGGCGTTCAAACTCCTCAGCGAGCAGCGCGGAGAGTTTCTTGTCGAGAGTCGCCTGCAAGGCAACAACTCGATCGACGCTCCCAAGCCCGGCGTGTACTTCGACCCGGAATTTGCGTTCGATCGCGTGACCCATTGCGCTTCGGTGAGCGACGACCGGCTCTGCTGAACAAGGACGCGAACCAAGCCGTCGAGACCCGCATCGAGATCCGGGACTGGCCCAGGAAAGCTGCCGTCGAAGTCCATGAAGTGCGGGCGGACAGTTATCTCGCGGAAAACACGATCGAACGGCCCGACACCGTGAAGCTCGCCGATCCGCAAACTCTGCAACTCGCGCTAACCGGCACGATGACTTACCGGCTCAAGCCGAACTCGCTGGTTGTGCTCCGCTTCGAAGGGGCGAGCGGCGAATAGTCATTAGGGCGAGCGGCAGATGAAACCATGCCGGTGGTAGCGAAACTCGCCAAGAGTTTCGGCGGACCAGCAATCCGAAAGTCTTGGCGACTTTCGCTACAACGAAATCGGACACTTAGGCGATCACCTCCCACGCCGAGCGCGGCACTTCGTCAGCCAGACCGTTTGTGAACCGAGCCTGGTGCTGTGTCAAAGCTAAGTTTTGGTGTGCCACTGCTGGCTCGTCCAGCAGTGCTGAGTTGGAGCGGGGAACACTGCTGGACAAGCCAGCAATGGCACCCGAGCGTTGGACTTTTCGACCACCGCTCGAACTCTCGCGGGCTAAATGCCTAAGGACACGCCCACCTGGGGAGCAACCGATGGACGCGTCGGACGATGTGACCGAAGCGTGTTGACGGGGGAAGCAAAAGGGGACATTCTACTTTTCCTGTTTCTTTGGCCTGCATCGAGGTCGAAGCGAGGATTCAAGGCCGAGGATCGCAGCGGTTTTTGTCTGCCAGTGAGTCTCACCCAGTGGAGTGCCGTGAGCAAGGCTGTGTCGCAGGGCCTTGAGTTCGGCTTCTGTTTCCACTGG
>JAQBZB010000430.1 GCA_027622275.1 Planctomycetota bacterium | reverse complement strand
GTACGAAAAGGACATTCGGCCCATCCTGGCCCGTGCGTGTTTCGATTGTCACGGCAAGGAAACGCAAGAGGCACAGCTTGACCTGAGCACGCTCTCCAAAATGTTGCGAGGAGGCGAAAATGGCCCGGCGATCGTGCGAGGCGAACCGCACAACAGCCTCATGATCGACCTGGTTGCCAACGGGCAGATGCCCCCCGGAGACGAGGACAAGTTGACGGGCGCGGAACTGGCGCTGCTCCGCCACTGGGTCAAGGCTGGCACGCCGGCTGACGAGAAGATTGTGGCCCTGCCGCCGCATACCCAAGTGACCGAGCAGGATCGCGGCTTCTGGGCCTTTCAGCCGCCGCGCAAGAGGACGGAACCACAAGTTCGCCACGAAGATCGCGTGCGGACGCCGATCGACCGGTTCCTGCTGTCCAAGCTGGAAGAGAAGGGACTGAACTTCTCGCCCGATACGGACCGCAGTGCGCTCATCCGCCGCGTCTATCTCGACTTGATCGGTCTTCCGCCAGAGACGGCGGCGGTGAAAGCGTTTCTCGAAGACATCCGGCCCAACGCTTACGAGTTGTTGATTGACGAGTTGCTGAAGTCGCCGCACTACGGCGAACGCTGGGGCCGACACTGGCTCGATGCGGCGGGTTATGTCGACAATCGGCTGTTTGACGGCGATCTGGCGAGTATCTATCCGAATGAAGGCATCTGGCGCTATCGCGACTACGTCGTTCAAGCATTCAACGACAACAAGCCCTTCGATCAGTTCCTGACGGAGCAACTTGCCGGCGATGAAATGGTCGATTGGCGCAAAGCGGCGACATTTGACGCCCGGACTATTTCGCTGCTGACGGCCACCGGTTTCATGCGGTCGGTGGAAGACCACACGAGTGAAGCGCAGTACGGAATCGAGAAACGCTATGAGGTCGTGAACGAAGTGATCGATATGTTTTCGACGGCTGTCCTCGGACTGACGATGGAGTGCTGCCGCTGCCACAATCACAAATTCGATCCGCTGCCGCAGCGAGATTATTACCGGTTGATGGCCTGCTTTGAACCGGCATTGAATCCGCACAACTGGAAGCGTCCGCAGGAGCGTTTTCTCGCCGACGTTTCTCCCACCGAGCGTGCCGCGATCGACAAGCGCAACACCGAGGTGGACCAGCAGGTCGCCGAGCTGACGAAAGTCGAGGCGATGACCCGGCAAGCAGTCCGGCAACGCGTGTTCGATGCGCGTCTGGCGGCGATTCCCGAGACAATCCGCGCCGATGTCAAACAGGCGGTGGAACTGGCGCCCGACAAAAGAAACGAGGCTCAGAAAGCTCTCGCGGCAAGTCATGAAGCGACGCTCAAGGTCGCTGATGCCGACATCGACGCTGCTCTGACCGACGCCGAGAAGGCATCGCTCAAATCGAGTGCCGAGCAACGCGCCGCCTTGTTGTCCCAGAAGAAAACCTATGGCGTGATTCAGGCACTTTGGGACGTCGGCGCGCCCCCCATGTCGCATCTCCATCGTCGTGGGAATGTCAAAGCGCTCGGTGCGCTCGTGCAACCCGGTTTCCCGGAGATCCTTCAACCCGTGGCGCGAGTCAACGAAGCGGCGACAGCAGACGTGCCTGGGGAGACCAGCGGACGCCGTCTCGCCCTCGCACGCTGGTTGACGCAACCCGATCATCCGCTGACCGCGCGCGTCTTCGTGAATCGCGTCTGGCACCATCATTTCGGGCGCGGGATCGTGGAGACGCTCGGAAACTTCGGCCACTCGGGAAGCTTGCCATCGCATCCGGAACTGCTCGACTGGCTGGCGGTCGATTTCACCGAGAATGGTTGGAGCATCAAGCGGCTCCATCGACAGATCATGCTCTCGACGGCTTATCGCCAGTCGTCCCGTCGACCGGCGCGGGGCTCCGCTGAATCCGCCGTCTCGGCCGAGAAGATCGACCCTGAAAACCGGCTGCTCTGGCGGATGAACATGCGCCGCATCGAGTCCGAGATCGTGCGCGATTCGATGTTGGCAGTCTCAGGCACTCTCGATCGGACGCCAGGCGGCCCGCCCGTCGGCATCACGAATCCCGCCGATGGCTTGTCCGAGGCCAAGTCCGTTCCGACGCCGACGAGCATGAACCGACGCAGCGTGTATCTGTTTGCCCGACGCGTGTATCCGCTGAAGTTTCTGGAGATCTTCGACTCGCCGATCATGCCGGTGAACTGCACGCAGCGGATCAACTCGGTGACCGTGCTCCAATCGTTGGCGTTGCTTAACAGCGAGTTCTTATTCGCTCAGGCCGATCAGATGGCGGAGCGTGTCATCACGACAGCGGGACCGGAAAAGGTTGTGCGAGTCAGGCTCGCATTCCAGTTCGCCTTCGCTCGCCAACCTTCCGAAGCCGAACTGTCAAAGAGCATCGCATTCCTCGACGCGCAGGCCCGCGGCGACAAGCCAGAGGAAGCGTCGCAGGAGAAGGCTCAGCGAACGGCGTTCGCCGATTTCTGTCATATGCTGCTGGCCTCCAACGAGTTTCTCTATGTGGAATAACGCTGACATGAGACTGTCTCGACGACAACTGTTGAATTCCCTTGGCGGGGGATTTGGAACATTAGCACTCGCCGGTGTGCTCGAGCATGCCGGCCTGCTCACTTCTGCACGCGCCTCTGACTCAGGTGAGAACGGCAACCCGCTCGCTCCGCGTCAGGGGCACTTGCCGGCGAAGGCCAAAGCAATCATCCAGCTCTGCCAGAACGGCGGGCCATCACAGATGGACCTGTTCGATCATAAGCCAGAACTCTCCCAACGGAGCGGTCAGCCGCATCCCGAACAGGTCGAGGTTTTTCAGCTAGGCAACAAGAACTTACTCTTGGGGACGCCATTCCAGTTTGCCAGGTACGGGCAGTGTGGGATGGAGTTTTCGGAGATTATTCCGCATCTGGCTTCCGTGACCGACGACCTGTGTCTGGTCCGTTCGATGTTCACCGAGAACAACAATCATCCGTTCGCGCTCAACATGCTGCAGACGGGCAAGACTTTCAGTGGTCGTCCCGCGCTGGGATCGTGGATCGGCTACGCGCTCGGGACCGAGAACCAGGATCTGCCTTGTTACATCGTGCTCCGCGATCCAGCGGGCTACAACACCTCGGGAAAGATGGTGTGGTCGAACGGCTGGCTTCCCCCTGTCTACCAGGGGACCGAATTCGGCTCATCGGCCACGCCTGTGCTGCACTTGAATCCGTCGCGTCAAGTATCTCGCGAATCACAGACTCGGTCGCGACAGTTTCTGCAGGAACTGAACGCGGCTCATCTGGAGCTCCATCCGCACGAGTCGGAACTCGAAGCCCGCATCCAGAACTTCGAGCTCGCCGCCCGCATGCAGCTGACGGCCACGAACCTGCTCGACCTATCGCAAGAAACTGAAGCGACCCGCAAGCTCTATGGTCTGGATAACCCTGCGACGGCTGGCTACGGCACGCGTTGCCTCATGGCCCGTCGGCTGGTCGAGTCGGGCGTGCGATTCGTGCAAATCTTTCCGCCGCTCGATCCGTCGTTTCAGCCGTGGGACAACCATTCCAATCTCAAGAATGACCTCCGCAAGATCTGCGGTCACGTCGACCAGCCGAGCGCGGCGCTGATCACTGACTTGAAGCGGCGTGGACTACTGGATGATGTGATCGTTCTCTGGACCGGAGAGTTCGGACGGCTCCCGATCACCGAGGGCGCCGATGGTCGCGACCATAACCGTCATGCATTCAGCTCGCTGTTGGCGGGCGGCGGCTTCAAGACAGGTCACGTCCACGGCGCGACGGACGAATTCGGTTACAAGTCGGTCGAAAACCGCGTCAGCGTTCCTGACCTGCACGCGACGATTCTGCATCAACTGGGTATCGACCACAAAAAACTGTCCTTCACACACAACGGCCGCCCGGAACGGCTCACCGATCCCGAGGTCACCGGTGCGAGGGTCGTCGAGGAGCTGTTGTCATGACGCGGCGATGGGGAGGAAACACGGTGCGCACGATTCTTCGAGCTTGGAACGTCCTGGCGGTTGTGTTCATTGCCTGGGCGTCGTTGTCCGCCCAGGATGGTGTCTATGACTGGAAGCAGGGACGAGAACTGCATCCGGGAATTCGCTTTGTTCGTATCGAAGCGAACCAGCCGCGAAAAATGGTGGTCCATGGGGCGCGCATCGATGCCTGGATGCCCGACATGCAGCTGCGGACCACGCCGCGGCGCGCGGAGTGGGTCGAGGGGAAATCCGAGACCGATCGGCAGACGACCCGCGATTTCCTCCGGCGGTCGCGATCGGAGGGACGAAATATGGTGCTGGCCTTGAATGCCGACGCATTCTCGCCGTGGCCGGCGCCTTACGATCAAAGTACACCGACCGATCTGCAGGGATTGGCGGTTTCGGATGGCGCCGTGGTTTCGCGCGGAGCCGGTTCTCCTTCGTTGCTGGAGCTGAAGACCGGAGCCTTGCGCATCGCCGCGACGACTCCCGATACCGACCTCGCGAACGTGCGAACCGCCGTGAGTGGTTTCGCGGTCTGCCTGGACAATGGCCAGCCGATTGACGGCGGCACCGATCTCCATCCTCGGACCGGGCTGGGACTGAGCGAGGATCATCGTTACCTCGTGCTTGTCGCGATCGACGGGAGACAGCCCAACAGCCGCGGCGCGACAACTCAGGAACTCGGCAAGTGGTTGAAATACTTCGGCGCGCATCGCGGGATCAATATGGACGGCGGTGGCTCCACCTCGCTGGCCTGGTGGGATGTTGAATCCGGTGATGCCGACAAGTGCCGACTCCTCAATCGCCCGGTCGGGAACGGCGCGAATGCCCAAATGCTCTCCGCTGAGCAGTTCAACCCAACTGAGAGAGCCAACGGCAACAATCTGGGCGTGGTCGTCGACATTCCGCGAACCACACACGACGCCAACCTGTATCTCTTCGTTGATGACCATTGGATCGAGAAGCAGCAGGGAGTGACGCGAGTCTATAACCAGGCTCAGCCGCTCGATCAACCCATCATCGCACCCGATGATCCGAAGACGGAGACGGATTGTGCCTGGGGCAACGTGATTCGCGAAGCGGACGGGAAGTTCCGTTTGTGGTACTGCACGGCGACGATGGGGCACAACGGCGCCGGTCCCCACGAGATGGCCGCCGCGGGTGTCTGGGGACGCGGCGACGATTTCACTTTTCGCCCCCGTTCGGATGCTGATCTCCCGGACGACGAGTGGATGCCGGGCAAGTACGCCGAGTCGGACGACGGGATCACGTGGCGGAAACCGAAAGTCGGATTGATCGCCTATCGCGGTAACAAGGACAACAACGTGATCCTGACCGGCCAGCGGGCCTCGGAGCAGACTAAAGGAGCACTCACCAACTTTGACGGCTACACCATTCTCCGTGACGACCGCGAACCCAACCCCGATCGTCGCTACAAGATGGTCGCCCATTGGGAGTCGGTCCATTACTGGGACAACCATGCTGTGAGCGGTTCACTCGGTCGACCCAAGGAGATGATGGACCGTTATGCCGCCGCGCGGGGTGAATACATCACGTACAGTCCCGACGGACTGCGCTGGGAACAACCTCTGGAACGACTGGAGACACTTCCGAGCGGAGGCGGCGATCGATTGCTGGTCGTTCCCGATCACCGAAACAACCGCTGGATGGCGTACGTTCGCTCCGGCGGGCATTCGTATCCGGCGTTCAGTTACAGCGACGACCTGCGGCAATGGTCTCCCGCGGAACCTGCTCGACGGATCACACCGGAACTGGTCAACGCGCCGGCTGTCGAGTGCATGATTCCGTTCAACTACGGCAATCAGGATCTGGGCTTTCCGT
>JAQBZB010000072.1 GCA_027622275.1 Planctomycetota bacterium | reverse complement strand
CTTTCCCCGGATGGCTCGGCGGGAGCCTCGCCCTCCCAAAACTCAAATCGGGAAGTTGTTGATAATCACTTTCTAAGGCGAGTGGCGGCGGCTCGACATTTGGCTCATGCCGGAACCGCCCCGAGCCTTGTTCCGCCTACTTGCCTCCCCGGAATTGTCGTCGAAGCGACATTTTCTTGTGTTTACTTCGGGAACAACTACCATGAATTTGGCGCATGTCACCCGGAGCGGCGCATCGCGATCGATAAGGCGATTGGGGCGGCCGGCTCGGCTCGGCGCTCCAAGGACCAGATTTATGAGCAATTTGAACCAGCGATCGGCAATTCGGCATTCCAGGCGTTGCCGCCTACTCCGTCTTGAACATCTCGAAGACCGGGCTCTCCTGGCCGTGCTGACGGTCGGCCCATCCGGGATGTTTCAGACGATTCAATTGGCGATCGACAACGCGCGTCGCGACGACGTCGTTGAAATCGCGAATGGCATTTACGACGAAGCTCTCGACCTGAGCCGGATGGGGAGCGCGGTGGGAGGCCTACCGACGGATTTGATCCTCCGCGGCGAGTCCTCAAACACCATCCTGCGAGCCCCCTCCGGATCAGCAATCTCCAACACCGCCGACATCACGGGCGAACTCACCATCGAAGGTTTTGCGGTCGAATCGCCGACCGATGATTCCGCGTCGCACGGCATCGTACTGTCAAACATTACGGGGGCGATTGTTGTACGGGAGATGACGTTCCAAAACATTGCTGCGACAGCTTTGTCGTTCGACAAGATTGCTGGTGACGTCGCCGTGCGGAAGAATCAGTTCCTGAGGACCGGGACGACCGATGGGACGAACGCGATTCTCGTTCGCGATATAGACGGCATCGGTGTCGTCAGCGACAACCAGATGACCGACGTCTTCGGGACGGCCATTCGGGTGGAACAGAACGATGGAACCGAAGCTTTGCTGCTGGTTGCCGAGAACGTCGTTCGCGGTGATTCCAGTTTCTTGGCGACCACACAGAACGGCATCGTGGGATCGGTCAGCGGTAACGCGAGGCTCGATCTCTCGCTTGATCGTAATACCTTGGAAAACCTTGGCGGACGCGGGATCGACTTGCAAGTGACGGGACAAGCCGAAGTCCAAACTCGCTGGACGCGAACGGTTGTCTCGCAACTCGGCGGCGACGCGGCGTTTCTGCTGACCGTCGCAGGCAATTCGAGTATCGCCTTCGGTGCTGTCAACAATTCGATTTTGGACACGGCAAACGATGGAATGCGAGTGGTCGTCAACGATGCCGCCCAGCTCGCGGCTGTTCTGGAAGAGAATCTACTCCTTGGCATTGGCGACGCGGCGACTGATGCGGGCGTCCGTTTTATGACGGGGCCCACCGCAACCGGCGATTTGGTTGCTTCGTTCGTAAGCAATGATTTCGATACGATCAGTGGCAACGGGCTCGTCCTCTCACCCGGCAATGCGGTCGATGCGACGTTGGCGGTCGTCGATAACTTTTTCACCGGCACGAACTCAATCGGGGGCGATGCCGCACTTGTCATTCGGAACGCGGACGCGAGTGCCACGAACAGCATTCAAGCCGTTATCTCGGGGAACCAACTCGTCGCTGGGATAGCCGGAGCGTATCACCTTCAACAGCAGGGCGGTTCACTCGTCATCGAAGGCGATGCGGCCACCGCGAGCGAAGAAATCGATGCGACGAATTCCGGAGCTGGCACGACCGTGCTGGGCAGCGTGACGCTCATTCCGCTCGGCTCGCTGACCGCAGCGACACCGCGACTGCTCGGCGACTTTGTTTGGAGTGATGACAACCGCGATGGTCTTCAAGACAATGGCGAGGCAGGAATCGAGCTGATCCTGATGACACTCACGGGAAGCGAGCAACTCGGCGGCGCGGCAATCACCCGGCAGACGCTGACAAATGGCGTAGGTGCCTACTTGTTTAGTGCGGTCCTCCCAGGCAATTACACGATTTCGCTGCTTTCGCCCGCCGGTTTCGTACCAACCGAACCGTTGGTCGGCGATGATGCAACGATCGACAGCGACTTTGATACGATCACCGCGTCCGCCCAAATCGTTCTCGACGATTCGAGCGATCTCTCGCTTGATGCTGGCTTGGTCGCTGGAATCCCATGGCAAAACTCGAGCAACTTCCTCGATGTCAATGATGATACGTTCGTCGCGCCGATCGACGTACTCCAGATCATCAACGAACTCAACTCCTTTGGTGCTCATGCCCTGCAGTTTCCGACGAGTACAAACGCTCCGCCTCCGTTTTTTGACGTGAACGGCGACAACTTTGTTTCGCCCGTCGACGCCCTTCAGATCATCAATTTTCTGAACGGGGCCAATCCAGAAGGGGAAGGCTTCCTGGGTGTCATCGGCGTCGAATCGCGCTCTCCGGAACTACCTTCCGCTCGCCCAGTCGCTGATGCCAAGCGAGAAGGCAGACGTAGCGTGCAAATGAGCGATAAAGTGTTGGTTGGCTGGGGTCGAGTCTTCAAGCCCCCAGCAGTGCCACAATCCCTGGCCACACCGCTCGAAAGCGTTGGAACCGCTGCTGAGATGGAGTCGCTGCTCGAAGCACTCGCCCTCGACCGGCTGTTCGGAGAGCCTTTGCAAAGCGTCCTGACCAATTCATAGATTGATCAGCAACCGATGCGCCGTCGCGTCCCGGCGGCGGAGCATTTCTTGATGAGAAAAATTGCTGAAAAACCATTCAGCCCGGTTTTTTCTGGGTTTTATGCTACAAAGACAATTGACTTTATGGTCGCGAGCATTGAAATTATCTGTCCTACCTGCAAATAGGGTAATCTGGGTCAAAAATACCAACTTCGGTTGCTGTTCTTA
Source organism: Planctomycetota bacterium (assembly GCA_027622275.1). Classification (GTDB taxonomy): domain Bacteria; phylum Planctomycetota; class Planctomycetia; order Pirellulales; family Pirellulaceae. The sequence goes on along the minus strand of JAQBZB010000072.1, from coordinate 31,505 downwards.
TCTCACGGAGATTCGATAATGTCGTTCGCCGCCAACTCGTCTATTCGAAAACCCAGGCGCAAGAAGACTCACCATCCGCGTTCTCGTCTGAACAAGCGGGCGTACTTGTTCGAGTCGCTGGAGGAACGATTGAACTTGTCGTTGATGTTCCCGGAAGTGGAACCAAACAACGATACGCCTCTCCCCGGGACGTTCGCGAACGATCTCACGGCAGCACAAAAAGTAATTCATCCGGGGTTGACCACCGGTGTTGTCGATAGCTTGACGATGACGACCGCGATCAATGACGATGCCGACTACTACACGTTTACCGCAACGGTCGCTGGCGCAATCAATGTGGCCGCCATAAATCGAGGCGGGGATCCCCAAGCAGATGCTGGCGCGGACAATCTTGATGTTCGCGTGTTTCGAGTGAATCCGGCTGACGTGGACGACACGATCGGTCTCGCGAATACATTGCCCGTGGGGCAAACCTACACGGGTGCTTTTAGTGCAACAGCCGACGAGAAGTTCTATGTCCGGGTCTCCGGCGACGCTGGCGACGACGACGCCAACTACGATCTTCGGATTTGGAATACGGAAGCGTCGGACAGCGGGGGTGGCAACAACAACTCGATCAACAACGCTGAAGATCTTGGCGGCGTTGATACGGCGGCGGGAGCGATGACATCGGGAACGATCACGCAGCCGGATCGCGACTTCTACGAGTTTACTGCCGGAGCTGATGGCAAGGTAAGTGTGCGGATTACGATGCCCGAAGGGACAGGATTTCCGTTCGGCCCCACCGGCAACGAACCGACGAACTTGGGTGTTCGCGTCCGCGACGCTGGCGGCCGGATTATTGCGACCAGCAATGGAACAGCGGGCAACGTCGATATCGCCTCGTTCGACGCCACCAGCAGTCAAGTCTATTACGCCGAAGTCTACAGCGGCAGCTTTGGGCAAGTGAACCGCTACGATCTCGACATCAGCTTGGTCGATGCCGCTCAAGGACGAATCACCGGTTACGTCTTTCGCGACGACAACCAAGACACGCTTCGTGACTCGAACGAAAGCATCTTGCCGGGCTTCGATGTGAGTCTCGACGTTAATGGCGACGGCGGGGCGACCACTGATTTGATGGCCACCACGAATGCCCAAGGCTTCTACGAATTCGCGAATGTTCCGTTCGGAATGCACCGCGTGTACATCACGCCTCAGCCTGGGTTCCACACAGTCTATCCGACCGCCTCCGAGAACTTCGCCTACTTGATCACCGTGGGCGCAGACAATCTGAACATGGACCATATCGACTTCGCGACTGTCGAAGCCGACTTCGGCGACGCGCCGGATTCTTACCTCACCTTGCTGGCCAGCGATGGTCCACGCCACACGCTTGGTACGTTGCGTCTGGGGAGCGAAATCGATGCCGAGTCGGACGGGTTTGATTCGTCCGCGGACGGCGACGATACGACGCCCGTCGGCGGGCTCGATGACGAAGATGGTGTCTCGTTCACAAGCCCCATCATTCAGGGCACGGATGCGACGGTGGATGTTGTTGCCTCCGGTGCTGGCACGCTGAACGCTTGGGTGGACTTCGATGGCAGCGGAAGCTTTGACGGAACCGAGAGGATCTTCGCGGACCGAGCCGTCGTTGCTGGAACCAACAGTCTGACCTTCGCGGTTCCCGATTCGGTTGCCGCCGGCACCAGTTACGCACGCTTTCGGCTCAGTTCGGTGAGCGGCCTGAAACCGCTTGGCTCCGCGCCCGATGGCGAAGTCGAAGACTCTCAAGTCACTCTCTTGCAAAACACGATCTCGATTGGCAATCGTTCCCTGGCCGAAGGCAATAACGGTACCACGAACTTTTCGTTCACCGTGACACTCGACGCGGCCAGCAACCGTGACATCTCGTTGAGTTACTCGACGCAAGACGACTCCGCGACCGAGCCGTCGGACTATGCCAAGGTGACAATTGGTTCACTGACGTTCTTGTCGGCCGCGTCAGAAACGACCAAGAACATCGTCATACAGGTCGTCGGGGACCTGACCCCGGAACCGGACGAGACGTTCTTCGTTAACCTGTCCGGCGTTACGGGACCGGCGGTGCTCGGGACGGCTCAAGGAACCGGCACGATTCTGAACGACGATTCGGGACTCTCGATCACTGCGGACACCAGCGCGGACCAAGCCGAGGGCGACAGCGGTAACAAGTCTTTCACGTTCACGGTCACTCGGTTGGGAGACACAAGCGGCACGGCGACGGTGGATTACGCAGTCACGTTTAGCGGCCTGGCCGATGCCGCAGACTTCACCGCGCCCACAACCGGGATGGTCTCATTCGGGGTCGGCGATAGTTCGATGCCGATCACCGTTCTGGTCAAGGGAGATACGGTCGTCGAGCCGGACGAAACTTTCACCGTCACGTTGAGCAATCCCTCCGTCGGAGCTGCGATCGCCGTTGGTTCCGCGTTGGGGACGATTCGCAACGACGACGTCGAGTTCAACATCTTGGTGATGGACGCGGACAAGTCGGAGGGTAACGGAGGGACCGCGACCCCCACTCCGTTCACGTTTGAGGTCACCCGAACAGCCATCAACAGCGCGTCCTCGGTGGACTATGTCGTGGCGGGCAGCGGAACCGCGCCCGAGGCTGATGCCGCTGATTTCGTCGGCGGTTTTCCATCGGGCACCGTGAACTTCGCCGCCAACGAGACTACTCAAACCGTCACCATCAATGTTGTCGGCGATACGCTGGCGGAGGCAAACGATCAATTCACCGTGACGTTGCTGAATCCGTCCGTCGGCACGATTGTCACGGGGACGGCGAACGGCACGATTCGAAATGACGATTCGGTAAATCTTGTTGTCGTCGCCGTCGACGCGAATAAACCGGAAGGGACGGGAAGTCCGACGGCGTTTCAGTTTACGGTCAATCGAAGCGGCGGCGTCGGGGCGGTTTCGGCGGACTATTCGGTAGTTCCCGGCAGCGGGGCGAACCCGGCAAATGCCGCCGATTTCAGTGGTGCGGCACCGAGCGGAATGCTCACTTGGGCCGATGGAGATGTCACTTCACGGCCGATCACCGTCCTGATCTCGGGCGACAGCGACGTCGAGCTGGATGAAACGTTCGAGGTGATGCTCAGCAATCCCAGCGGAGCAACGATTTCCGGTCCGGCGACCGGAACGATCATTAACGACGATGCCGACCTGGACATTGCGGCAACGGACGCCAACAAGGCGGAAGGTGACGTTGGAAACACGAGCTTCACCTTCACCATCACGAGATCCGGCGATGTCAGCGGCAGTGTGGACGTCGATTACGCTGTCACGGGGTCTGGGGGTGATCCAGCGAACACGGCTGATTTCGGTGGCACGTTCCCGTCGGGGACGGCAAATTTTGCCGCCAATGATATGACGGTGCTGGTCACGATTCTCGTCACTGGCGACATGGCGGGGGAGCCGGACGAAGGCTTTACCGTTACCTTGTCGAATGTGCAGAATGGCAATGCCGAGATCGGCAGCATGGGTGCTGACGACGGGACCATTGTGAACGATGACCTCATTCCGGTCATTTCCATCGCGTCGGCATCGCCCCTCGCCGAGGGAAATGGTGGAGCCATGACCACGTTTACTTTCCAGGTTTCCCGCACCGGCGATACTAGTGCAACGGCCAGCGTCGCTTACACAGTGAGCGGTGGAGTCACGAACCCTGCCGACGGTAATGACTTTGTTGGCGGTACACTCCCGACCGGAAACGTCAACTTCGGGATCGGCGAATCGATGGTGGATCTCGATATCTTGGTCAATGGCGACGGTTCGATCGAAGCGGACGAACAATTCGTCGTCACACTCTCGAATCCGTCAGCGGGAGCCTCTTTAGGAACGGCGACGGCGTCCTCGACAATCAACAATGACGACAGCGTAGACATCTTCGGCACCAAGACGGATGCGCTGAGTGCGCCGATTGCCGGTGTCACGTTTGAGCTGTTCCGCGACGACGCCGCTCCGTTCGGAGTCTTTAATCCCGCATCTCCGTTTGCCCCGAGCCAGACGGGCGTTGACAGCTTGGTGCAAACCGTCGTGACCGGTGCGGACGGGCATTACAATTTTGGCGCGGCCCTCGCCAATGGCACGTATTATATTCGTGAAGTTCCTTCCGCCGGCTGGTATCAAACGTCACCCAACGGTGTCGTAACGGTGGTCTATTCGGGAACAACCGTCAACGTCGACACGGACAGCGCCGCGACGCCGACTGGACCATTCGTGAATGCCCGTTGCAGTGACAATCGCTTCGAAACTTCCGCTATCCTCGGCCAGATGATCACCGCCACGCGGGCCGGCATTCTAACCATCGAAGTCCTTGGAGATGTCGGCGTTTCGTTTAATGTGACCAGCACCACGGCGGTCCAAGGACTGAGTGTGAACCTCGTGAAAGTGACGGGGATCAGCTTTGCAAGCCGCAGCTCCGGCACTAATCGCGCTCGCGTCGATCTTGTGCTCACGGCCAGCGACGTGGGGAAGATGTTTTCGATTGCCAATGTGTTAAACGCTACCAACCCAACGCTCCTTGTCGCGAATTCGGTTTTCGTGGACACCGCGAGAAACTTGATCATCCAGGGCACTAACTGTGCGGATTCGATTTTCGTTCGAGACGATCCAGCCGCTGGTGGCAGCAACTCGGACGCGAAATCGATTTTCGTGGGATCGTACGCAGGGAGCATGGCGGACTTTAACAACGGCACGAATCTCGTCAGCAAATTCAATGGCGTGAAGTATAACGCGGCGATTATCAACGCGAGCTATAACGACCCGATCATCGCGGGAATTCAGATCTTCGGCGGCAACGGCAACGACATCATTCGTGTGGGTGCCGAAATCATTCAGGACTCGTCGCTCGACGGAGGCAGTGGGGACGACGTCATCCGCGCCGGCGGAGGACGGGCCACGATCTTCGGAAGAGCTGGCAGCGATTTCATCGTCGGAGGACGGGAAAACGACGTCTTGTACGGAGACGAAGGTAACGACTACATCCATGGGCGCGCTGGAGGCGATCGTATCTTTGGCGGCGACGGCAACGACCTGCTTTCCGGTGGCGAAGGGGACGATCCATTGATCCGAGGTCAAAACGGGGACGACATCTTGTCGGGTGGCACGGGGCGGGACCGCCTGATCGGCGACGGCGGCACCGACACCGGCTATCGCGAAGTGACCGGCACGGGAGCATCTGTCGACCTCTTCGTCAGCATTGATAATCCTCCTGGTCCGATCGATGTGCCCACTGCCCCAAGCGGTTCGTTACTTGGCGATCTTGCCGAGGACGAGCTTCTCGCACTGATTAATCGATTCTGGGCTGACGGTAATGCCGGAGATGGCCCGGACACGCTCGACGAAATCATCGCACAATTACTCCCCTAGCCGAAGATAGCCTCGCCAACAAATCTTGTGGCGATCACCGATAGGCCGTCCTAACCCCCGGTGACCAAAGGACTTCACAGCCAGCCACCTGGCGGCTATACTCGGTGGGCTACAGGCGGCGTCTTGCCCTTCACCCGCGACATCCCCGCCAGGAACGTCGCCTTCCAAAATTCAACACAGATGTAGAGTGTAAGATATGCCGAACTCGGACCCCAAAAGTCACTGGAAGTCTCTCGCGGCGTCGCTGGGTGCCGAAGTCGAACCCGACCAACCGCCGGACGCGGACGTCGTACAAGCCCCTCAGCCAGCGCAAGCCCAAGAGCCCGTGAAAGTCCAAGAGCCCATGAAGCAGGCAGAGCCCGTGCCGGCACCACTGGTGACTCGGGAGAAGCCAGTAATTCCAGCTCCCGAGCCGCGAAAGAAAAGCCACTGGAGCAGCCTGCTCGGCGTTTTGGGTCTCGAATCGCCCATGGAAGCAGCAGAGGAGACGGTCGAGGACGGGGCGGTCGAAGCGTCCGATGCGGTCCCTGTTGCCAGCGATTCGATGGTTGCGGACCCCGACTCTGTGCCGGAGGCTGCCATCCCAGAAGAACCGTACGAAGAATCCGACCCGCTGGTGATGAGTTCCGAGAATGTGATCGATGTCGTAGCGTCAGCTGTCGTCGAGGACGAAGAGGACGAGGAGCGACCGAGACATCGTCGACGACGTGGTGGCCGCCGTCGCCGCCCTCGTGAACCAGAAGCGACGCAAACACCTGAGGGAGGTGACGAACTGGCACAGATTGACGATGCGCCGCATAGGGAAGCCGAGCCGACGACGATTATTCAAGCCGACAGCGACGAAGAAGAAGAGCGTCCTCGTCGTCGCCGACGGCGAGGAAGGCAGCGATCTGCCGACGGCGAGGCAGAGGAGGGACCGAGCGACGAAGTTGTGGCTTCCGAAGCGCCTGATGAATCGTCCGAAGGCGACGAAGAATCGGAGGAGCGACCACGGCGCAAGAAGCGTCGACGTGGGCGCCGTCGCCCGCCGGAAACCGTCAGTGAGGATGAAACAACGACTGACGAGAGTGACATCGATTTTCTCGACGACGCGCCCGCCGCCGAAGCCGACGAGGACGAAGAAAAGGAAGAGGAGCGTCCAAGACGTTCACGACGCGGACGTGGCCGACGACCGAGCAGTGAAGCGGCTGGTGAAGAGACAGACACGACAGCGGACGGCGAACTCGGCACTGGCGAGGATGCCGCCGCGGAAGGTGATGAAGATGCCGAGCAAGAGCGCCCTCGGCGCGGACGACGGCGGCGGCGAAGTGGAGTGAAACCAGAGAGCGACGACCGAGTGACTGCCAAAAGTGGCGACTCTGATGCGGATGACGATGGCGACGACGACGACGACGAATCTCGCGCCGAGCTGGCCCATCGTAAGCTGCCATCTTGGGCGGAAGCCATCGATGTCATCGTGCAAGCAAATCTCGCCGGCCGTTCCAAGTCGCGAGGTCCACGCAGCGGTGGTGGTGGTGGAGGTGGACGACGACGCTCGTAACTAGTCACAGGCTGAGAAGTCCAGGCTGATCTTGACGCCAACTTCCTCCGCGAGGATGGCGCGACAAACGGAAGTGATTACGCTACTTGATCGCGATCGCTTGTTGAAGCGGTCGAAGAACTTGATCGATCACGTATCCGTCGACAATCTCTTGGCAAACTTGGGCCAAGCGTAGCATCGCGGCCTCGAAACTTTCGCCTGGTTCGAGACTCCCGTAGCGGCGCGCGGTCAGATAAACGCTGATCTGCTCCTCAGGATAATCTCCCGTTCGAACATGGTAGGCGGTCGTCCGCGTTTCGAGGCTCAGCCGGCATTGCGTCCGGCACTCAGCATCGAGCGCGAATTGAATCGACGGCTCGTTACAGATCACGGTCGCACCAGGAATATCGGCGAACCGCTCAAACGCCGGGATCGTTCCCAACGCTTCGACAAGCAGCTCGTTGTGGTTGCCGCAGTACGTGAAGTCGAAGCCGAACATGACATTTAACGATTCGCAGTCGATTGCGCTGATCGACAAGGCGTAGGGAGCTTGGTCGAGAACCATCGCGTGCTGACGCAAAACGTCCTCGATCGACGACGGATTCACCTGCCCAGAGCAGACACGCCGACTCTCCACGGCCACCCAGCGATAGTTGCCTTGATCTTTGTCTTCCTCCAGGACGAACTCGCCGCGGTCCCGGTTGTAAAAATTCCGCATGGCCGGATACTGCTTTCTCATTTGCTCAAAGAAATGCAGCACCGTCTCACGGCTCTGTGGCAGATCCATTTCGGTATTCAACGTCATGTTGACGTAATAATCGTCGCTGAACGCGTCGTAATTCTGCATCCGAAGAACTCCTTGAACGGAGGATCGAAGGGCCGCCGGCTCAAAATGTCCAACACCTGAGTGCCTGAGACGAGAGTGCCGACGAGTTGTATGATGCGGGCCTCAGTATAAAATGACTTGCGGAAGCCTGTCAAAGTGGCCAGCTCCTGGCACGTAACATCTGATGTGGAGGCAACTTGCCATGACTTCTCCATCCTACGCACGAAGACGCTCGATTGCTAGGACCCCATGCCGCCGAGGGAGCCTCTTCACAACCTTTGAATCGGACCTCGGGTGGATGGCTGCCAGTTGGCTCGACGGGCTGTTGATTCACCTCACTTTCGGACATTCGTCACCGCAAGCCGCCATCGCCTACTTGGCAATTGACCACGATCCCGCCGATGCCACTCTTGCGATGAAGAAGTTGGTCAAGCGGCTGCAAGCGTTTGCCGCCGGGGAGCGACATGATGATTTCCTTGACGTCCCATTATTCATGACGGAGATGACACCGTTTCAGCAGGCGGTCGTCGAACGTTGCCGTCGAATTCCCCCTGGCGAAACCTTGAGCTACGCGGGGCTCGCCGCGGCAGCTGGACATCCGGGAGCCGCACGAGCCGTGGGACGAGTGATGGCGACGAACCGGTTTCCGCTGATCGTTCCGTGCCATCGCGTCGTCGCCGCTGGCGGAGCAATCGGCGGCTTTTCGGCTCCCGACGGAATTAACATGAAGCGGCGGCTGTTGGCTCCCGAGCAAGCAATTCATCAATGCGAGTGATTGCCAGCGTCGTCGTCGACCGCTCCAATTGCGGCAGTAGCTTTGTGAAACGCTTTGCCAGTGAGAGATGCCATGAATAGTCCTCGTGAATCGCTGACTCGAACGCTTTCCTTCGCATGTGCCGTATTGCTAGTTTTTGTCGTTCCGAATCGTTCAACAAGCCACGAAACGACGCGACAGGCTTTCGCGCAAGCTCGACAAGTCGCTCAAGCGGACACGGCAGCCAACGCGGAAGATGTGAACGATCTGCCGAAAGACCGCTGCGAGTTGCGCATCGAGGTAGTTGTGGCGGGTAACGATCAATCGGTGCCGGCCGTCGTGAGGATCGTCAACCCGAAGTCAGGCAAAACGATCCCGCTGAAGGGCGAAATCCATCGCAATCTGAATTGGTACTCGCTCGACGCTTCGGCAACCGTTTCCGTTCCACCGATGAAACTTCGCATCGAAGCGATTCGCGGACTCGACACGGAACTGGCCGCGACCGAGATCGATCTGACCGGACAGGCCGAAGCCTCGGTGAAGCTCTCGTTGAAGAATTTCTACGACACTCATTTCCGCGGCCTGCGAGGCGGCAACACGCATCTGCACCTGATGAAGCTGACTCATGAGGAAGCGCTGCGTTACCTGTCCGTTGTTCCGCGGAGTGACGCGATCGAACTTGTTTACTTGTCGTACCTGCGCCGCGTGCCGGACGAGCGACACTACATCTCGAATCAAATTGTCGCGGACAGCTTCACCGGCGGCAGCTTGCACCGGCTGTCGCAGCACGGCATCCTGTTCGACAATGGCGAGGAGCATCGCCACAACTTTGGGCGCGGCGATCAGGGCTACGGCCATGTCATGTTGCTCAACCTGGAGCAGCTGATCAAACCGGTCAGCCTCGGACCTGGCATTATGGGCGAGGGGACCGATGACACGCCGCTACAAAACGGAATTCGTGCCGCGCACGAAGACCAAGCGACCGTGATTTGGTGCCACAATACTTTCGGCTTCGAGGACATCCCGAATTGGATGGCGGGGTTGATCGATGCCCAGAACATCTACGACGGTGGTACGCACGGCACCTACGAAGATACGTTCTACCGCTATTTGAATCTTGGGCTGAAGGTTCCGTTTTCGACGGGCACCGATTGGTTTATGTACGACTTTTCGCGTGTTTACGTCCCGTTGCACGAAGACTTGACGAGTGCCAGTTGGCTAAAGGAGCTTCGCGACGGCCGCTCTTTCATTACGAACGGACCATTGCTAGAACTAGAAGCCGAACGCGGCGGACTCGGTGATACATTGACACTCCCCGCGGCGAATCGTGTGAGCTTCATGGGCAAGGCAATGGGACGCGTCGATTTTGGACAGCTCGAAATGATCTACAACGGCAAGGTCGTCGATCACGTCGTCGCCAAGAAGGAAGCTGGATACTATCATGCGAACAAGACTTTTCGCGTAGAGATTGAAGAGCCCGGCTGGGTCGCGTTGCGAATCAAGCCGGACGCAAACGTCAATGAACTCGGACGTCCGTTGTTCGCGCACACCAGTCCGATCTATATCGAAGTTGGTGGCAAATCGATCTTTCGCGAAGAGATCGCCGAACAGCTGGTCGCTGAAATGAAACAGAGCGTACAAACGATCAACGTGCTCGGCAAGTTTACCAGCGATGCCACACGCGCTCGGCTACTCACGGTCTATGAGACCGAGATCAGGAAACTGGAAGAACGGATCGAACGCGAGAAGCAACAATGATCTGGGATCTGCACTGCCATCTGTCTGGCGTCCGGGGGAACACGCCCGAAGAACGCATGTCGGAGCTACTCCGCTATGCCGACCGCATGGGAGTCGAGCGGCTGGTCGTTTACATGGGTATGCGTTGGTCCCAGGATCCTTCGCCGGAAGACCTGCGTCAGCAGAACGATGAGGTACTGCAAGCGATCAGCCATTGGCACGATCGCGCGTTCGGGTTCGTTTATCTCAGCGCGAAGCACGTCGAAGCGAGTCTGGGCGAGTTGGAACGCTGCGTCGCCAACGGGCCGATGGTCGGTGTTAAGTTGTGGGTCGCCAAGAAATGTGATGACGAACAAATCGATCCCATCATTCGCCGAGCCACCGAGCTGAATGCCGTTATCTTTCAGCACACTTGGTTGAAGGCGGACGGCAACTATCCCGGCGAATCGACGCCGATGGAGCTTGCCGAGATGGCGAAGCGGCACCCGAAAGCAAAGCTGATTTGCGGACACACCGGCGGCGATTGGGAACGCGGCATTCGGGCAATTCGCTCCCAGAAGCACGTTCCCATCGGAATCGGCGGCTCCGACCCCACGGCTGGTTTCGTCTAGATGGCGGTCCGCGAACTTGGCCCCGAACGAGTCATCTATGGCAACGACATCGGTGGCCGCAGCTTTGCCTCGCAACTTGCCAAAGTCCAAGGTGCCAACATCTCGGAGCGGGACAAGCGGTTGATCCTGGGCGAGAATCTGAAACGGTTGCTGCTGCCGATCCTGCGCGACAAGGGTATCCGCGTCTAACACGTGACTCAGATCCCACTCTTTGCGGTTCGCAGATTTTTCTGAAATCTTGCGCGCGCTGCGCGTCCCTGCGTCGTTAAGGATCACAGACACAGCTATTACGAACACGTTGCCGGGCCTTGCCACGTACGCGTACGTTGGTCGTACGAATGCGTGCCGGCGCGTGTCCTGTCCTGGAGATGAATTCTTGGCTGATCGAAGCAGCAATTCGGTGCAAACCATTTCTCTGGAGCAGCTGATCGCGCTCAATGACGAGATGGCGGCGTTGGTCAGAGCAGGAATCCCGTTGGAAGCGGGGCTTGTGACGTTGGGTCAGGAAATGCCGGGACGATTGGGACGCATGGCGAGTTTTCTCGGCCAGCGAATCAGTGCCGGCGAGAGCTTAGAACAAATTCTTGCCAACCATGAGGATCGCTTTCCACCGCTTTGGCGGGCAGTTGTACGAGCTGGAATCCGTTCGGGAAGACTATCGACCGCCCTCGAATCGATGTCGACAACCGGTCGGCAAGTCGCGGAAGTGCGCCGGGCGTTTGGTCTTGCACTCGTCTATCCAATCATCGTGGTGCTAGTTGCCTACGGCGCATTCGTCATCCTTACGACGCGGTTGGCACCGATTACGCTGAGTGCTTACGAAGACTTAACCTCTTCGAGCGATCCGTTTCTGAATTGTTTGGTCTCGTTGGGTGCCACGGTGCGCTGGTGGGGCCCCGCGGTTCCTATTATGGCAGCGGTTCTGGGATCAATCTGGTGGTATCGGATGGGGCGTGCAGCGTTGCCGAGTTCGACGACTGGAACGAGTCGCGTGTCGAGATGCTGCTCGGCCACGTTCGGTTCGTTGCGAGATGGACGGGTTGCCGCATTTGCCGAGATTCTCGCCTTGCTGATTCGACAGCACGTTCCGCTTCACGAGGCGATCGAATTGGCTGGTGCGGCATGTGGCGACTCGAAAGTCGCTCGCAGCTCGAAGGCGCTCGCCAGCCAGATTGAACGAGGCGAGACGCTTGCCGTTGGTGACGAACACCTCAAATCGTTTCCGCCTTTGCTCGGATGGTTGATCGCAATGGGAGGAGAACCGGAGAGTTTGGCGCAGACACTTACTGAAATGGCCCAGCAGTATCGTCAGCGAGCGGAACGGGCTACGAACTGGGCGACGGTCTATCTCCCGATCTTGCTCACTTCAGTCGTGGGCGGATCGGTTGTGCTCTTACAAGCTTTGGCCGTTTTTCGGCCGATCTGCAAGTTGCTCTTTGAACTGGGGAGTCCGCTGTAGTGCCCCGTTACCGATACCAAGCAAGTGATAGCCAAGGTGAGATCGTCACCAGTGAACTCGAGGCGGCAACCGAAACCGAGGCGCGCCGACTTCTTGAGTCGCGAGGATTGCAAGTCGACGAACTGACGACCGTGCCAGCCGATAGGGCTTCGGCACTCTCGACGGAAGAGTCGCAACAAATCACCAGTCGGCTCGCACAGCTTACCAATGCCTCGCTTCCGCTAGCCGCGGGACTTCGCGCGGCCGCCGAAGAGTGCGGCAGTCGTCGCGTCGAGGCTGCGCTGTACGACATCGCAAGCCGAGTCGAGAGCGGCCAGTCGGTCGAAGAAGTGCTTTCGAATTCGTCGCATCTCTTTCCTCCTCACATTTCGGGGCTTGTCCTCGCGGCGACGAAGACGGGAAAGCTGGGAGCGGCACTCGCCGAACTGCTGGAACACCAGCGAGCGGCTCGCACATTACGAAGAAGTATCACGCGAGGTTTTGGTTACCCGGTGTTCGTCGCGTGTCTCGCCTCGCTCCTTATACTATTTGTGTTGTTTGGCATCTCCGACACGTTTATCAGGATGTTTGAAGAGTTTTCCCTGGAGCTCCCGCTCAGTACTCGGCTACTCATCTGGTGGCGAGAGTACGGCGTGGTGCTGGCCGGTAGTGTCGTGGCGGGATGCGTCGCGTCGGCGGCGCTGCTCCGGATAGTCTTACCTCCCGCGATCTGGTCGCGGATCGTGGTCGGCGTGCCAATCTTCGGACCTCTCGCATACTGGATGGGACTCGCCGAATGGTGCAGTCTGCTGAGTGTTCTCGTGAAGAACGAGATTGCGTTGCCCGAGGCGTTACGGCTGTCTGCCGCTGGCATTGAGAATGCGCACGTCGGGCGGATCGCGAAGGAATTGGCAGAACGCACCGCAGAAGGGCAATCGTTGTCTGAGTTGCTTGCGACGAGCCGCCCACTGCCGGTCTCGATGGTCCCGTTGATTCGTTGGGGCGAGCGAGTGGGATTATTGCATGAGGCATTCGGGACGGCACGTGAGTTGTTCGACCGGCGCGTCCGAGTGCGGTCGCTGATGCTGCAATCCATCTTGCCGCCGATCTTGTTTGTTTTTATCGCGTGTAGCGTGGGGATGGTTGTTATCGCGTTGTTTACTCCACTCACCAGCCTGATTCAAGGTCTAAGTTAGTAGTTAAGTTATGTTCGACACAACAATTGCCGCCTTAGGTCCGTTGGCCTTGATCGCCTTGGGCCTGACGCTGCTGTGGGTAGCTGCCAGCGGCATCGATCGTTCTGCAACAAGCAATGATCTCGTGGTTATGCTCCTGCGAACGGTCGGCTGGGTGATGCTGCTTGTCGGCCTCCTCGTCATGCTGGCGTTCATGTCGCACGTATTCGCACTGTTTCTTTGGATCGTGACGATTGTGGTACTCATCTCGACCGTCGTGCGGTACTTTGCCGCCGAGCAGCAATCGCTACTCTGGGCGTTGACCGTTGCGGCGGAGCGCGGGATTCCGCTCGAGTCGGCGGCTCGAGCGTTTGCCGAAGAGCGAAACGATCGCATTGGGCGACGCGCCACGCGGCTGGCCGACTATCTGGAGGCCGGTGTTCCTTTGTCGCTGGCCCTGAAACGATCGAAGACATTTGTGCCATCCTCGATCATGCTGGCTGCTGATCTGGGACAGGAGTCCGGAACTCTTGGTGCCGCGTTACGACAAGCCGCCGGGCAGATCGACGAGAGCGAAACGACCCTGCGCTGGACGCTGGAGAGCCTGTTCTATGTCGCGTTCGTCATCTTGTTCAGCGGCGGGGCGATGACCTTTTTGATGATCAAGATCATTCCGGTGTTCAAGCGGATACTCGAAGACTTCGGCATGGATGTGCCGCCGGTGACAGAGGCGTTGATTGCTGTGTCGGACGCGCTGGCAAGTGGTTGGCCGTTGCTGCTGCCGCTAGTTTTGGTGTGGTCGCTGTTTATAGCGGATGGCCTTGGCTGGTATATGGGCGTCTCGCCGAACAACCTTCCGGTGCTGAATCGCCTCTGGTGGTCCGCCGATTGTGCGCTCGTGCTGCGTTGGCTGGCGACCTCGGTGCGACAGCAACGCCCACTCGCGGAAGTGATCCGCACGCTCGCCATTCGATTTCCACAGCATCGAGTCCGCATGCGATTGGAACACGCTTCGAGCCGCATCGATCGCGGTGCCGATTGGTGTGATAGCCTGCGATCGGCGGGGTTGATCCGGCGGAGCGAGAGCGCTTTGTTCAAGACGGCGGAGCGAGCCGGCAACTTGGATTGGACGTTGGACGAAATGGCCAACAGTGGCGTACGGCGGGCGGCTTACCGCATTCGAGCCTGGATGAATATCGCGTTTCCCGTGGCATTGCTGCTGTTAGGGCTGATCGTACTGTTTATCACGGTTGGCATTTTGTGGCCTCTGGCTGCCATGATCGAAGGGCTCGCATGAAGATTACCAATCCAGCTCGAACAAGTTTCCAGCGCGGCACGATCACACACGAAGCCACCATGGCGATCGTCCTGGCAACCGCAGTGATCGTTGGAACCGCCCAGACATTGGCGTTCATCTCGCATCAACGCCGAGATATCGACCGACAGTCGATTGCGATTCGTGAAGCAGGCAACTTGCTGGAAGAGATCGCCGCGCGTCCCTGGAACGACATTACCAAGGAGAACTTAGCCACGTTAGCGTTGTCAGACGATTGCAACGCAGTCCTTCGAGAGCCGCGCCTGAGTATCACGGTTGATTCCGAACCCGCTGGAAGCGGCAAACACATCAGCGTCGAAATTGATTGGCTGACCGGGCCAGGTCAACGCGCATTGCCGCTGCGCGTGGCCGCTTGGCGATATCCTACCGGGGAGTCGGATCAATGAAACGACAGCGAGCTGGCTTCACACTGCTTGAATTGACGGTCGTTCTAACCGTGTTGTCGCTGGTCTGGCTATGCATCACATCTGTTCTCTACACGCTGTACCGTGCGGATCACCGGCTTCGAGACGATTTGCAAAGCGAACAGGCGGTCGATCGTTTCGCAATGCGTTTGCGGCTGGATGCACATGACGCGAGTTCGGCTAACTTGCTCGAGCGGAATGACGGTGGCAGCGAGCTGGTGCTGTTGACCGTCGATGGGCGAGCCATTCACTATGGCATGTCTGACGAGGGGATTTACCGAGTTGTCCGGAAGAGCGAAGCCGTTGTTCATCAAGACGCATTTCTCACCGGCCGTGCGGTGCCCGAGTGGGAACTGCACTCGCCGGACGACCCTTCGTTAATCGTCTTGACCTTGACGTCACGAGACAGCCGCACGCAGTCTACTCGCGTGAGACACATCAAAGCGGCCGTATCGACGGCGAACTTGCCGGTCGCTGAATCACCGGAGGCCTCTTCATGATCCGTTACAACCCAAAGAATCTCCGTGCGGGGCGAGCGACGTTCCGTCGCAAGAGCACGGGGATGATCCTCGCGATGGTACTCGTCGCGTTACTCGTCGTGATGCTACTTGGCGCTGCACTCGTAAACGCATTCGTCGCTCAGCGACAGCTCGTTCGTCACAGCCAGCAAGAGCAACAAGCGTTCTGGCTCGCGGAATCCGCGATGCAACACGCGACACATCGTCTCGCAACGGAAGCGGGTTACAAAGGCGAGACTTGGCAAGCGTCGCCGGATGATCTCGACGGAACACACGCCGGCGTGGCGGTCGTGCGTGTCGAAGCTGTTTCCGAACCACAGCCAGGACATCGAATCTTCGTCGAAGCAAACTATCCGAGTAATGCGTTGAAGAAGACCGTGCAACACCGCGAACTGTTCGTCGCACAATCCAGCGAATTACCACGCTGAACTCAAAGCAACCAATCTTACCTGCCCAGGAGGCTCGTCATGAAACACAAACGAAATGAAGCGTTCACACTGGTTGAATTGTTAGTCGTGATCGCGATTATCGGCATCCTTGTCGCCTTGTTGCTGCCAGCCGTTCAGGCCGCGCGGGAGGCCGCGCGCCGAATGAGCTGCACGAACAATCTGACTCAGCTCGCGATCGCGGTGCAGGGTTACGAGTCTGCCTTTCGCGTTTATCCCCAGGGAACGATCGCGGAGAGTGGACCGATCGTGAATGTTGCACAGGGATATCACCATAATTGGCTGAGTAAGTTGCTGCCCTATATGGAAGAGCAGAACACGTACCAACATATTGACTTCAGCGTTGGCGTCTATGACGCCAAGAACAAACCTGTGCGTGAAATCGCGATTAGCTTGCACGACTGTCCTTCCGACCGTTGGGCCAACGGTGACCTGAGCGCAACAAGTTATGCGGGCCTTCATCACGATCTGGACGAGCCGATCGATACGACCAACAACGGTGTCTTCTTTCTTAACGGAAGCGTCGACTACGAGCAGATTTCGGACGGGACGTCGCAGACGATCTTCATCGCCGAGAAGTTCTCAGATCGCCAGCGGGACTTGGGGTGGATGTCAGGCACACGTTCGACACTCCGCAACACCGGAACGCCGCTCAACGCGGGTCGACCAAAAAACCGGGGCGGCTCGCCGGTCGAGGCGGAAGATACAATCGACCCGCTCGCGGTGGGCGGTTTCGGGAGCCACCATCCCGGTGGTGGCGAGTTCGCCTACGGCGATGGCCACGTTAGCTTCCTGTCCGAAACCATCGACCTTCTCACCTATCAACAACTCGGCCATCGTGCGGACGGCAAGCTGCTCAGAAGAGACTACTAGTGCATTGTCACAGCTAAAAATTGGGGTTGGTCGATTCTGGATTTTCGTCCATTTTGCGGGGAACGCAACCACGGAGGGTTCCCATGCAAAAGAAGTATATCGTTCGGCTAGAGGACGATGAACGTGAGACGTGTCGCGAGATCGTCAAGAGACTCAAAGGCACGAGCCAAAAGGTGAGGCGCGCGCAGATCTTGTGGAAGGCTGATGCTGACGGTCCAGCGTGGACCGATCGGAAAATCGCAGATGCCTTCTCTTGCCGGATCAACACCGTGGAGAATATCCGCCAGGGTTTTGTTCTGGACGGTTTCGAGCAGACGCTCGAGCGCAAGAAACGTCAGACCCCGCCCACGGAGAAGCTTCTCGATGGCGAGCAAGAAGCAAAGATCATCGCTACGCGTTTGGGTCCGCCTCCGAGAGGCTATGCCAACTGGACGCTAAGATTGCTGGCACGTAAGGTGGTCGAGTTGGAGATCGTTGATTCGATCAGCCATGAAACCGTTCGGCGAACGCTAAAAAAAACGGCCTGACGAATCGAAAGATCGAGTACTGGGTGATTCCGCCAGAAGCCGACGCCGAATTCGTGGCAAACATGGAAGAAGTCTTGGAAACCTACGAAAAACCGTACGATGCAAGCCGCCCGGTCGTTTGCCTGGATGAGCAACCCGTTCAATTGGTAAAGGAAACTCGTCAGCCGATTGCCGCAACAAAGAACCACCCACGTCGAGTCGATTACGAATACGAACGTGCGGGAACCGCTTGCATCTTCATGTTCACCGAACCGCTCGCGGGTTGGCGGGAAGCGATCGCGCGCCCCAGGCGAACCAAAGTCGATTGGGCGATCGAAATGGCGAATCTTCTGGAGGGTCGCTACGCCGATTGCGAGAAATTGATCTTGGTCAGCGACAATCTCAACACGCACACGAAAGGAGCATTTTACGAAGCGTTTGAACCAGCCAAGGCACGCGCGTTGGTGCGTCGCATCGAGTTTTGCCACACACCAAAGCACGGCAGTTGGCTCAATATCGCCGAGAACGAACTCAGTTCATTAACACGGCAGTGTGTTGCCGGTCGCCGCATCGGTGAGTTAGCCGAATTGAAGGATGAAATCGCAGCTTGGTCGATCGATGTGAACAGCACGCAACGAGGAGTAGACTGGCAAATGAAGATCGACGAAGCCCGCTGCAAACTCAAGTCGGTTTACCCTCAAATTAAGCTGTGACAATGCACTAGAGTCTCAGGTTGCCACATCGACGTGGTGTGTGGCATGCCCTGCGGTACGCAGGGCGTGGAGGGAGTCCGCGATTCCACCACGCCCCTCGCTCTCGGTAGTGGTACAGATTGACGTGGGGCAGGTTTGCAATCTGCCAAAAGAGCTTTCCATCAGGCAGGTTGCAAACCTGCCCCACCATCACATACGTCAAACTGTACCACTACCTCGCTTTCCCGCCACTTGACCATCGCGCGCAACGCTCGGTAAATTAACGGATTACGGCGAACGTACCGTCGTGAGTCGAGTCGTTCACCGGTCTTCGGCCTGACCGACTCTTGCAGCAACTATCCTGTAACGGATCCTTCGTGACGGATCGCGCTCTAGCGGCCGTTGCTCAGGGGCTTCCCGAACGCGCAAAGACGTCTAACCCGATGGCCGCCGCAAGCATCAACCTCCGAACAGCGGACGATCCGCGCGATGCAATCCATCGCACGGTGCAGGCGCTGGCGGAGGGAAAACTGGTCGCCGTCCCCACCGAGACGGTCTATGGACTGGCGTGCAGTGCCTTGAACGAGCAAGCCGTCGCTCGGCTCTCCAATCTCAAGCAGCGTTCTGCGTCTCACCCGTTTGCGTTGGCGATCAAGAGTGCTGACGACGCACAGGACTATGTCCCCAACCTGTCGCCATTAGCCGCGCGTCTTACTCGGCGTTGCTGGCCTGGACCTGTTACGCTCGTTCTGGACAGCAAACACCCCGACAGCCTGCTAGGGCAGTTGCCGCGATCGGTTCGCGAGGTGGTCGTCCCCAATGGATCGGTTGGATTGCGAGTACCGGCTCACGATGCGTTGTTGTCGGTTCTGCGACTGACGGCGGGTCCGCTCGTATTGACAAGTGCGAATCGGCCCGGCGATCCCGACGCGGTGAACGTCTCCGATGTTGTCGCGCAGGTCGGAGACGACATTGACTTGATCCTGGATGACGGGAATTGCAAATTCGGACAGGCATCGTCGGTCGTTCGTGTCGGTACGTCGAAACTCGAATTGTTGCGAGCTGGCGTCATCAACAATCAAGTGTTGAAGCGACTGGCAAGCCATTTGATCGTCTTCGTCTGCACGGGAAACACCTGTCGGAGCCCGATGGCGGAGGCGTTGATGCGACACCGAATCGCCGACCACTTGAAGTGCTCAGTGGACGAATTGGAAGACCGCAATATGATGGTCATGTCGGCTGGAATCGCGGCGATGTCCGGTGGACGTGCGAGTCCCGAGTCGGTGCAAGTGATGCAGGAACGCGGTATCGACATCAACCATCACGAGAGTCAACCGCTCAGCGAGCGGCTGGTGCGTTTCGCCGACTTGATCCTGACGATGACGCGAGGGCATCGTGAAGCGATTGTGGCGCAATGGCCGGAAGCGGCGGCTCGAACAAAAGTGGTTTGTCGGGATAAAGCCGATGTCAGCGATCCCATCGGAGGCCCGATTGACCGATACCGCCGTTGCGCCGATCAGATCGATGCACAACTGGCCACGTGGATTGACGAGATCGACTTCACTCCCATCGCTGACATCGGCCACAGCGAAGGACCAGAATCACATCGAACGAATTCCGGGGAATAGAACGCATGCAGATCGCAATCGGCAGTGACCACCGTGGCTATACGATGAAGCTCAAGCTGGCCGAAGTGCTCGCCTCGCAGGGTCATACCGTAACGGATGAAGGCACGCACAGCACCGAAAGCTGTGACTATCCCGACATCTCGATCGCTGTAGCCCGCAAGGTCTCGGCGGGCGAAGCCGATCGCGGCGTGCTGATTTGTGGAACTGGAATTGGGATGGCGATCACGGCGAATAAGTTCCCCGGCGTCCGAGCAACGACTTGCCACGACGAGATCACCGCCGAGATGTGTCGACGGCACAACGACGTGAACGTCCTCTGCTTATCTGGCGATTTGCTGGGTGAAAGCCGCCTCGACAATCTGCTTCGGGCGTGGCTCGAAACGGAATTCGAGGGCGGCCGGCACGCTCGTCGTTTGGAGAAGATTGCCGAGATCGAACGGAACTGGTGCTAGCGGCGCCACGACCCTCACAATCGGGAATTCGTTCGCAGGCGGCAAATTTCTGGAGTCGCACCCCGCCGCGGGACGACAGCGATAAAGATGCGTCGTCGAATTGCGCGCTCCCAGATTCTCGCGAGGTCGATCATGGAAAACATCCAATTTCCCGAATTGGTACAACAGTGGGCGAACGACATCCTTGTTTGGATCGGGTTTGGCACCATTGTCGGCCTGCTGGCCAAGGCCATCATGCCGGGCCGTGATCCCGGTGGTGCCATCGCCACGTTGCTCATGGGAATTGGCGGAACCGTCATCGGCTGTGGCGTGGTCTCGTATTTCTATGATGGCCAACGCGTCACACCGATCAGCCCGCTTGGCTTGGCCGTCGCGACCGGTGGTGCGTTTATCATCCTGGCATTCTACAAGCTGCTTGGCGGCTACTTCTTTGTCGAAGGCGACGTGCCCCGCCGTCGCGTCCGTGCTCCGCACTCGCGCCGGCGTCGCGTGCATTCGGTCGACTACGAAGATTGATACCAGCTCGTTCTATCCCGAGTTATTCACGCACCGGTCAGCATTCCTTAAAACGTACGTTTGTAAAACACGTTACGGCTATCTCGCCTAACACACCGCGCGCAAATCAGCCGCCACGCGATAGCGTGCGGTTCTCTCAAAGTTCGCGAGAACCGCTCGCTATCGCGTGGCGGCTGATGAATAATCGGCGCGATCAGATCGTTGCCACGTCGTTGGCCAACTGGTCAAGCAAATCTTCCGGTAGAACCTCCGCCTTCTCCTCCGCGCCTTCGTGCAGATCCTCTTCGAGCGGAACGAACTCACTTCCACTCGATGCACCGTAGCGGAATGGATCACCGTACTCGTCCGCGACCTCGACCAGCAACGCCGCGCGCATCTCGTCCGTGACGTCATCGGTCTTTTCGCTGTCGTCGGTGAAGCTCAGATCAACCGTCGAGGTCATCGAGACCGTTTGTCCGTCGTTCGTCACGAGCAACCGCGACGGAATCACCGGTATCTGCAACTCGGTGGTTGATGTCGTTGTTGTGACGGGTTCGATGGGCGTTGGAGCTTGAATTGGACGACCAACCACGGGCTGATAAACTTGGACGTCACCGATCGCATTCGTCGATGACTCGCCTTCGGGCGACCCGCTAACCGGAGTTGAAGTTACCGCGGCCACGACTGGTACAGTAACGCTGGCAGTCGTGACGGCGGGCGCGATTGTGGCTTGCGAGGCAACGGTCGAGCCTTCACCGCTGGCACCGTTGCCGTTGGCTGGCGATACGACTTGCAGATCAAATGCGGCACTTCCGGCCATGAGTTGTACGAGGTCTAGCCCGTTCTTCTGGCCAAGCACTCGGAGACGCGGGTCACTCCTGGCGACGTCAGTCGCCGATGTCTGACCGGTCGCAGCGGTGACTTCGATGTGCAGGTCCACTCCGCCATTGGTCAGGCTGAAGTTGGCGTCCGTGAACCCCTCCCAGCCGCGACCGAATGAGTACCATTCCTGTCCGCTCGAACCGACCGCGACATGCGCGAACTCCGTTGGAGAGGCCGTGCTGATGTCCCGCAGCGAGATGAATGCTGCTTCACGGCCGCGGATGGCGACCAGATTGCCCGTGCTGTCGGCCTCCGCCGTAACCGTTGCCGTAAACACGCTTGCTTCGTTCGATAAGAGGAAGGCAGGCGTCGGTGCAAACAGCCGGTAGCTGCCCGGTGCAATCGCGTCGTAATTGAACGATCCGCCGGTGGAAAATGCGGAAGCAATTCCGCTTCCAGATGTCACGACCGTATCCATTTCGATCAGTAGCAGTTCCAAGCCACCGAATACTTCGATGTCGGTAAATTCGGCGACTCTCTGGTTTCTAATCAAACCAGAGAGCGTACGCCCCAATAGTTCGGCGAAATTGTTGTCGATGCCCATCGTTCCTTCGGTCAGCGTAATCGAGAACTGATCGTTCGCCGAGACCGCGCCGCCCTGTGAGCCGATGGTGTCTTTGCCATCGACAATCGGCACACCGTTTCGCACACCAGTCGGTTGTGTCTCGCTGATCATATAGTTGCCCGGCGCCAGGCCGGCAAAAGTGTACGCGCCATTGGAGGCGGTCGTCGTTTGTCGTGTCACCGCACTACCAAAGTCGTTCGTTCCGCTCAGGCTGATCGTCACGCCCTCGAAAGCTTCTTCACCGGTATCGCGAACACCATCGTTGTCGCTGTCGACGTACACGAAGCCCGATAAACTTCCGGGGATGAAATCGACAACGTTAACGGTTGCCGTCGCTTGCGACGTCAGACCGCTTCCATCGTCAATTGTATAAGTAAACGTGTCGGTTCCCGTCGCCAGACCAGTCGCTGGAAAAGAGGTTGGAGCCGAGTATCGAACGACTCCATTGACG
The DNA here is from genome assembly GCA_027622275.1 of Planctomycetota bacterium. Lineage (GTDB taxonomy): Bacteria > Planctomycetota > Planctomycetia > Pirellulales > Pirellulaceae. The sequence continues at coordinate 8,800 of JAQBZB010000072.1, read as the reverse complement.
AGCGATAACGAGCCGATAGTACTGCTGCCGTCCACCGAGACAACGGTCAACGTTTCACCAACCGGGTCCGGGGCGTTCGAGTCGTTCGCCAGGACATTCAACGTGTTGCCGGTCGATCCTTGCGTGACAGTGAGCGTATCGTTAACGGCCGTCGGCGGATCGTTCGTGTTATTGACGGTGACGATGACGGTGCCAGTCGACACTTGTCCGTTCGACGCCCGCGAGGTGTACGTAAATGATTCAGCCCCGAAGAAGTTGTCGTTAGCGGGCCGCGAGTAGTTGAGCTTTTGGCCGCTCTCGATGATCGTGACAATTCCACCACGGGAGGTCGAGCCGACGGCGGTGATGGTCAGACCACTTCCGGTGTCGTTCTGAAGCACATCAAACACGTTATCGAGACTGCCTTCATCCACGGTGAATAAATCTCCGCCTGCTCCGGTAACCGTCAGGGTGAGGGTAGCTTGCGCGGTGCCTCCGCGGTTGTCGGTGATCGTATAGGTCGCCGTATCCACACCGGTGAAGCCTGTGCCGGGTGTGTAGTTGAGCCCCGATCCATTCGACGCCACGGAGATCGTCCCATTCCCAGTCAACTGCCCGACGCTCTGGACTTTAAGCTGGTCGCCATCGATGTCGGTGTCGTTGCCGAGAACATTGATGAAGTTGTTGCTTGTGCCCGCGGTGATGACGGCCGTGTCGTTCGCGGCCACGGGTGCATCGTTGATCGGGTGAATCTGAACGGTGACGTTGGCGGTCAGATCGTCAACACCATCGCTGACGGTGTAATCAAAGGTGATCTCACCGTTGAAGTTTCCGGCGGGTGAGTACCGCAAACTCTTGCCGTCGGACGCAATCGAGACGCCCGTCACTTGTGGCGAAATTGACGTAATGACGAGATTCGCCGTCGATCCCGACAGCGCACTATCGTTGGCCAAAACATCGAGCGTGATGTTGATGCTGTCTTCGTCAAAGTTGAAGATATCGTCGTTGGCACCAAAGCTGGGATTGATCGTCAGCTGTGTCGCACCAAAGAGGATTTCGTCGGAAGGAACCGCTTGGTTAATTCCAAGGACCAACACGTCATGCGAGGGTACGACGTCTGGGGCGTTACCAACCAGATTCAACGTGCCCGACCGTGTTGCCTTGAATTCAACGCTGAAGATGTGGAATGTGCCGGGCCCGACGCCGTTGGTATCGAAGTTCACGGCTCCCACTTCGTCGATCTCGCCCCCCAGAATCGAACCGGCTTGAACATTTGGGAACGTCGGCGAGTAAGTGATGTTCCGTCCCGCGGCCAGAAGCGAGTCGAAGGTGATGTCTTCGTAAAAGCCAAATGTTCCACGTGCGTTGTCTCGCAGATCCGTCACCGAGACGTGCAGGAAGAACGTGTCGCCGACCGTGACCTCGCCGATCTCGGCGGAATCGGGGCTTGCATCCGCGGTGATCTTGAACGAAGCCCCAACAATCGGTTGGTTTGTGACGCGAACCGCAAGCTGCTGTTGCGTCGTATTGCCGGCGACGTCGGTCGCGACGATCGCAAAGTCATTTTGTTCGAGTTGACTGGCCGTTGGTGCCCACGAAAGAAAGCCTGTCGCGGCATTGATCGTCGCTCCTTGCGGAGCAGTGGAGAGCGAATACGTAATCCCGTTCCCCTCGTCGACACTGTTTGCATCATAGCTGATGTCGTTGCCGACAATGGCACCGGTGGGAGCTGTCGACGTGAACGCTCCGGGGGGCGTCGCATCGATGGTGATGGTAAGGCTCGCGCTGGCTGGCCCCTGAACGCCATCGACTTCCTGCGTCGCAATGATCGAGTGGGTTCCATTCGCAAGCGTCGTCGCGCCGTTGGTGGTGATCGTGATTCCACCATTTGCAGTTCCTTGCCCGATCAACACGCCGTCCGAGAACAGACGCACGGTGGCTCCGTCAACGACTCCGCCCACTTGGAACTGTAGGGCTCGATCAACGGCACTGTTGTTGAAGTTCGTGATATTGTCCGTTCCATTGCCGCTGTCGGTAACGGCGAGCAAGTCGACTAAAGTCGGGGCCTTGACTTCAAAAGTTCCGAATCGCACGTCCGTAATCACCTCGCCGCTCTGTAGATCCAGCGTGACCGGGTTGGTCGTCGTTTCCAGAACGTTGGCGACGGCAACTTGCCGGATCGTGTGCTGACCGGCGGAGAGCGCCAACGAATACGTTCCGTCGAGTGCCGTGGTTGCGGTTACTTCGCCTGGATCGTTCAGCCCGTTGCCGTTGCTATCGCTAAAGACGACGAATCCACTTAGCCCGACTTCTCCGGTATCGAGGACGCCATCGCGATCCGTGTCGGAAAAGACGATACCGGTAATCGTGCCAGTCGAGCTTGACTCTGACTCCGCAGTGATCGTCTGATAGTCAACGCTGGCGCTGATTGCCAGCAAATCATTGAATGTCAGGCTTGGGCTAGTCAGGTCAACAGTGCGTATCACTTGTCCGAGCGAGTTTCGCACCTGTGCGATGGAATGTTGCGGGTTGTAGGCAAACAACGTAATCGATTCAGTGCCGACGAAACCGTCAATCGGCGTAATGGACATCGATGCCGTTGCCGTCTGACTTTGGGCCGCGACCGCGGACAGTGGCAAGTTAATCGTAAAATTGGCGGGTGTAATCGCGCGGAAGCGAACAGTTGCATTCTCGACGTCCTTTGCCGAGATCTGTTTGGTTGATGATTGGCCAACGGCCACCGTGACATCGGCAACGTCATCAAGCCAGGCAAACGTGTCGATCGTGTCAGGTGTGACATTTACCGTGAAGGCCCGGCTGACGGCGTTACCGTTCGCGTCCGTAGCCGTGACGGTGATCTGTGCTGACCCGCTGGCTCCTTCCGCGGCGGACAACATCACGACGGCGTTTTCCGTATCCGTGATGATGTCGACCGAGTTCATGACAACGCTGCGGGGATTTGCCGTCGAATTGTTGCTGATCGCTTCACGGTTCTTGTCGCCTTCGACCAGGATGCCCGCGATCGAATGATTACCGTCCAAGCTGCGCGTGGCGACTTCGGTGATGAAAAACTGCGAGTCGTTGGTGTCGTCACCCGACTTGGCATACGACAGGACGCCCGTTCGATTGTGCTGTAATCTGACGTTGTACTGATCGTCGAAATCGCCAAGGGTCGAACCGCCCGTTCCATTTCCGTTCGTGATGTCGCCACCTTGAATGACGAAACCGTTGACGATGCGGTGAAAGGGAACGCCGGCGTAGTCACCGGATTCGGCCAGCTGGATCAGGCGTGATGTGGGCCGCGGCGCAAGTTGCTCGAACAGATGGATGTTCATCTTGCCCCAGCCAGCCACGTCGATGACCATGCTGCGATCATTCTGCAGCAACGTCGTCGATACGACGCTCGGATTGCTGCTCGTCACGGTATAGGTCAGTGGCCCGCCGCCGGGATCGTACCCGTCGAGTGCGATATGCAATGGCGAACCGCCCAGCAGCGTGACAATCTCGTCGCCATCCGCGTCGACGTCGCTGGAGTTTATGTCGCCATCGTCAATCGGCGCGATGAACGGTTGGTCGGAGGACACAATGGCGACGCCGCTGCGTTGCGAGATCGTCGCCAACGTCTGTTCGCCTTCCAGTCGCGAGCCGTCCGGGAACTCCCACGTCGGGAAGCTGTTGATCGGCACGCCACTGGGATTCAAGGTTGTATTGGTGCCACTACCAACGGCGTTCAGCGTGACGGGGCTATCGAGATTCGTCACTTCGATGAACGACAAGAAATCGGCTCCGTCCTCGAAGAGTTCCTTCGTCGCCGTGCAGTGAGGACACCACGCCGCTCCATAGAAGCGAGTTCCCGACGCAGCGAGTGCTTTGGCGAATGCCACCAAATCCTGCGCGGCTTCCCCCTCGGCGACGATCGCACTCTCGCCCTCGGCCACGGGCGAGGCTGTCGCGATCGAACTGTACTCGCCGTGTAACTCCAACATTGGGGAATCTTGAAACGCGACCTGGAGATCAGCGGCCAACAAGACACGCGATTCCATGATCTCAAAGTGTCGCAAGACTCGTTGGCGCTTCTGCTGGCGTCGACGGAAGATGCGTTGAAGAGCTTTGCGAAGAGGGTGGCGGTCGCTTTGCATCATCGTTGCCTCGGTTCCCCAAAGATGAACGGCTGGTCAGTTTCAACTTTTCAGAATACGCAGGTCTGCGAAATCTGTCAGCAAATCGGCGGGCAGTTTGTTATGGATCTTCTTTGCCCGTCACGATGTAACGCTATGGCCGGGACAATTTTCAGCTTCGGAACAATCACGACGGGGGTTCACCGATACGTTCCTAGAGCCGAAACGCCGCACGATTGTCGCAAGGAATTCTTTTGTTTCTGACGTCTTCACCACGGTTAGAGTTCCCCCTCGGCGGCTGGCTCATTGCCCCGCAAGGGCCTAACGCAAAACGAGGGCCAATCGCGCGAGCCAGCAGAAACTAGGTAATTACGTCTTCGCGACGTTTCATAACGGGGAGGAAATGCAACACAAGTTGCGACTTGTCGACAAGAAGAGCAGTGACGTTCGTGGCACGCGACGTGGTGAGTCGTTAGAATCGGCACCTGATTAGGACGCGCCCGGTCCAGACGTCTATCCCACCCAACACCTGCGAGCACTTGATCTCATGCCAGACAGTAACGAAGCCTCCACCAAGACCCCATCCCCCGTCTCTCGCCCCTGGTATCAACGCATCGGCCCCGGCATTATCACAGCCTGCGTTGTGATCGGGCCCGGAAGCATCTTGTCCAGTTCAGCGGTTGGAGCCAAGAACGGGTTCGCGTTGTCGTGGGTCGTCGTTCTCGCGGTGGCGTTCATGATGGTCTACATGATGCTCGGAGCCCGCCTCGGCGTCGCGGCCAGCCAGTCGCCGGCGACGCTCTTAACCGAACGTGTCGGCCGCTGGTTGGCGGCATTGATCGGGGTCGGCGTGTTTTTCATCTCGGCCGCGTTTCAGTTCGGCAACAACCTCGGTGTTTACGCCGCATTCAAGGAGTATGACGAGTACATCACGAAGGTTCCATTTTTGCGGGTGGAGTACATCTTGGTGCTGTTCAACGTCTTGGCGATCTCATTTGTGTTTGGATTCCGTGACCTCTATCGCGTGATCGAGCGGCTGATGATGATGTTCGTCGCGCTGATGTTGCTTTCGTTTGCGATCAACTTGCTATTTGCCAAGCCCGATCCGGCAGAGTTCTTTGCCGGGTTTGTGCCAGTTCTCGGCAGCGTTGTCGCGAACCAGAATCCAGCCGATCTGCTGGACATCTCGTTGCTCGCGCTGGTTGGAACGACCTTTGTTATCACGGCAGCCTACAATCAGGCTTATCTTGTGCGGCAAAAAGGGTGGGGAAAGGAAGACCTCAAAGATGGGCTGCGCGACGCGAGAATCGGGTCGGTGATTATGGGATTGATCACGATCATGCTGATGTCGACCGCCGCGGCGGCGCTCCGGGGACAAGCCCTCAGCGATGTTAGCCAAGTCGCGGCCGGATTGCGGCCGGCGTTTGGCGAGTGGGGACACACGCTGTTCTGCTTGGGCCTCTTCGCGGCGGCCTACTCGTCGTTTCTCGTCAACTCGATGATCGGCGGCTTTATCCTCGCGGACGGACTAGGCCTGGGCAGCAAACCGTCGGACTTTGGCCCCAAGCTATTCACTACAATTGTCCTGCTCACCGGGATGGTCGTGGCACTACTGATCCTGAACGCCGGTTTCAATAAGTTCCTCGCGATCGTCGCGGCCCAGGCCGTCACCGTTGTCGCGGCACCGCTCGTTGCCGGAGCCTTGTGGTGGCTGACCAATCGAACCGACATCATGGGCGCGGATCGAAACACGCCGACCGTGAACGTCTTGGCTGGGCTCGGGTTCGCCTTGCTGCTGGCGATGGCGGGATATACCGCTTGTGTGTCGATTCCGACAAACGTGAAAAAAATGCGACAAGCGAGAGAGCAACCGGCGGCTTCCATGGCAGATATCGTGCCAGATGTTTCGCGTCAATCTTAATTGGCGCGAGCGTGTTTCAATCAACGGAAGGTGTTACCGTTCGGACGATTGGTTCTTGCGATACTTCGGCTTGGCCTTCGCTTTGTTGAAGGGGCGTTTGCCGTCTTGCGCACGAGCGGGGCGGGGTCGTGAATCGTCCATCCGCGAGAGGCGAAGTTTGCGTCCTGCAATCACGGCGTTATCGATGTCGTCAAGCACGTGGCGCGGCAGGCCTTCCGGAAGATCGACGGTGCTGAACTGATCGAAGATCTTGATCTTGCCGATCGACTCGCTGCCGATGCCCGCTTCATTCGCGATCGCGCCGACAATGTTTCCCGGCTGGACCTGATGGTTGCGACCGACCTCGATTCGGAAAGTCTCCATCCCGGCGTCGCTGCGACGGCCACCGGAGCGGCGCTCGCTCTGAAACTCTCGTTTCTTGGAACCTGACCGGTTATCGCTTGGTTCGCGACCTGAATCGGCGGCGAAGCTAGTCTGCTTTAACTCGTCCTTGACCAGCAACGGCGTTCCTTCGTTGGCCAGCAGCGCCAGCGAGGCGGCAATCTGCTCCAGTGTCACTTCCGTGTTCTCGCGTTGATAGTGATCGACGATCGCCTGGAACGTCTCGATCTCCTTGTGAGCCAGTCCCTGCGTAATCCGCTCGTGAAATCGAGCCACGCGTTGTTTGTTGATCGACCGATTCGACGGCAGATCCATCGGTTCGATCGCTTGCCGCGTCGCCTGTTCCAGCCGCTTCAGTAAGCGGCGTTCTCGTGGGTGCACAAACAGAATCGCTTCGCCACTGCGGCCGGCGCGACCCGTGCGGCCGATGCGATGTACGTACGCTTCGCTATCGAATGGCAAGTCGTAGTTGATGACATGGCTGATGCGTTGCACGTCCAAACCGCGAGCGGCCACGTCCGTGGCCACAATAATATCGATCTTGCCTGACCGCAGTCCGTCGACAATCTTTTCGCGCTGTTTTTGCGCGATATCACCATTCAAGGCAGCCGTCTTGAGGCCCGCTTGCGCTAGATACTCGGCGAGCGGTTCGGTCGTGGCCCGCGTCTTGACGAAGACGAGCACGCCATCGGTGGGCTCCGCCTCCAAGATGCGTACCAAGGCGGCTTGCTTCTGATGAGGCGCGGCAACGACGTAACGCTGATTGACCGTGTCGGCAGTCGCTGTCTTTTGCGCGATTGTGATTTCAGCAGGGTCGTTGAGATGCTTCTGAGCGATCTGGCGAATCGGTCTCGGAATGGTGGCCGAAAACAAAGCCATTTGCCGTTTCTCGGGAGCTTGGGTGAGCACCCAATCGACATCGTCCGCGAAGCCCATGCGCAACATCTCATCAGCTTCGTCGAGCACGAGGCATTGCAGGTCGTCCAGCTTCAGCGAGCCGCGGCGCATGTGGTCCATCACGCGGCCCGGTGTGCCAACGACGACGTGCGCGCCGCGAACCAGTTGCCGAAACTGAATTTGATAGTCTTGTCCGCCATAGATCGGTACGACACGCAAGCCCCGCATGCTGCCAGCGTACTTCTCGAACGCCTCGGCCACTTGGATCGCCAACTCGCGAGTCGGGGTGAGGACGAGTACCTGTGTCTGCTTCTTGAATAGATCAATCCGTTCCAGCAGCGGCAGGGCGAAAGCTGCTGTTTTGCCGGTGCCCGTTTGTGCTTGGCCGAGGACATCGCGACCGGCCAGCAACAACGGAATTGTCTGAGTCTGAATCGGCGTCGGCGTCGAGTATCCAAAACTCTCGACGGTCGCGACCATGGCATCGCACAGCCCGAGTGAACGGAAGCCGGCATCGTTGATCGGCACCGCCTCGGAGGTTTGAATGGAGGTGTGCGTCTCGTCTGACACCGCTTCTACTGCTGACAATGACATGAGAGTACCTGAATCTTCTTAGCAGACCATTTAAACGGACGACTGCCGCAGATGTCGCCGACGGGGAGAGTGATCCCCAAAAGAACCGGACACAAATCCAGCCCTTGGATCGTTCAAATAAAGCCTTACCTGGGAGGGAAATCGCGGACGAACAAAACTGCAAGCCTCGGCTATCGACTGAACGAGAGGCGCTAACCCGGCAACGGTTTGTTGCCATAGCCACTTGCAAAACATGATCGAACGCGTCAGGTACTGTTCAGGATTCGGCGGGCAGAGCTTTGCAAGCCCAGCGAGGTAGGAAATCTGAATCTGGCCGGAAGTGATTCAATCACTGTCCATAATCTAGCCGAAGATCGATTTCTCCGCGAGGGCACGTACCGAGGACGAAGAGCTGGAGTAAATCCTGCGGCAGCGGGGCTCGTTGCGAGTGTGGTCACGGCGAGGTGGATGCAAGCTCGGAATTGATCTGCTCGACGTCAGGAATCTCGACTCGTACGACGGACACGCCGGCATTTTGTGCTTCGGACACGGCAGCGCGGACGGTTGCGGCGAGATCGCTCGTCTCGCGGTCATCGACGATAATACAGGGAAGGCCCTCGCGCTTCGTCAGTTGAGCGTCGTCGAAGCCAGCCTGAAACAATGCGTCGGCGATGGACTCCGTGAAATCGTCGACTCCGAGGATCAAATGGAATTCTTGTTTCATTTCATCACACTCCTTCCGCGTCGCGCGGGCCGGGACTGGCATCGACTAACTTGAGTATTCGTTTGGCATGGTTTTCCGGATTACGTGGTGTACTCCAAATCATCATCGACAAACTGCTTCGATGTCAAACAGGCACCTACTAGTCCCAGAACAAGCGAACTCTTGAAGACTGCTTCGCAAGCTGAGCAAGAAAAACTCAAAATCCCC
>JAQBZB010000071.1 GCA_027622275.1 Planctomycetota bacterium | reverse complement strand
TTAGTTTGTTCACAGTTTCATTAGTTGCAACTCGGTCGCCAACGAAAGCAAGTCTGAATGACGCGAAGTAGCCATAAGAAACCAGGTGCCACCTGCGTTGCAACGCGTTTGACCCCACCAGGGCGCGGCGCGGTGGCGGTGATCGCTGTCGAAGGAGCTGATGCCACGGAGTACGTCGCGCGGCACTTCGTCCCGGCCGCCGGAAAGCCGCTGACCTCGTTCCCGCTGGGTCGAATCAACTTCGGACGCTGGGAGCAAGCGGACGGGAAGGGTGAAGAGATCATCGTCTGTCGGACGGGTGAGACGTCGCTCGAAGTGAATTGCCACGGAGGTCTCGCGGCCGCTCGGGCGATTATGAACGCACTGGCAACGGGCGGTGCGGTCGAACAATCACCGGAAGCCTGGGCGACTCGTCACAGCCGTGACTCCATCGAGGCGGAAGCGTGGCTCGCGCTGGCCGAAGCTCGTACCGCACGTACGGCGGCGATCCTGCTTGCTCAGTATCGCGGAGCGCTGCGGCAGGCGATCGAACTCACGATCGATGAACTGACCAGTGGCGACTCGGTCGTGGCCGCCCAACGACTCGCGATGCTGTTGGAACGAGGTCACATCGGTCTGCACCTGACGAAGCCCTGGCGAGTCGTCTTCGCCGGGCCGCCGAATGTTGGCAAGAGCAGCTTGACGAATTGTCTGCTCGGCTACGAACGGTCGATTGTATTCGGCGAGCCCGGCACAACACGCGACTTGCTTTCCGCGCCGACGGCCTTTGATGGCTGGCCGATGGAACTTACCGACACCGCCGGGCTCCGTGAAAGCGAAGACGCGATCGAATTGGAAGGGGTCTCGCGAGCGACGAGGTTTCTTGCCGAAGCCGATTTGACGGTTCTGGTCTTCGATGCAACTTGCGACTGGGACGCGCGGCAAGAGCAACTCCGGGCGCGGTACCCGAAAGCTCTGCTGGTCGTCAATAAGTGTGACCTGCGCGATGCATCCGGCACCGAGACGGACTTTCTCGCAACAAGTGCGTTGACCGGCAGCGGAGTTCCTGAACTAATGCAGCAGATCGTAACACGACTTGTGCCCCGCGAAATGGTGCCGGGTGACGCGGTTCCTTTTACGCCGCGACAAATGCAAGCCATTGCTGCGGCTCTCCGTGCGGTGGATGACGGACAGGTGTCCCACGCCGTCGAAATGCTGCGAAGCGCTGTGACGGCTGAGCCGTTGACAACGTGATTTGGCGTGGCAAAGTCGGGACGTTGAAGTGATGATAGATTCGTTTCGCAGTCCCCAACGGGCTTGCCCCGTTGGAACTTAAGATTAGCTGGTTAGAAAGACGACTTTGGAGAGCTAAGACCCCCACGAACTCGCTTCGTGGGTGAATGAGACTTTGCGGCACAACGTTGTCCGGCGTGGCGATGTCAGCTCCAAATCTCATTCACCGAACGGGACAAGCCCGTTGGGGTCTCGACGTAGAACTGGTGCGGGTCTAACTCACAAATCTTTCGTTCCAACGAGACAAGCTCGTTGGGGACGGCCGCCGAAATGGCGAATTGCCGTGTGCGGAACGATATTGGGACAAGCCATTGACGAACCGATCCAGAAAGACCTAATGGACTGACCTGCCCGAGCCTGCCAATTCACGTGAAACCAGTTTCCAATGACCTCACATTCACCGAACGAACTGCCCGACGACGACGACTCGCGCGCCGATGTTTACGCCGCTTACGAGGCTCCCGAAGCATCTATCTTCGAGGCTGAGATTGCTGACGGCGCGGAAGATACAACGCAGGTGCCGGCACGTCCGCATCCGCATTTCGGCTGGGCCGTGCTCTGGATGTTTGGGTTATGGGCCGTTCAGATCGCTGTCAGCGTCGCGATTGCCGCCGTCGTGATTGTGATTGCCGTCGTTCAAGGTCAGACCTCCGCGGAACAAATGGCGCGGACACTGGCCGATAGCGAGCCGGCCATGATTCCGATTCTGACATTCTCCTCGGCAATCGCGGCGATCGTGGTCGCGATCATTTTCTATCGCCGGCAGTTTGGCAAGCGACTAGCGTTACGTGGCATGGCTGGGAAGCAATGGCTCGCGTCACTGCTCGCTGTGTTACCGCTCGCGATCATCGCGAGTGAGATCACGAACTGCGCGTCAGAAGTGCTACCGAGTTTCAATGCCGAACTGCTCGGCCAGTTTGCCGCCAGCCCGTGGCCGGTTGTCTTTGTCGCGGCTTGCCTGTTTCCGGCGATCGGCGAAGAGATCTTTTGTCGTGGTTTTCTCGGCAGGGGGCTCGTCGCTCACCACGGAGCCGTGAGAGGTGTGCTGCTGGCGTCGCTGTTGTTTGGGATCATGCATATCGACCCGGTTCAATCCGTTGGCGCGTTCGTTCTCGGTCTGGGAATGCACTTCATTTATCTAACGACGCGCTCGCTGTTGGCCCCGATGCTGGTTCACATGTTGAACAACACCTTTGCGTTTTGGGTGATGCGAAACTACGAGTGGTGCCCGCTGCCGGGACTCTCGCCGTTGCCTGACGGTTCTCAGGTCCACACGCCGCCGAGCGTGCTGATCACCGCGATTGCTGCTGCTGCGGCGCTGCTCGGGTTGCTCTACCAAACACGCACGCGCTGGCTGCTTGCCAATTACGATTTACAAAGCGGCGAGGAAACGGCTTGGTCACCGGGTTACGTGACCGCCGAGCAGCCACCGGCCGGCGTCGACTGTCGCGCCGCGACATCACCCATGAAGTTCTGGCTCGCGGCACTCGTCGTTCTCAGCTACGTGGCGTTGCTCGCAGCACTCGCGGTCGAATCGGGGGCCGTTTTGAGACCGTAAGGCGAGCGGCATGCTACTAACCGGCTAATCTTGGGTTCCAACGGGTCGAGCCCGTGGGGGACCAAGGAACAAATTCAGCATCACTCAAGAGGCCCGATTTCGTCACGGATCACCAAATTCTGAACGCCCCAGTGCCCGACTCTTACGCCTTCGCCATCCGTTACAGCTTGCGCTCACGACGCATCAAGCACGAACCGCATCACCCTCACTCGATAGCAAGCATTTCGTCAGATTTCCCATTTCGAACCTTCTCAATCGGCGCATGGACTTGCTATGGTCGGTGGCAGGGCAGGTGATCAACTTTGTCATCAGCTCTTACACAATGGGAGAACGACATGCGGAGGACCAACGCGTTACTGCTGATCTTTGTGCTGTTGGGGGCAGTTACCATCGACCACCAAGCACAGGCCGGCCCCAAACGGCGTGGAGCCAAGATCGTGTCGCCGAAACGCGATGCCGAAGTCGGGCGCTCGCACGAAGTCATCGGAAAACTTGACGTTCCCGGCCAACCGGTCATTCTCGTAAGACCTGAGGAAGGCGATGGGACGTGGTGGATTCAACCTGCACCAACGCTCAGCGACCGCGGCTACTTCAAATCAGAAGTCCGGTTTGGAAGCGAAACTTCGCGGCGTGGTGATCGCTTCTCGCTCGCGGTGATCGTCTTGCAATCGCAAGCGGATGTCGAGTACCTGCGCGATCGCGAATCGCTTGCCGAATTGCCGGAAGCACTCTGGCAATCCGAAGCGGTGCCCGTTGTTCTCCGTGACGACGTCAAGCAAGACCGCGGCCCTGTCGCCATCACGGCGGCAGTCTTGAAACCGCAACCCGATGATAAAGTCAAACGCATCACTGAAATGATCGGCCGTGTTCCCGAAGCTCTGCGGCCGATTGTGCTCGTTCGCGTCGACGACAGCGGTGGATTGTGGTGGGTGCAAGATCCAGTCGTGATGGGAAAAGGTGGTTACTTTAAGTCCACCGTCCATTTCGGCAACGACAACACACCGGATGGCACGAAGTTTCGAATGGTCGTCGTGACTCCGCGGTCCGGTCAGGAAGCCGCCGTGTTGAAGACCGGCAACTCGCTCGCCGATTTGCCGAACGGCATTCCACGCTCGAAGGAAGTCATCGTCCAACTCGAGCGTCCCGATGCCAAGCGAGTTGAAGGTGCTGAATAGCCGCGTGCCCGGCACGCATTCGCGGAAGCGGATGGTTGTGGCCGTCTGTGTGATGCTACTGGCAAGTCACGTATGCGCGGAATCGCCGTGGATTCTGGTCGACGACTTTGACGACGGAGTCCAAAACGAACTTGGCGGTTATCGGAGTACGTTCGCATCCGAGCCGTCCGCCGTCTCGGCGATGCGCGTGGCCGATGTCTTTCGCGGTTCCGGCGGGCGGAGCGTGCGGATCGCGGCCAACCGATCCGACCGCGGCTTTTGCGGCTATTGGATTCACTTCTTCAACATGCGCGAAGTCGAGAAGCGATTCTTCGACGCCAGCCGGTTCGCGTATCTTTCCTGCTGGGTTCGCGGCGCGGAAGGAGGTGAAGATTTTTTGATCAAGCTGGCCGATAAGCGTTGGATCGTCAAGCAAGACTCCGTCACCCTCGCTCAAGCTTCGCATCTGCTGCCCGATGGCATCACGACGAAATGGCAGGAACTCGTCATTCCGCTTCGTGGACAGAATAACTTGGACTGGCGACAGCTGGGCGGCATTACGTTCGAGTTCGTTCGGCCGGGCAAGCAGGTCGTGTACATCGACGACATCACACTCAAGACGGAACTCACCGACGTACCATCTCCCCCGCGTCCGGCCGTCGCAGCGCCGGTGCCAGCCGCGGATTCGATGCGCAGAAAACTGTGGGTGTGGTCGACGGAGACGCTGCTGCGGGATGCGAAAGCCCGCGGCGAGCTGTTCGATCTTTGTCAGTCGCAACGGATCGACGAACTCTGGATGCAGCTGCTGTACGACGTCAATCGACAAGACGCAGAGCCTCGATCGACAACGTGTACGCTTCGTTACCAAGACGAATTCCGATTAATATTGGGCGAGGCGCACGGGCGTGGAATTCGCGTTCATGGATTGGACGGATATCCCGACTTCGCGTTGCGCGAGAACCATGACATCCCGCTGGCGGTCGTCGATGCCGTCATCGCGTTTAATCGTGTGCAGCCGGCGGCTTCGCGTTTTGATGGAGTTCATTTTGATAACGAGCCGTACCTGCTGATTGGTTGGCACGATCCGTCACAACGCGAAGAGATTCTGCGCGACTTTCTAGCGCTGAACGCCGAGTGTCAGCGGCGGATTCGTGAACACTCCGAGATGCAGTTTGGGATCGACATTCCATTCTGGTGGCAGGAACGCGATGAAGCGACGGGCCAGATCGTTGCGGAAGTCGAATTCGCGGGAAAGCGTCAAGCGGCCAGTTTCCACTGCCTCGACATGCTCGACAACATTGGCGTGATGAACTATCGGGACGGTGCCGACGGCGCGGACGGCATGATCGCGCACGGCCGTGACCTGCTGGAATACGCGGATCATCATGGTCGCGCGATCGTCTACATGGGTGTCGAGACATTTCGATATCAGCCGACGCCGGTGTGGTTCGCAACGGGCGTTTCTACCGAGCGGTTCCACGCTATTCTCAATTCGGAAGGCGAGCACATCGCCCGCATCAGCCGACTGAACGGCCTGCGGCTGCGCACCTTGGACGATGGACAACGCGTTTCGCTGGGGATCGAAATCCCGCAGCCATTGACATCGGACGTTGAAGAACTTGCAAAGAAGACGATGGTTGAAATCGCGAAGCACTTCGGGGCCCGCGACGCGGCGGACGCGGCGGTTGCCGCCGTCCATCAGATCGCAGTCGCCATCGAGAAAGATGCCGAGTGGTCGAACCTGCGTTCTAAACCGATCATCGACAATGCGACAGCGAACCGCTACGACGGGTTCCTGCTCGACAGTACGATGTTGTCGAAGATTACCTTTGCTGACGACTCCGCGGATGATTTTCAAATCCAAGTTCGCGCCGCGGAACAGTACTTCAGCCGCTACCATCGCTATGCGGGAACGGCGATTCATTATTACGAAACATTCCGCGACAAGCTTCAAGAAGTGCCGGCCTCTGGTGCTAGTCCCAGATGACAACTTACCAACCGAAGTTGTTTGGGAGGGCGAAGCTCCTGCTGAGCCGGTTCGGCAGGAGCCTCACCCTCCCGGTAGTTCGGCAGGAGCCTCACCCTCCCGGTAGTTCGGCAGGAGCCTCACCCTCCCGGTAATTCGGCGGGAGCCTCACCCTCCCGGTAGCCGTGGAAACTGGAATCGAATTGAGATGGCCAAGACGTGAGCGAGCTACTCGTTGGCCGTCGGTGTATCTTGATCGAGGGGGATCTGTTGTTTCAATGGATTGTCTCCATGCCAGGCCGCTGACTGTGGCAGGTGGAACATGGCGAACGATGTCTGGAGCGGATAATTGCACACGCAGCCAACTGAAAAACACGGTGCGTTGAGCAGCCCATCAGCAGCGACAAGGCTGTTGCTGCAGCCTGATCGCAGGTTCCGGATCGCGTACTCGTGTCGGCTCTCGATGTCGACATAAGTCGCACAGTTCGAACGTAGAAACAGCAGGTTCTTTCCTCCCACGGCGTAATTACAACCGCTTCGATGAAAGAGCGCTGCCCCGCTGAGCAAGTTCCCGGTGCGGACTTCGTAGGTATGGCCGGACTGATTGATGAAGGTCTCGGAGCCCAGGATCAATGGTTGCTGGCCTGGCATGGGCTTCTGCCAGACTTTCTCCCCAGTCTTTGCATTCATGGCAAAAGTCTGGCTCGCCTTGCCAGCCAGCAGCAAGTCCTGTTCGACTGAATACGCGAGCCAGTCGTCTTGCGTTCGCAGGCTCATAAAGTGGAGTGTCGTCAGGTTCGCCGGCGCATCGTGGCGGACGGTCTTCCACAACTCGCGACCGCTGCGAGCATCCAGCGTGAGAATTGTGGAAGGAAGCCTTTCAACGGCCTCGCCGCGTCGACGCATCGAGCCGATCGCTTCGGGAGAATGCGAATCGATGCAGAAGACACGTCCGCTCGACACGGCGACGGCTGCGGTGTTGTACCGCAACTCGGCAAGCCGACTCCACAACTGCTGTCCTGACGCACGATCCAGAGCGACCAGCAGTTTGCTGTTCCAGCGCCCCTTGCTGATCGCATTCTCGTTGTCGAAACGCACCGCGATCAGGATGATGTCATCTCCGACCCGAATGTCCGTCGCGCTGACCGGCACGTCGTCCGGTTGATTAACATTCAGGTCGAACGAGTGCGTCGCTTCGCCAGTCGCCGGATCGAGAACAAGGCACTTTCGTTCGTCGGCGACGTACACGGCATCCGGCAGGGAGGCATAGCGTGCCGAGCCGCCCACCTTGCGTGACCACAGCAGGCGTCCCGTGTAGGCATCGACCGACTTGAGCGTATTCGTCGCGATCTGCAGCGCGAACAGCCGCCCACCGGCGACCTGTGGCTTGACGCCATGACCATAGTCCTTGCGTTTATAGAACCCGTGGTCGCGACCGTCGCCATACCACAGCACGGCCAGCGGCGCTTGAACCAACTCGTCACGCGAGTAGAACGATCTGGCGGCATCACCCGTTTCGTGCGACCACACCGAACTGCCGGGCAACGGTCCGGTGCGACTGATGGTTAACAACTCGTCGATGGTCCGGGTTTTCACGCCGGCGAATCGATCCGGTGACACTTTCCGGAGGACTGCTTCGCGGTGGGTTACGTCGAGAGATAGACACAACGTGCCGCCGTATGGCCGCAAACTTTCATAGAGTCTCGATAGCTGCGTTTCCGATTCGAGCCGCAGTTTCTCGCTTGCTTCGCTCACCATCAAATTCGCCAGGTACGGCGGAAGTGCGGCGACAGCGGGCTCGTCAACGATCGCCTGGAAGCGATTGCCGAATCGCTCGTCTTCCCCGAGCTTTCGACGTAGCTGGTCGATGATCCTTGAGTCGTCATCGATCGCGATGACATTGAATTGACTCTGTCGCAACAGTTCCTCAACCAGCCGCCCGTCCTTCAGTCCTACGACGATTGCGTATCCATCGCGCAAGGCCGTCGCATCGAGAACTGACTTTGTGAGATTTGTCCATTCATCGGGTTGCGCTACAACTTCCTTCCGCGTCAACGGATGTTGCCGGGATTCGCCGGGCTGATCACCAAAACACTGAATCGAACCATCGGCCAGAACAACGAACAAGCGGTCATTCGCCGCCAACATGCTTGTCGGCTCGGCTGGCAGTTCCATCGTCCAGGCCACCGAACCGGGCTGCTTCACGTCGGAATCAAGTTGAACCGCGAAGAGATGAGGCCCGCTGTGCGCGTACAGCCGATTGCCGGCTTTAAGCAGCGAACTTGTCGCCAGCTTCTTGCCGCTGAACGACGTCTCAAGTTTCCACAGAACCGGCGAATCCCAGCGGGCCGGCTTGATGGCGGCTCCATTGAACTCTTGGTCTTGGAGCGTTGTTTGCGCCCTATTCAAGTCGTAGGCATACACCGCTCCGTCGTCGACGCCATAGACGATTCCATGGTCGACGACGGATCGATAGTCGCAGCCGGGCAGATACTTGTACGGGAACAGCGGCCCTTCGAACAGATCAACTTTCGGCCCACTCCAACCAGCCGGAGCATCTTTCCCGGCAGCCGCCCACCGGCTGGCGATCTCGCGACCATCCTTCAGGCTCACGACACCGGTCAAGCCAACGAGTGCGATGTCGCCGCTCACGGTGACTCGACTGTCGCCGTTGCGGTAGCCTTGGACGAAATAGTGCAGCTTGCCGGTCTTGCGATCGAACCGCGCCGGCATCGAGCGCCCGTTGGGAACGATCAGCATGTCTCCGCGGACCAGCATGTGTCCCTGCGGCGAGATGCCCGATTCCTGCATGTAATTGTGATCGACGCGGACGTTCTCGATCGCATGACTGTTATCATTCGTCCAGATCACACGTCCGGATGAGACATCGACGGCCCGGACAAACACACCCATCGTGGGCCAGATTCCCGCACCGAAATAGACGACGCCATCCGCGACGACCGGTCCGCCTCGCACCGGCCAGAACGAGACCAGCCGCGCGTTGCCGAGATGCCGGTGAGATGCGCGTTCTTCCGGCGCGCCGGAAACTTTCCACATCAGCTCGCCGCTGACCGCATCGACGCAGTACAGCCAGCCGTCGTCCGAGCCGAAGCAGACGCGTCCGTCAAACGCAACCGGTGCCAGGCGAACGGGGCCATTGGTATAAAACCGCCAGAGTTCTTCTCCCGAGCTGCTGTCGATCGCGGTCAGACTCCCGTCGACCATCGAACCGACGAACATCCTGGAGCCGAGCACGACCGGCTCGTACGAGGAGTCAAAGTGCAAGCGCGCCTCGTTCGGCCACGCGGGCAGCGGAGCCGGCAGCGTTCGTGTCCATTGCAAACGCAGCCGATCCGGCAGTTCACCCGCGGACACACCGCTGCGGACGACATCGTTCCGCCACATCGGCCAGTCGGCGGAACGCGCGACGGAAGTCGATGCCAAAGTAACGATTCCAAGCAGGGTGTAACAAATTCGCAATTGAATCATTCGATCAGCCTCCGGATACGTGTCCCGTGCAGTATCCGCACTTTGTATCACGAATGCAATCTAGCCGAGGGGCTCTGTGGCCTGTCGTACGATGGCCTTCCAAGGCCGTCGATTGCTTCACGACGGCCTTGGAAGGCCATCGTACAGGTTTGATGCCAACGCGCGAACTGGAATCGTTAGTTCTTCACGATCACAACTTCGATCCCGCACAGCAACGATCGACCCGAGCGTGGCGTGAAGGTGACGTCGATGGTGCCGTCGGTCGCGACGCTGTCGAAGCTGCGGACAATGCCGCGGTGACGGCTGCCCGCTGCCTTGCGGATGTCAAATTTCTCCAAGATCGGTTTTCCTTGCAAAGCGACGTCGAAGACTCGATCTCCTTCCGGGACATCACCCGGTTCGGAGAAGTAAAGTGTGACTCGACACTTTTGATTCGCCTCCGCCTTTCCCAAGCGGACGTTGATCGACGTCAATCCTTCACAACCCGAGGCGGTGACCCAAGGCAGCTCGCCCTCGACGTTCAAGCTGTGCCCGCGGAAGTACTGCACGTTCTCGCCGGCCACGGAGATACTAACTTTTGGCGACGGGCCGCCGACGTTCGGATGGTCCAGCCACAGCGTACCGCTTTCATCTTGACGATCGCCCGGAGCGCCCAGGTTCACACCCACGCGCTGGATCGTGTCGCTCGGCGCTTCGTAGGCGTTGTAGGTCCAGACGTCAGCATCCGGCGTGTGGACGAGAGCCAGCGAAGTGAACAACGAGTAACTGCAAACGCAACCGTGCGCGAAGTTGGGCGCGTTGAGAACTCCGCCGGCCGGGATCAGACTGTTGCGACAACCGGAACGAAATCCGTTCAGCCGCCCGGTAGTCCCGCTCTCAAGATCGAGGAAGCCTGCCGTGTCGGCGCGAAACGTCAACATGTGCGGGCTGGCGATCGCGTAGTTACAGTGATGCCCCGTCTTGGTGAATTCCCAGGGTGTCGGCTGGCCGGTCAGTGGATGAGCCGTCATCAATGGCTTGCCGGTCTTCACGTCGTAAGCCGCCCCCGGTCCGCGTTGATCGATGATGCGGTCTTTCCAGAGAATCACCTTGTCCCACAGCTCTTCGGGATGACCGAGAAAGCCCTTGGCGTCCTGTTCCTTTTCCCAGAGTGGTTGCCCCGACTCGCCGTCCCAGGCTTCGATGCCTTGCTTGTTGGACGCCACGAGCACGCCGTCACGCGAAGATACTCCCAGCCAAGTCACGGCGCGGCTAGTTCCGCTTTGCCAGATCTGTTTACCCGTCCGGATGTCGAGTGCCTTCAAGTAACCCGTGTCGCCCGACTTGGGCACGAGTCCCTTGCGTTTCCAGGCGTCATACAGCCCGTCCAAGATGCCGTCGTAGAAGAACACTTCGTCGCGGCCGAGGGCGGCGACCGGCGCGGTATACTCGGCTTCGTGCCGCCAAATCTGTTCGCCGGTATTGCGGTCGATCGAGACGATCTCTTCGGGTTGATATTCGCCTTCCTGATCGGGCAAGAACACGGTACAGATCAGCCGATCCTCCCAGATGCGCATCGTTCCCCATTTCGCATCGGGACGCTTCAGGCGGAAAGTCGCTTGCGTCTCGCCGGTCGCCGGATTGATCTTCTCGCATTGGTTGCCGTCCGAAAGATAAACCGCATCATCGGCCGCGAGAAAATGGAAACCGACACGGATCTTCTCGAAGAAGTTGCCGCGGCGGCCGGGGCTTACGCCTTCCGGAAGCTTCTTCTTCCAGAGTACGCGGCCCGTGTAGATATCTGCGGCCACAAAGACTTCGGGCCCCTGAAAGAACATGCGGCCTTGGTTCACTGTCAGACTCGGTGGCCAAAAGTGGCGGTTGAAGAACAGCTCGCTGGCAGCGGCCGGTCCGCCGAACCACAACACGCCGAGTGGCGCTTTCACGAGTTGATCTTGGGACATCAACGAGTTCGCCGAATCGCCATACTCGTGAGTCCAATCGGCGGCACCGGGTAATGCGCCGGCGCGAGTTAGCACGGCGAACGAGTCTTGAATCTGTAACTCGGCTTGCGCAAGTTCAGATTGTTGAATTCGATCCTGCAACTGCGCCGCGGAGTCGTCATCGCAACCGAAGATGGCTCGTCCGCCGTAAGGCCGGACGCAACGGTGGATGTGATCGATCCAAGCCGGATTCTTCGTCCAATTCTCCGTGGATTCACAAACGGCGAGCGACATCACATACGGCGGCAGGTTCGCCGTCACCGGATCTCCGACGAGGGCCGACACGCGAGTTCCGTACAGCCCGATCGCGTCATAACGCTGCCGCAAAGCATCGATCCGTGACTCGGAAGGATCGAGCACAACGACGTGCATTTCCGACTGACGCACGATTTCGTCGATGAGGCCTTCGCTGGACGCTCCCACGACCAGGCAGTAGCCGCCCCTGTCGTCATTCGCCCCCAACCAGCCAGCAACGCGCTCCGCCCATTCCGGCGCAGCGGGCTTCGCTGGCTCTTGGGTTTGTGCCAGCGATGCGTTTGCCGACTCGGTACCAAAGCAATGGATGTGACCTTCGCGAGTCGCGACAAACAGTTTTCCGTCGGCCGCAATCAAACGGCTTGGGGTTCCCTGGATGCCCGTCGTCCATGTGACAACGGGCTTCCCATCATCAGCGATCTCGACTGCAAAGACTTTGCTTCCGTGGATGCCGTAGAACTTGTCGGCGGTTTTGATTTCCAGTGATAGGAGTGCGTCTTCCGGTTGTTCCGTCGCGGCGGCGAGTGTCTTGTTCGCCAGACTCCACCTCGGCTTCAACACCTTTTCCAGATACGTCTTGCCTTGACGGTCTGTCTTCTCGACAAATTGTGGGTCCGCAAGATCATAGGCCACGAGGTTGCCTTCCCAAGTCCCGAAGACGGCCTCGCGCGTCGAGATCGGTCGTTGAGCGACATTGGCCAGCAACGTCTTCCCCGGCACGTCATAAACGCGGTCGCCGTGCAACAGGTAGTCGCCCTCGGCCGTCACGTGATAGTCGGTCTTGCCTCGTGATTGATAGCTCAAACCGGTGAACTCGCCGGATGCGATCTCGAAGCCCGCGGCCTTGTCGCGTCCGGACGGAATGAACACACGGCCAGCGTCGCTCGCCAGATAACCTTGGGGCGTCACCTGATCGGGCAACATGACGGTCCGCGGTTGCGGCGGGTTCTCGTCGGTCTTGACCACGAAGAGTTGCGTCCCCTCGAACGGCCAGACACCGGCGGTGAAGTAGAGCGTTCCGTCAGCGAGCACGGGGCCGCCTCGGATCGGCCACGCGGACGTGAACCGCTCGTTCCCGATCACACGTCGATCGGACGGAGCGGCACGGAACTTCCACACGAGACCGCCCTCTTCGGCCTGCAAACAATAGAAGCAGCCATCGTCCGCGCCGAAGTAAACTCGGCCGTTGGCAGCGAGCGGAGCGAATCGGATCGGTCCGTCAGCGAAGAACTGCCAGCGCCGTTCTCCATTCGCGGTGTTGATCGCGGTGAGCGCATCATTGCGGCTGGAAGCAATGAACAACGTCTGCCCGGCCACGATCGGTTCCAGCGAGGCGTCGAAGTACAACCGGGCATCTTCCGGCCATGCCAATCGCGGCGCGGGTAGTCGAGTCGACCATTGCAAGTGCAACTCCGCGGAAAGCCGCTCTGGAGTCGACGCACTTCGACGCCCATCGAATCGCCACATCGGCCAGTCCGCCGCAGTGGCGAAGCCTGACGTGAACAAGACGATGATCGCCGCAATAACAACAACGAGATTCGATAAACGACTCATGGATTCCTCGCAGACTCGATCGATGTGATGGCGTTCACGCGAGCGACTCGCGTAAATCCCGCCTCGCGACACACGACATGATAGTACCGTGGCCACCTCGCCACAACGACGAAGGCTTCTTCGTCCGGGATGCCTACCGTCGTCGAATCAGGGCGATGCCGCCTGGAACGAAGTCGCGAGGTGCGGGAACGACGGTGCCGTCCGGATACCGATTCCCTTTGTGGACGATGGCCCGCCGGGACCTTTAACGTGTTAGTCTTCTTTACTGCATCGCATCAGCAGTTCGGTGAACTCTTGTTCAAACCCGCTTGGCGCCAGATCTTCCGTCGCTTGCAAGTAGCGAATCAACTTCGCGGCTGGTGCTTTGTCTCCCATTTTGTACTGAGCAAGAGCGACGGAGTACTTGGCTCGAAACCAACGAGCCGTCCGAGGTCGACTACTGGCCGCGACACGTCGCCATTGGTCGAGTGCTTGTTGCCCGTAAGCCTGGTCATCACTTGCGAGTAGAAAGCGGGCGTACCCTTCCTGAATCCCACCGTCGCTGGGATGATCTTTGGCGAGTTGCGACCAGAGTTCGTACGCCGAGGCCACATCGCCTGTCACAGCCAGCGCCTGGGCCTTGCCGCGGTCGATCGACAAGGTCTGAGTCGGGTCCAACTCGGCCCGCAGTGCATCAAGCCGTTCGGCGACATCCATGACAAGCTTCGCCAGATCCGTTTGAGCGGAACCACTCGCCGCGACCGTTAACTTCGTGATCTGCTCGAACAGCGCGAACCATTGAGCGGTCGAGGCCGCACCGACTCGTTTGAGCAGCTCTCTCGCATCGCTCTCGCGGCCAGGCTGCCGTGCGATAATACCGACAAGCAACGAGTTCGCCGCGACGCGCCATGCGGCGTTTGGTTCGGACGGATCGGCCAGCGCAGCTTCGAGTAGGCTCTCGATTTCGAGGAGATCACTTCCGCCGTATTGCAAGCGGATCGTTGCCAGAGCGATGACCGCTTCACGAGCGGTCGGCGACCAATCGGTGATCGTCCGACCGTTTGCGTCGAGCACGTGTCGTCGGAACATGCCGTCCGCTCGCCGAAGTTCCGCCGCGCTTGATTGGTCATCCGCGGGAAGCTCATCAAGTCGCCGTAACCAGCACACACCCAACTCTTTCACCGCACTCGCGATGTGTTCCGAGTTCGCTTCCACCAAAGAAAAGGCGTCGATCGCATCGCTCCACCCGCGACGACCGACTTCGAATTCGCCGAGCCAGAACGCGGCGGTGCTGGTGGAATCGCTGCGGGGCCAGTTGGCGAGATGTTCTCGCAATCGCGTGATGTAAGAATCGAGCCATTTTCCCGCGGCGGCCGACGCTTGCCGCGTGTTCGCAATCGCGAGCAGATGCGCATTCGCTGCGTAGGGAAGTTCCTTGTGAGCGAGCGCAAGTTGCTGAAACCGCGTGGCCGCCTCGGCATGTCGCCTTTGTTGCTGCAAGACGAGCGCGGCCTTGTACGCAAACTCGAAGCGTTGCTCCGGCGCTTCCGCTTTGATTGCGGCGGCGGCTGCCTTGTCGTACGCCGCCAGGGCGTCGTCAAGGTTACCCTTGCGGTACAATTCATCCGCCGTTCGCCGCAAGATCTCGACACTGCCGTCGCCGCTTCCCGCACCAATCCGCACCAACAGAATCTCCGCGCGTCGAGCCCAATACGCTCCGTGCTCCTGTTCGATGAACTTCGCCGTCGTGAGGGACTTGTCTCGCCAGCGATTCGCTTCCTGTTGATCGCGCTGGTCGGCGGCCGCCTTCCATAAGTTGACATACGTTTCAAGAAACGAGAAGTCGAGTTCGGGCAACGTGTCGTTGGCGATCTTGCGGCCTTCTGCAACGACTTTTAATGCCTCGTCGGCTGCTCCGCTCGCCAAGTGCCAACGAACTCGCTCGGCACGGACCTGCAACTGTTCTTGGGGAGACAGTTCATCATCACGCAACGCTTTCAAGTAGCCGGCCGCACCCTCCGTATCGCCCAACAGCCGCAAGCAGGCGATCTGTTCCAGTCGCAACTCCACATACAAAGATTGGCCTGGGGCGAGTTGCAGCAAAGGCTGCTCGAGTTGCTCGATGGCCGCCGTCAAAGATGCCGTGCGGTCGCTGCTCGCCGCCGGGAAACAAAGTGCCTGGTTCTGATAGGTGCGAGCCAATTGATATCGCACGTGGTTTTGCAGCGACGTCAATTCCCCGGCGGAAAGTTCGTTGGGCCGAAGTTGATTGCGACGTCGAATGGGTATTGTCTCCGAAAGCTCGCGATCGATCGTGGTGAGCGAGGCAGCGGCTTCGCGAAGCGTCTCACGCGCCGCAGCCATTCCTGCGTTCGCCTGGGAAGCAACTTCCGACTCCATCCTCGCGAGTTCGCCGCGGGCGAGTAGCGTCAGTGCGTCTTGAACTCGCACCAAGACGGCACGCGGTTGATCCGGCTCGTTGAACGGAGCCGCGACGTCGTGAGCCTTTTGCCACATTGATTCACGCTCGTTGCCGCGAGAGTTCAAGGCGTGTTCAGCATAGGTTCGCATCAGCTCCACGGTAAGTTCGATGCGATCGATTTCGGAGGGCTGCGAATTGGTCAATCGCTCGTTGCAGTAAGTCTCAGCCAACGCGAACAGTCTTTGTTCGCGCAAACCGGCGACGAACCGGGCGTCTTGGTCCGCGAATGCGATCCCTTGCGCGAATAGTATGATGCATAAAAGCAAGAGGCCGTGTGCAAGTCGGCCAGCACCCCGTAGTCGGCCAGCACTCCGTGCGCCTGGCGGCCTGAAAGGCCAGCAACATATCAGCCCAGGGCAGAGCGTAGCGGCATTAGCCGCGAAGCGCCGCCCTGGGTAGTGATGAACCGATACGACCGCAGCCCTGAAGGGGCGACACAATAACAACCCGCGATTCGTTTGTGCCGCCCCTTCAGGGCTAGAAACGCGTTTTGTGCCCAGTATCCCAGGGCGTTGCCCTGGGCTGATATGTTTGGGCCCCTTCGGGGCGAGTTCACCTGTATGTGTCAGCGAATGATCGCACACCTCACGCCTCCTCCGCAGCAGCGAACTGCACTTCGTCGAAGCCGACGCGGCGAGAAAGGTCGTAGACGTCGATGACATGCCCGAGCGGAGTTGCGTTATCCGGATCGATAATCACCGGCGCTTCGGCATTCGCTCGATAGATGCCTGCGAGTTTCGCTTCGACTGCGGCGAGATCATCGAGCATCTCGCCGCCCACGCGCCAGCCCACACGACCATCCTCCCACAAGACGCGAACAACAACGTCGTGAAAATCCGCCTCGGCAGGCGGTGGTTCGTTCGGGCTGAGGGATTCACTTCCGCGGATCTCCGAAACGCTGCTCGGCAAGATATGTTCCACGATGTGAAAGCTCGCCGTCCAGACGAAGAAGATCAACAACAAGAAGACAACGTCGATCATCGGTGTCATCTTGACATCCAGCGGCTCGCGGCGGTCCGTGAAGATCGAAGGTCGGCGCATCAGCGAACGTCCTCGCTGTGATAAACGCCGAAAGTCACTTTCCAGATTCCCGTGCGAGCACAGGAAAGCATGATCGGCGAGACAGCGGAATACGGGACGTTGCGATCGCCCCGAATGCGGATCTCGACGTCTTCGCCATGTTCGTCGCGGGCCAGCTTGAGTCGCTGTTTCAGCTCTTCTCGATCAATGTGCCGACCGGCCAACAGCATCGAACCGTCCGCGGTGACGTTGAGCGTCAATCGCCGCGCCTCGTGATCCGGCTGTTCGCCGCTGTCGGCCACCGGCAGCGGCAACTCCATTTGAGCTTCCTGTTTGGCAAGATGACTCGATACGAGAAAGAAGATGATCAACAGGAAGACGACGTCGATCATCGGCGTCATATTGAAGCCGACCTCGCCGCTGCGCAGTCGCGTGGGGACTCGCATCACGCACCTCCGTCGGTCGGCGGCGGCGGAGGCGCCGCCGTTGGCGGCTGCGACTTGGCGCTCCGCCGGCGTTTGAGCGGCGCGAAAGCGTGCAGCGCGACATAGGCGGCTTCGGCGACGAGTTGATCCACTCGATTACGAAAGATCGCGAATGCGCCGAGACAAGGAATGGCCACGATCAACCCGCCGACGGTCGTGACAAGTGCTTGATAGATTCCTTCGGCCAGATCGGCAGCGCCGGCCGAGCCTTGCGTGCTCGCGACTTGTTGAAAGGCGAAGATCATGCCCGTGACGGTTCCCAGCAAGCCGACCATCGGCGCGATGTTGCCAATCACGGACAGGTACTCGATCTTGCGAAATAATCTGGCCGACTGTTCGGCCGTCGCGTC
Organism: Planctomycetota bacterium; assembly: GCA_027622275.1. Lineage (GTDB taxonomy): Bacteria > Planctomycetota > Planctomycetia > Pirellulales > Pirellulaceae. The sequence goes on along the minus strand of JAQBZB010000071.1, from coordinate 16,844 downwards.
CTCCAATGCCTTCTCGACCGCTGTCCATCCACCGTCCAACTCCGCGAGTCCGTTCAGCAAGACGAACGACAAGAAGCTCGGTTGCTGGCGACATGCTTGATCGGCTTCGGCAACTCGGCCGGCCGTCAACGATTCGCGAACTCGGTCACCCAGCCCTTCCGGCATGATCTCGCTGCGGCGCAACGTCATGATGTGCTCGAAGACAAGATAGGCTGCCGTCAACGAAAGCGCGAACAACAGCAAGACGATCAGCAGTCCAACCAGACCCCCGGAGAAGATGATGCTGAAGAAGCCTTGCGGTGCGGTGTCCGCTGCTGCCGTTGATGTTCCTTGCGCTACGGCGGTCGCAGTTACACACACGACCGCCATTGCCGTCGACGATTTGATCACGATCTGTCGCAAGGTTTCCTCCTTCGTAGCCATCACGCTCCGCCGTGATGAGCCTTTCAAGTTGGACTCGAATATGGAAATGAATTCCCGCTGCGAGAGGCCATCGCGAACGGGCTCATCACGGCGGAGCGTGATGGCTACTGTTTGAGTCGAGCTTCGGCTTCGCCAGCGGCTCGATTGGCTTCATATTTCGTTAAGATCTCGCGGTACAATCCCGCTGCTTCCGTTGCTTGCCCCATTGTTTCGAGTTCTCGCGCCGCCGCCAACAGCGAATCGGGCACCAAATCTCGTTCGGATGGGTAAAGTATCGCCGTTCGCATGAAACTAATCGCCGCTTGCTCGTGCATTTCCTGACGACTAAGTGCCAGGCCAAGGACGTAATAGGGCCCGCCACGAATGATCGGCGGCATCCGTTCGATCCGCTCCTGCCAACGGCTCACGTCTTCGGGCCGCGACGTCGCGATTTGTGTGCGCCACAGCTGAGCCTCCGCTGAGAAAACCATTCGCGGATCGGGATCACTCACAAACTCTCGCAACACCTTGATCGCTTCCGCTCGTCGCGCTGAAGTTAACGACCAACTGGCACCGATCAATCTCGCGGCTGGCGAGTCTTTATCTTGCATCCACGCGGCGGCTTGGCGGTCAAGATCGGGTTCCGCCTGTCCGGTCGTCCAAGTCAGCGGGATCGAGGCAAAATGAGGCGTCTTCGGATCGTCGCGGTAGAGTGGCAAGAACGCTTTCACCGCGTTGTCGGTTTGTCCCAGGTAACGGTAGCACCAAGTCAATTGTGACAAGACGCGACGCTGTGCCCAGCGGCGATCTTCGTCGCGCAGTGCTTCACGGTACTTGGTTTCGGCTGCTTCGAAGTTCCCCTCGGCAAACAGTACATTCGCAGCTTTGTGACTCTCCTTCCAATCACCCAAAACCTCGACGACTCGATCGGGAGCAAACTTCTCCTCGCGTCCGCTCGCGTGTCGCAGTAAGAGGCTCTCGCCGGTGAAGTCGACAATCGTTCCGGTAACGCGGCGTACTTTGTTCGCTGGCTCGGATCGCACGACGACGGTGTCATTCGCGATAACCCAAGTCCCGCCCAGCAAAACGGCGACAAGGAAACCCAAGGCGCGTGCTGGCAGCGTGACACCGCTTTGTGGTGCGCGTACGTGGCCTTTCGCTGCGCGAAAGGAACTCCTTTCGCGGAGCGAAAGGCCACGTAAAAATTGCCTAAGGCAGCTTCGAGACATCGACATAGACGTGCTTTCCGTGATTCTCTCGTGCCAATCGCATCAGGAAGTTCTCGCCGCGGGGGCGAGGCCCGGAACCGAATTCGATGGCGTTGATCGTCGCTTCTGATCGATTGCGTCGGCGGATGGCTGACAGCTCGGCCGGGGTCAACTGAGGCTCGGCGGCGTCGGTGAGAAAAAAGATGACGTCGGGACTCATCCCCAACGCCAGTGTGATGGCTTCGACGTGCCTGGTTCCGCCGAACGCGGTCATGCCTTCGACGAAGCTCTTTGCCAACTGTTTGTTTTCGTCGCTGGCGAACAAGATGCTCGGAGGTCGAGAACGATCGGGATGAAAGACGGCCGGCTCATCGTTATAGAACACGATTTGAAATTGATGCACGCTCTCCAAGTCGCTGAGACTGGCGATCAACTGCGACTTGGCGGCCGCCATCGGCCGGCCTTGGAATCCTTCCATGCTCGCCGAACGATCGAAGACGTAGACAAACTTGTTGCCGCTTCCTTCGGCTCCGAAGACTTGCGTACGTGTCTGTCCGCCAGGTAAGCCGCGGGCACCTTGACTGCCTGTCGTAAACCCAATCGCCCCAGGCAACACTTGCCCGAGACCGGTGCTTGACGACAGTTCGTTCGACGCGGGAAGCTGGATCGCGAGTTCAACGGGAAGCTCGGCGAGCGGGCTCGGTTGGCTCGATGAGTCGGTTACCGAAGTTGCCGCCGTCGAAGACATCGACGCGACGTCCTGTTCGGTGAAGTAAGTCGTCTCGGCTTGGGAACGCTGAACGAGCGCGATGCCGGCCGTGCGGTCTGGTTCGATGTTCGGCCCCTTTGTCGGGGAGCGAATGAGCAGCGCGGCCAGCACGAGCAGGCACGTGTGCAGGCCGACTGACATGAGCCACGCCGGAACGCGACGCGTGCCGCGGCAATCGCTCGCGAACGATTCGAAATTCTTTGTGATCGGTGCCGCGACAGACATGCGAAAGCTCTGGTCAGACAAGGGATTACGGCCTAGCCGCGGGAGATTCTAGGAGTGACACCAAGATGCGTCAACGTGAAGCGGTCGGGGATCCATTTCGGCGAGACACATTTAGCAGCGAATAATCACGCATCCGAAAAAGACCACCGCCCCCCTCATGCGATGCGACCTGAGCCGTATAATTCGGGATTATCGACGTCGGAGATAGCATCTTGGAAATCATCACCTACCCCCATCCTACGCTGCGGCACAAATCGAAGCCAATTAAGCGTGTCGATGCTCGGCTGCGCGAAATCGTGCGCGAAATGTTCGAGCTGATGTACGAGGCGAAAGGCGTGGGACTGGCCGCGAATCAGGTAGATTTGCCATTCCGGCTGTTTGTTACCAATCTGGAGGCAGATCTGGAGAAAGGCGAGGAAATGGTCTTCATCAACCCGATCCTCAGTATGCCGAAAGGGACGGAAGAGAATGAGGAAGGTTGCCTGAGCCTGCCCGGACTGTATGGAAACGTCGTCCGCCCGAAGAAGGTTCGAGTCAACGCCTACAACCTGCAGGGCGAAGAAATCAATGCCGACATCGAGGGCTTGTTTTCGCGAGTCGTCCAGCACGAAACGGATCACTTGGATGGCGTCTTGTTCATCGACCGGATGACGGATTCGGCAAAGATCGATATCGAAGGTGAACTGGACGAGTTCGAGACGGAATTCAACAGCCGCCGCGAGACGGGCGGGATTCCCGCCGCTGCCGCGATTGCCGCTCGATTGAACGAGTGGGAAGAGAAATACTGCTGATGCGGATCATCATGATGGGCACGGGCCCGTTCGCGCTGCCGACGTTTGAATCGCTCTTGGATTCGAAGCATGACGTCGCGGTACTTGTCACTCGGCCGACGCCGCTTGTACGTTCGCGAGGCAAGGCACCGCCCAATCCCCTGCGGGAAGTCGCCGACGCACGCGGCATCGCGGTCCTCAATCCAGACGATGTAAACTCCGAGGCCGCTCGGAAGCAGCTCGCCTCCCTGCGCCCGGATTTGTTCGTGGTCTGTGACTACGGCCAGATTCTGTCGCCCGATGCGTTGAGTATTCCGCCGCTTGGCGGCATCAATCTGCATGGCTCGCTACTGCCAAAGTATCGAGGCGCTGCACCGGTTCAGTGGGCAATCCTGAACGGCGACCGAGAAACCGGCGTGACCGTGATTCACATGACGCCGAAGCTGGACGCTGGGCCGGTGCTTTCGCTGCGAACAACACCAATCGGCGGCAGCGAAACCACGGAACAGCTCGAGCCTCGACTCGCGTTGCTCGGTGTCGAGCCGGTTCACGAAGCGATCGAAATGCTCGTCGCTTGGGACGGCAGCTCACCGATCGGCACGCCGCAAGATCCCGCGCTCGCTTGCCGCGCTCCTCGACTGAAGAAGTCGGATGGCACAGTCGACTGGACGCGCCCGGCGGTTCGTATTTACAACCAGTTCCGTGCTCTCAAACCCTGGCCGGGAACATTCACTGATTGGCAACGCCCTGACGGCCAGTCGTGGCGTTTGTTGTTAGACGAAATCGCAATCGCCGAAGGGAATGCACCGGGGGGCATCGCGCCGGGGGGCGTCCTTGTTTCCGATGGCACACGCTTGGAAGTTGCCACCGGTGATGGAATACTATCGTTACTGAAAGTCCAACCCGCCGGTAAACGAGTGATGGCGATTGACGAATTCCTCCGCGGATATCCAATCGCCATCGGAGCGATCCTCGGCGGCTGAATCCAGCTCATTCAATCTCAACCGGAGTCCCCGCACCTGATGTCTGCTTCCTTCAGCAACTTTGCCGTATCCGTCAGAGCCGAGACTGCCTTCACCGTACTCGCCGCGGCCAAACGTTTGATCGCGGCCGGGAAAGATGTCATCGAGTTGGAGATCGGCGACAGTCCGTTTTCGACACCGGAAGTCGTTGTCCAGGCAGGCATTCAAGCCATTCGCGATGGTCGCACGCACTACGGCCCATCGCTCGGGATTCCCGAGTTTCGCGAAGCGGCTGCCGAGTACGTGAACCGCGAGTACGGCTTGTCGGTCGCGGCGGATAACATCATCGCCGGGCCGGGTGCCAAGAACTTCGAGCAATTGTTTTGCGAAGCGTTTCTCAATCCGGGCGATGGCGTGTTGGTCTTCAGTCCGCATTTTTCGACCTATCCGCCGAACATCGCTCGGCGCGGCGGACGGATGGTTCTCTCGGCGTTGAAGCACGCCCGCGACTTTCGACCGAATCTCGATGATGTGCGAAAGTTCCTCGCGGAAGATCCGAGTCCGAAGGCAGTCTTCCTCAACTCGCCGCACAACCCAACCGGCGGGATCACGCTGCTCGAAGATTTAGAAGAACTCGCCGAGTTGCTTCGCGGTCGAGACATCGCCGTGTTCAGCGACGAACCCTACGACCGGATGGTCTGGAACGGACGCCACTATTCGTTGTTGGCTCAAGCGGAAATGATCGGCCAGACGGTCGCGGCCTATACGTTCAGCAAGTCGTTCAGCATGAGCGGTTGGCGGTTGGGTTTTGCGGTGAGTAGCGCGAAGACGATTGAATTATTGGGCAAGCTGACCAACACAGCCCTCTCGTGCGTGCCTCCCTTCACGCAATTGGCCGGAGCCGTAGCGATGCGCGAAGCGTGTGACGAGCGCGATCGCCAAATGAGCGAATTCGGCCGCAAGGTGAAACGATTGGTCGACGAGCTGAACCAAGTTGAAGGGATCTCCTGCCTGATGCCGGGCGGGAGTTTTTATGCGTTCCCGTCAGTCGCCAGCATCTGCAATCGTCTCGGCATCACATCGCACGGACTTGCGATGTACTTGCTCGAAGGGGCCGACGACGCGCGTGGCGTTGCTTGCTTGGGGGGCGAGTGTTTTGGGGAAGCAGGCTCCGGATTCCTGCGGCTCAGTTGTGCGGAGCCTGATGAGCGGCTGATCGAAGCCGTTTCGTTCATTGCCGCGGCGGTTAAGCAGTCGTCGCGAGTCGAGTTGTATCTTTCAACGCACGCTGCCTTTCGACTTGCCGCACCGTATGCAGTTGAATGAACTCGTTCGCCGCCTAATCAACGCTTCCTCAAAAAGACCTTGTTGGATTGTCCTGCGGTATTGGCGGATAGCCGTCCCGGAACTCTGCAAGTATGCTGGAATTGACTTACTTGCGGAGTTTATCATGAACGCGAAGCGGCACGATCACGAGGCAAAGAAGCTGGCCGCTGCGCGACGAAAGGTCCGTAAAGAGGGCTTCGCAAATGCAACTCGGCACATTCTGTTGTGCTATGACCGCGGCACGGCGAAGTGTGCAAGCCGAAATCAGATGCGGGAATCGTGGCAGTATCTCAAGAAACGCCTGAAGGAGCTGAAGCTCGACAGGCGGGGCGGCGTCTTCCGATCGAAGTCTTATTGTTTGGATATCTGCATCGGTGGTCCGATTGCCGTCGTCATGCCCGATAACTGTTGGTACGGACACTGCACACCAGACGTGCTGGAAACGATTATTCAAGACCACTTGATCGGCGGTGAGCCTGTCGAGAAGTACCTTCTGTCCGCCAAACCAGCTTGCGACAAATGACCGCTGACTGCGATTCTGGGCCAACAGTTAGGCGGCCTTGCGATAGCGCCTTGTTTGCGGAGTCTCCGTGCTGGGAGCAATTTGAGTGGAATGCCTTGAAATATCCCTTACGAATGCGAGTCGAATCAACTACGAATTGTACCACGCCATCCGTCTTCTCACGCCCGTGGTCCCGCCGGGGTAGTAGTACAGTTTGGCGGTTGCCATTGTAACCCGACGCGTAAGCGAGGAGCGAACGCATTGCCTCGCTTACGCTTCGGGTTAGGATTGGACCTCCAGCAACTTCCAGGTTTTCCAAACTGTACCACTACCCCCGCTGGCCGGACGCGTTGGTGGAAGCAGCCAGCAACTAAGAGTCGATGTCCATCGGTACGTTGTTTTGAAGGCAGTGATCCGCGATCAGCGCGAGGCACTGCAGGCCGTAGTCTTGCCGTTTCTTTTCGCCGACGCCGCGCACGTGGAGCAAACGGTCGAGGGTCGAAGGTCGGCGGCGGGCCATGTCCCGCAGCGCAGCGTCGCTGAAGACGATATAGGCAGGGACGTGCTGGTCTGCTGCTTGCTGTTGCCGGAACTTACGCAACAAATCGAACAACGAACGGTCGACTCCAGCCCACGCATCGAGTTGTTCCCCGGATCCAGCTTTGTCGGATCGTGCGGAGTTTGACCGTTCGGTGGTGGATTTTGCGGACGGCTTCAGCAAACGCGGTGTCAATTCGCCGCGTAACAACCGGCGACCCGACTCCGTCACTTTCAACACGTGATATTCGCCCTCCTTGAGTAGAAACTTCTGACCGACAAGCTGCTCGATCCAATCGCGGATACTATTCTTGTTCACTTCAGCAAGGATTCCCCAAGTGCTCAAGCGGTCGTGACCTTGTTGCACGATGCGTTGGTCGCGCGAGCCAACCAGCACGAGCGCTGTGTAATCCGCGCCGAAACGTTCGCGCAAGCGCAGGACGCAGGACACGATTTTTTTCCCGATCGTCAACGGGTCGTCCACTTGATCGAGTTGCCCGAGGCACACATCACACGCGGCACAGTTGTCGCTGGCGAGCTGCTGGCCGAAATGACGCACGAGCGAGGCATGACGACAGACGACGCTGTGACAGTAGTGGTCCATGTCATGGAGCGCGACCAGAGCGCCCTCGCGCGCGTCGGGCTCGGATTCCTCGATCATGCGTTTCCACGTCAGAAAATCGGCACCGGAGAACAGCAAGCAACACTCGGCTTCTAGCCCGTCGCGACCCGCTCGGCCACTTTCCTGTTGATAATGTTCCAGCGACTTGGGCATGCCCGCGTGAATCACGTACCGTACATTCGATTTGTCGATGCCCATGCCGAACGCCACGGTGGCTACGATCACGTCCGCTTGCTCGGCGATGAACGCGTCTTGATGGCGTTGCCGCTGCTGATCGCTTAAACCCGCGTGATAGGGCAAGGCGCGATAACCCAAGTCGGTCAGTGCCTGACACAGGCGATCCACATCCTTGCGGGCGATGCAGTAGACGATGCCCGACTCTCCCGGATGACGCTCCACGCACAGGCGAATTTGCTCCAGCCCGCTGCCGCGACGTTGAACTTTGTAAACCAAGTTGGGCCGATCGAACGAGCCGACCAGCATCCGCGGTTGGACCAGTCCAAGTTGCTCGACGATATCCTGGCGAACTTGCACCGAGGCGGTGGCCGTATAAGCGTGAATGTCCTTCCCGGGAAAGGCTTCTTTCAACATGCTCAGTTCGCGGTACTCGGGCCGGAAGTCATGGCCCCAGGCACTAATGCAGTGTGCCTCGTCAATGGCGAAGAATGACAGCTGAATGCGTTGAAGGAATTCGAACGTGCGTTCGCGCAGCAGCCGTTCCGGTGCTACGTACAACAGACGCAAGCGGCCGGCATGCACATCGTCGACGACGCGCTGCTTTTCCGACGGCCCGATCATGCTGTGAATCGCCGCCGCCGGTATGCCGCAGTTCCGCAGAGCATCAACCTGGTCCTTCATCAGCGAGATCAGCGGCGACACCACGATCGCCACGCCCTCGCGGCACATCGCCGGCGCCTGAAAACAGAGCGACTTGCCGCCGCCGGTAGGCAACACCACCACCGAATCGCGCTCGGCCAGCACGCACCGCATCGCCTCCTCTTGCAGCGGCAGGAACTCGCCGTAGCCCCAGTACTTCTGTAGCACGGGGAGCAATTCATGTCGTCCACGGATCGGCGGATGAGCATCGGGCTGCATGGCTGCGTCTTGGATTCGCTCAGGCGGTGAAACTCCACAATTGCCTTTATCATAGAAGCGGCAGATGAAATCGCAATTGACGGCATCGCGAGTTCGCATTTATTCCGCCGCCACGTCGTGATATTTTGCGGAAACATTGTTAGAATCGAAGCCTATGTTGGACGCCTCCCTACACGCGCGACAGTTCGTTTATTCCATCGGGCATTCGAACCACGATGAAGCGACGTTTGTCGAATTGCTCAAGCGACACGAGATTGACGTCGTCGCGGATGTCCGTTCGCAGCCGTATTCCAAGTACCTCAGCCATTTCAATGCCGATCAGCTCAAGAGCCTGCTGACGGCGGCTCACGTACGCTACCTATTCTTGGGCACTGAGTTGGGTGGCCGACCGGACGGTGACGAGTTTTACGACCCTGCGGGGCACGTGCTGTATGATCGGCTGGCCCAATCGCCATCGTTCCTGTCGGGCATCGAGCGTGTGGAGAAAGGGTGTCGCGACTTTCGCGTGGCGCTGATGTGTAGCGAAGAGAACCCCGCCGACTGCCACCGTTTCTTACTCGTGTCTCGCGTACTTGCCGAACGTGAGATCAACGTGCGGCACATCCGTGCCGACGGCCGTATACTGTCCGATCGCGATGTGGCCCGCGAACAAACTGGCGCGGATCGGCAACCGTTTTTGTTCGAGGAATTGGAGGTGCCTCCGTGGAGATCTATACGATCGGTTTTACCCAAACAACGGCCGGCGACTTCTTCGAACGACTGAATCAGGCGGGTGTCCGCCGCTTGGTCGATGTGCGATTGAATAACGTGTCGCAACTGGCCGGCTTTGCCAAACGGGACGATTTGCGATATTTCCTGAAAGCGCTTTGTCAGGGCGAGTACGCCCACGAACCCCTGCTCGCGCCGACCAAAGCGATGCTCGACGCGTATAAGAAACAAAAAGGAAGCTGGCAACTGTACGAGCAGCTCTTCCTCCAACTGTTGGCCGACCGCCAAGTCGAAGTCGCCGTTGGCCCGGAGCTGTTCGACGTTCCCACCGTTCTGCTGTGTAGCGAACCGACCGCCGAGCACTGTCATCGCCGGTTGGTGTTGGAGTACCTGCGGGATAAGTGGGGCCACATCGAGATGGTGCATTTGTAAGCACAAGCCGTCCCAGCGGTGTCATCAATCGTGGTGGGTCATGAAGATTGTCGTCAATCATTTGACGCGAATGCAACAAGGCTTCATGTGCGTGGCTGGGATCGATCTACAGACCGGACGACATGTGCGACCTGTCTTGAACTCGCAAATGCGGACGAAGTTTCTGGCTTGCCATGGCGGCCCGTTTGAGATGGGCACCATCGTCGATCTCGGTTGGACCAAATCCGTCGGACGGCCGCCCGCCATCGAAGATGTGCTGTTTCACCGCAGTGAAGTCCAGCCTGTGGGCGACATGCCGCCCGACGAATTCTGGCGGTTGCTTGACCAAACGGCTCAACCAAAGCTCGTCGCGATCTTTGGCAGCGGCTTGAAGCCCCGTGGGCGAGGCTCCTATGGTGTAGAGCAGAACCAAGGCGACACTTCGTTGGGTTGTTATCGCTTGCCGAATCGCGCTCGCCTGTTCATTCAACACCGCGGAGGCGATCGCCGCGGACGCATTCGGATCGAATTTCAGTTTGGCGAATACCCGTTCGATCTGGGTGTCACCGACGTTCGCCTCTACGCAGTGGATCACGTCACGCCCCAGGAAGACCTCGTTCAACAAGCCAACCAACGACTGCAAACGGACGACGAAGTCATTCTCAGTGTCGGACTGAGCCGACCCTTTCAAAGCAACGAAGGACGCGAGCCGATCCATTGGCTGCAAGTCAACAACCTCCACTTTGCCGCCCATCCCGGCTGGCGTTTGGCGTAACAAAAGGGACCCTCGTAGCGCCAGCGGTTCGGCAACTGTCATGCGCCATTAGATATGTTCCCACGATTGCAGTCTTCGAAGGGAGGCTGTCACGGAGACGATTCTAATGGCTTACAACACGACGCCGTGGTTCTGGTACCGCTTAGTCCTGGGCCTTGATGCTGGCGATGGGCAGTGTTAACTTCGAGGGATTTTACACACAGCATAAAGGGTGCCAGATGGTTGTTGTCCGCTCCCTGGACAGACGGTTTGTCGTGGAGCGAACAACGACGATCTAAACTACCCGAACTCAAGGGATTTGCGACTAGTGCCACGCCGTACCGACATCAAGAAGATATTGCTCATTGGTTCAGGCCCGATCGTCATCGGCCAGGCCTGCGAGTTTGACTACTCCGGCACGCAAGCCTGCAAGGCGTTGCGCGAGGAGGGCTACGAAGTCATCCTGGTGAATTCGAATCCCGCGACGATCATGACCGATCCTGACATGGCCGACCGGACCTACATCGAGCCGTTGGAATGGAAGATCGTGGCGAAGATCATCGAGAAAGAGCGGCCCGATGCGCTGTTGCCGACGCTGGGTGGCCAGACGGCGCTGAATCTCGCGATGCAATTGAATGAAAAGGGCGTGTTGGAGAAATACAACTGCGAGATGATCGGGGCCAATCCCATCGCGATCGCCAAAGCGGAAGGCCGCGAGGAGTTCAAGCAGGCGATGGCCAAGATCGGGCTTGCCGTCTGTCGCGGCGAGACAGTCCGCACGATCGACCACGCGCGCCGGGTGTTGGATGATATCGGCTGCCCCTGCGTAGTCCGGCCGAGCTTTACGATGGGCGGCAGCGGTTCGGCGATCGCTTACAACCGTGACGAGTTCGATGCCCTCGTCCGTCGCGGACTCGACCAATCACCGGTGACCGAAGTGCTGATCGAAGAGTCGGTGATCGGTTGGAAAGAGTACGAGATGGAGGTGATGCGCGACATGGATGATAATGTCGTGATCATCTGCTCGATCGAGAACTTCGATCCGATGGGCGTTCACACCGGCGATTCGATCACCGTTGCGCCGGCTCAAACGTTGACGGACAAAGAGTACCAGCGGATGCGCGACGCGAGTCTGGCGGTGATTCGCGAGATCGGTGTCGAGACGGGCGGCTCGAACATTCAATTCGCGATCAATCCCAAGAACGGTCACATGATCGTCATCGAGATGAATCCTCGCGTCAGCCGGTCGAGTGCGCTCGCGTCGAAGGCAACAGGATTTCCGATCGCCAAGATCGCCGCCAAGCTGGCCGTCGGATACCGCTTGCACGAACTGGCGAACGATATCACTCGCAAGACGCTGGCCTGTTTCGAGCCGACGATCGACTATGTGGTCACGAAGATTCCTCGTTTCGCCTTCGAGAAGTTTCCTGAAGCCGATGCGACGCTGATGACTCAGATGAAGAGCGTTGGCGAGACCATGGCGATTGGCCGCACGTTCAAAGAGTCTTTTCAGAAGGCCTTGCGGGGGCTCGAAGTCGGCAGCTTTGGGTTCGGCTCGGACGGCAAAGACCTCTGGGGGACCAGCGAGCAACCGGGACGCGACGAGATTCGTGCGAAACTTGCGACGCCCAACGCCGATCGCCCCTGGTATCTGCGCTACGCGTTCAAGAGCGGTATGACGGCCAGCGAAATTCACGATCTGACGGCGATTGATCCTTGGTTTTTGGACCATCTGGCTGAGATCGTCGAGATGGAAGAGCAGCTCCGGGAGTACAACGACATCTCGCAAGTCGACGACGTGATGCTCCGTAAAGCGAAGCGGTTCGGGTTTTCCGATCGGCAGTTGGCGACGATGTGGCACGGCAACGAGATGGAGATCCGCGAGCAACGAAAGTCGCGTGGCATCATCCCGACCTTCAAGTCGGTCGACACTTGTGCCGCTGAGTTCGAAGCATATACGCCTTATTACTATTCGACCTACGAAGACGAAGACGAGACGCCGGCCAAGGGCGAGCGACGTCGAATCATGATCCTGGGTGGTGGTCCGAATCGCATTGGGCAAGGCATCGAGTTCGACTACTGCTGCTGCCACGCCAGTTACGCGCTCCGCGAGATGGGGATCGAGTCGATCATGGTCAACTCGAATCCCGAGACCGTCAGCACCGACTACGACACCAGCGACCTGCTCTTCTTCGAACCGCTGACAACCGAAGACGTCTTGAATGTCTATGATCGAATGCAACCGGACGGCGTGATCGTGCAGTTCGGTGGCCAGACGCCGCTGAATCTGGCACGTGCCTTGGAGAACGCCGGCGTTCCAATCATCGGGACAAGTGTTGATACGATCGAAGATGCCGAGGACCGCGAGAAGTTTCAGCGGCTGCTGGGGCAACTGGGCCTCAAGCAACCTGCCAACGGAATCGCCCGCAATCTGAATCAGGCTCGCGTGGAAGCCGAGAAGATCGGTTACCCGGCACTCGTCCGGCCGAGTTTCGTCCTGGGCGGTCGAGCGATGGAGATCTGCTACGACGACCAGCAATTTGAACGCTACGTGGCCGAAGCATTTATCGCCTCGCAAGGCCAGCCGGTCCTCATCGATCGCTTTCTCGAAGATGCGATCGAAGTCGACGTCGATGCGATCAGCGACGGTCACGATGTTGTCGTGATGGGAATCATGGAACACATCGAGGAGGCGGGCGTTCACTCGGGCGATTCGGCGTGTGCGATCCCGCCTTACAGTTTGCCCGGACCAGTCGTCCAGGAAATTCGCGAGGCGACGCACGCCTTGGCCAGGCGATTGAACGTCATCGGCCTGATGAACATTCAATTCGCCGTGAAGCAGGAAGATGGGCGACCGATTGTTTACGTCTTGGAAGTCAATCCGCGGGCGAGCCGGACGGTTCCGTTCGTGGCCAAAGCGACCGGCGTCCCGGTCGCCAAGATCGCGGCCAAGGTGATGGCCGGAATGACGCTTGCCGAGCAGGAAATTACCAGCGAGCCGATTCCTGCACATGTTTCCATCAAGGAGAGCGTCTTCCCATTCCGCAAATTTGTCGGCGTCGACATCGTGCTCGGTCCCGAGATGCGCAGCACCGGGGAAGTGATGGGAGTTAGCGAGCGGTTCTCGATCGCGTTTGCCAAGGCTCAACTTGCGAGCGGCGTCGTGTTGCCGGAATCGGGTAATATCTTTGTCAGTGTCTCGGCGCGGCACAAAGATCAAATTGGGGAGTCGGCCCGACAGCTCACCGCGTTAGGCTTCCAGTTGCTGGCGACCGAAGGAACGGCGAAGCGTCTGGAAGAAGAAGGCATCCCCGTACAGCGGGTCAAGAAGATCGCGGAAGGCCATCCCAATCTGATCGACCATCTCAAGAATGAAGAAGTCGCCTTGATCATCAACACGCCGAGCGGCAAAGGCGCGCGAACCGACGAAGGCCGCATCCGCGCCGCCGCCGTCCAACACGGCGTTCCATGTATCACCACGATCCAGGCAGCCGTTGCCGCCATCAAAGCCATGGAAGCGCTGCGCGAAGAAGAGATGAACGTCGAGTCGCTGCAAGAGCGGTTTGCGGTGATGAACATTGTCTAAGTCGGACCGTCTTCTCTAAACTGCCAGGAGGACGGTCAAGAAGATGGGTGTCAAGAACATGCGGCACGCGGTCTTATCTTCTTGACACCCATCTTCTTGGCAATTCATTCGTCTGGCGGAATCTGATGCCCCAGCTTGTCCCGCTTGGTCGCCAGATAGCGGGCGTTGTGCGCGTTAGCCGGCGGCAGGATTGGGACTTGGTCCACGACCTGCAGGCTAAAGCCGCCGTAGATGAACGCATCGGTCTTCTTGGGATTGTTGGTTAACAGCCGCACTTTGCTCAGCCCCAGATCCTTCAAGATCTGAATCCCGATTCCGTAGTCCCGGATATCTGCTTTGTGACCGAGTGCCAGATTTGCTTCGACCGTATCCAGTCCTTCATCTTGCAACGCATACGCTTTGAGCTTCTCCGCCAGCCCGATCCCACGGCCTTCCTGCGGCAAATAGATCAACGCGCCAGCCCCATCTTGCTGAATCATCTCCAACGCCATGTGCAGCTGATCGCCGCAGTCGCAACGCAGCGAATCGATCAGATCTCCCGTAAAGCAACTCGAATGCAGCCGGACCAACGGCGCCGTCACCTTCGAGAGGTCACCGCACGTGATCGCCAGCGGCTCCTGGTCTTCATATTTCACTTTGTACGCAATGAGGCGAAACGTACCATACGGCGTCGGCAAGTCGGTTTCCGCCACGCGCGACACGAGCTTCTCGCTGACGCGGCGATGTGCGATCAATTGCTCGATCGAGATGATTTGGAGGTTGTGCTTGGCCGCCAGATCCAACAGCTGTTCGCGTGTCGCCCGCTCACCCCGGTCGTCCAGAATCTCGCTCAACACACCCGCCGGCGCGAGTCCCGCCATCCGGCACAGATCGACCGTCGCTTCCGTATGTCCCGCGCGTCGCAACACGCCACCTTCCTTCGCCAACAGCGGATACAGGTGGCCTGGCCGAACGAAGTCGTCCTTCTTGGCGTCCGGATCGGCGAGCGTACGAACCGCGAGCGCTCGCTCCTCGGCCGTAATGCCGGTCTTGGCGGTGATATGATCGATCGGCGTCATGAAAGCGGTTCGTAGCGGAGCGTTATTCGCCTCGACGATCGGTGTCAACTCCAGTCGTCGGCAGACATCAGGCAAAATCGGAGCACACAGCTGGCCGCGACCATCGAGAATGAAGTTGATGTTCGCCGCCGTCGCTTTCTCCGCCGCGCAGATGAAATCGCCCTCATTCTCGCGATCTTCATCGTCAACGACGATAACGACCTCACCACGAGCGATCGCATCGACAGCAGCTTGAACAGACGAGAATGGTCGCAACATAGATTCGTGCGGAGGTTTGGTGGACGTTGATCGCGGAAATGTCTCGTCCTGCATTATAGGGGCCATCCGCTCGACGAGAATGGGCAGGCCTAATTTGGAAAGCTGTGACTTGTCACAGCTTTCCTATTTGCGGCGGAGCCGCTTTTAGTCCGGGCGCGCAGAAGGCGTGCAAGGCGCAGGTCTCCCGACGTCGCCGATCCCGGAAGCCCACTTGCTGAATGCAGTCTAACAAACCAACCTTGCGTCATGCCGAACACCGCGCCTACGAACCAGAATCTGCCTACGAACGAATCGGAAATTGAATCGAGGCAGCGCTGTTATCAATGCTTTCGCCCGAAGTCGCTGTGCTTTTGCGAGGCCATTCCCCAGATCGACAATCGCACGGACGTTTTGATTTTGCAGCACGTGGGCGAGCGATTTCATCCCTTCAATACCGCCAGGATCGTCCAGAAAGCGTTGCGGCGCTGTCAGCTGATTGCCGATCACAATCAGCGTTTGGCGGCGCACGACTTACCGATTCATGCTAATGCCGGCCTGCTGTATCCTCGCGCAAATGCTCCTTCGTTGACCGAGTTGCCGGCCGCCGAGCGACCTGATCAGTTGGTGATTATCGACGGGACATGGCACCAGGCGAAGACGATTGTTCGCGATGTGCCGCAACTTCATCAGTTGCCGTGCTTTCGATTAGAACCCGCTTCTCCCGGCCAGTACCGCATTCGACGTGAACCGAACGAACAGAGTCTCTCGACCGTGGAAGCCACCGTTGCGGCGCTGCAAGTTTTGGAGCCCAACACGGTCGGCTTGGATCAGTTACTGTGCGCGTTCCATCAGATGGTCGAGAACCAGTTAGCACACGCGGGCAGTCACGCGGCGTGGCGGCAAAACAAAAAGCGGCAATCGCGGCCTCGCTTTCTTCCACATGCGTTGCTCCAGAACGCCGACCATTTAGTCGTGGCCTACGGCGAAGCGACGCCGGGCCAACCAGGGAAACGCACGGCCACTCCGTCGCCGGTGAACTGGGTCGCGCAGCGCCTGGGCACGGCAGAGCGTTTCTCCTGTCGTCTGCGGCAGCAACAACCACTTTCCAGCGCCGCCTTGGAACACATGCGGCTTTCGGCCGCGGACTTCGACGACGCTGTAACTCAAGTTGAGTTTCACCACCAGTGGAATCAGTTCCTTCGCCGCAACGATGTTCTGATTGTGTACCTCCAGCGGACCTGTCAACTCTTGCAACACCTCGGCGCTTCGCAGCCGCCATGTTTAGTCCTCAAGTCGATCTTTGGAAAGTGGCGATCCGGCTTTCACTGCGTCGAGGAACTCATGGCCATCGAAGGAGTGACGCTCCCAAAATGCGAAGGCAAGAGCCGCGCGGATCAGCGGCTTGCCGTGGCGGTCGCGTTAGTCGAGCATCTCAGGACTAGGCGCAGCTGAAGTCGTGAGACTTCAGGAGCCAGAACTCTCACGAGTTCTCCTACCGAACGCCGGAAGATTATCTTTCGCCACTCCGACAGGACAACGCCGCTTTGGCAGTGACTTGTATGCGTCTTGCGGTTGCCCGATACTGGTAGCACCTTAATCCTACCCCGCATTTCTCATAACACGGCTAGCGCGAGGCCCCCAGATTTGTCATAACTTGATTTCTTAACAACAG
>JAQBZB010000429.1 GCA_027622275.1 Planctomycetota bacterium | reverse complement strand
ATACCGATTATCTTGCCCGAGTCCTTGGACTACAAAAGACTTAGTGTGCGTTTGCCGTGCCTCCGTACCAGAATGGATCGCGGTCGAACACGACATGAAACATTGTCGTGGCGAGCGCGTAGATGTCGTGCGAGCACGAAGCCGGTTTGCCGATCGCATACTCGGGCGGCGTGTAAAGGACGGTTCCACCGCTCCACAAACGCTCGCCTTGCTGGAGTACCAAGTCATAGTCGACCAACGAGACGTCACCTGCATGCTCAAGCACATTCTTGGGACTCACATCGCCATGCACCAAACCCGCTCGATGCAAGGAACTCAGCCCCGTGCAGCAACTCATCAGCCACCGCCCAACGACGGCTGTTGCCGATTCGCCCAATTCCTCGGCGTACATCTCGGGGTAACCGATCCAGTTTTGCAGCGTGTTGCCATCCACCCATTTCAACAAGGCGACAAACCGATTGTCTTCCCAGTGGTTCGCAAGTTCGAACACGGTCGCCAAGTTAGGCTGGTCGGTGTGCGAACGAACGCGACGATACGCATCCAACGCGAGATTACCGCTGTCGCGTTCAAACATAACTTTGCCCGCGTAGATTCCTACATCCTGACCTTCTTGAACCTGAATGACTTTGAACGTCGATCCGAAACTGCCGGAACCAATTCGGCTTGCGATACGGTATTGATGGTTGTTGAAATCGACAAAATCCCCTTCGCTCCAATAGCGAGCCGCCAACGTCGTCGTCATGGCTGCCGCTGAATCGATCCCAGAATCGCTGGCTTCCTTGGGTCGCAGCGTCTTACTCAATTGCTCCAGAGACACGCGGTTTTCCGGCTGCTCCGCCATGCCGGATTCAAGCTTCAGCAGGGCGGCGACGGACTCATCATCTTCAGCATCCTTGAACAGCTCTCGCAGAGTTTTGCATAAGGAGAACACGTCTGATCGTTGGTCCGCAACGCCCAGTCCACCGACGACAGCTTCTGGCGCGGCGAACGGAGCGGAATCACTTGGTATCTTGGCGGTAGGCGAAAGTGTGATCGAACCGGATATCCGAGCCAGGTCAAACTCGGTAAAGATCGGCTGATCATTCGCACCGACCAGCAGTGTCGTCGGAGTGATGTGTCGGTGGACGAATTGGACATCTCGTAGCGTGCTGGCGTGCAATTCACGAAGTGCATCGACGGACGTGCGTGCGAACTCAATTCTTGAAACGGCCTCCCAGCGTTCATCGCGTGAGCGATCTGCAAGACACGGCGCGCACGGATCAACAATTGAGAAATACCACAGCTCACCGGGATATTGCGGTACTTCTTGAAACGAGTCCATCAGACGCGGAACATGAGATGATTTTTGCAGTTTGTTCAAAGTATCGAATTGTCTGCGCGCTAGAGTTTCGGCAGCAGGGTCATCCGATGCCGAGAAGTCATACAGGTGGAGGATGATCTTGTCTCGTGTACGAATATGCTCGCCGCGAAATGTCCGATGAAACCGATCACTGCCATCCCCGGTGCGTTCGAGATTCCTCGCCGAGGCAATACTGCGAACCTCGCCCCGCAAGGTGACTTTCGAGAGCGGTTGCAGAACTTGACAAATCCGCTCGACATCCTTGTCCGAAAGGGCTAGTAGGATTTCGATCTCCAGTAGATCATTCACTTCCTTGAGGCCGAAGAACCGACAGCCGTGAACTTCAATCTTATGCGAAGTCCGTTCCGTCGCGTCTTTCGTCAACAGGAACTTGCCTGCCAAGAATCCGGCGTCCAAATTGGCTCGCTTCAATTTGCTCGCGATGCGCCGAACCTTGTTACAAAGCTTGTCGGCCTCGTGGGTAACTGTTGCTTGGAACTCTTTAAC
This sequence comes from Planctomycetota bacterium, assembly GCA_027622275.1. GTDB lineage: Bacteria > Planctomycetota > Planctomycetia > Pirellulales > Pirellulaceae. The sequence goes on along the minus strand of JAQBZB010000429.1, from coordinate 4,024 downwards.
GTACGATCGATCCCAGTGTTTCACTTCGATGATGTGGAGCCCAGACGGGCCGATGGCGATGATGTCAATATCATCGGGAACTGCCTGCGTCGTTACTGCATGAGGAACATTGGAAAGCAGCACCCACCGCCCCCCGCGCCGGTAACACGCGCCAGTTCTGCCTTCAAGCGTTCGACAGCGATCCGCTCGCTCTCGTTGGCAAAATCGCCGCAAGGAACATGGTCAACTTTCACATCAGCCCCTTCGCATTCACGTGTGATTCAGGCTAACGACCAACAAATAACGTCCTAGTATCCGCTATCGCGATCAACGGATCAACCCTGCGGGAGCGCACCGTGAAAGAGACGAGGACGGCGGCACGGCGGCCTCCGTCGTAGATGATCGGGAACATCCACAGATTGCGGCCCGCGGCGCACGAGTCAGTGATGGGGCTATCTGCAAATTCTCAACGCAATGCGAAAAGATAAATCGCGCCGCCGATCGCGCCGACTGCCACCACAATGGCGACGAGCAGCCAGAGGTTAAACTCCCCTCCCGACACGCGGACTTTGTGACCGCACTTGGGGCACTTACACCCAGCATCATAGAACGGTTTCGCGCCTCCCTTGTAACCGCACGAATCGCATTCAAGCTTTTCCCACTCGCCACACACGGGGCATTTTCCAGGCGTCTCGTACCTGGTGAAGTCGCGGTCACATTCTTTGCACTTATAAATCGGAGCATCCTCCAAGTGGGTCGGCCGTTCTGCGTGTGGCTGCCTGCGTTGACTTGATTCTACTTGGGAGATCGGTTCCCAGGTAGGAGCGAGACGAATCAATCGTTCCGACGATAGTACAAATGCCCGTCTTCGGCTCCGATGAGCAAGTCAGGGCGTCCATCGCGGTCCCAATCGACAATCGTAGGACTCGTCGTGTGCCCGGCCAGTCGCGTATCTTCGACGGCCCCTTCATCTTGAAACGTCCAAGGCCTGTCCGAGGTCGAAATGTTTCGAAGTAAATTGATGCTCGTGCTGTTGACGAGCAAGTCCAGCCGACCGTCCCCATCCCAATCCGCAAAGCAGAACTTTCTGCGTCCGCTGCGCCCGGCCTCTCCCGCATTCAAACGTAACGCCTGGCCAGCCGCATCGTGGAAGATGCGCTGGCCGGGAGCAAGCCGCAATTCGTCGCCGCTGCGGGAGCGGCGAAAGAAAGCAAGAACACCTTCGTGATCGAGCATGACAAGATCGTTTAGACCATCGAGATCGAGGTCGATGACAACAGGCGTCGTACGCCATTGCGTGCTCAGTTCGTTGCCGTTCGGCTGCCACCAATTCCAAACGGGATGCGGCGGCGGCGAACCTTCGGGCCAATCCACCTCGATCGGTTTTGCGGCTGCCAGCTTCGGCGAGCCGACACTTCCCGTATTGCGGTACCAAACCACTTTGCCCCAGATCGAGTTGACCACGAGATCGCGTAGTCCATCGTGATCCCAATCGGTGACGCTCAACGTCGTGTAGCCCCACTTCGCTTCGCACGGACCTTGAATCGATCCGGGCGAACCGGCTTGAATTCGAATCGTCTCGCCATCCACGACAAACAACTGCGGCTCGGACCAGGCGGGCGGATTGCCTCCGTCCAGATTCTCGATCAACGCGATGTAGCCGGCCGAGTTGCCACAGACCAAATCTTCATCGCCATCCTCGTCCCAATCGACGCTGACCGGTGTTACCAAAGCGCCGAACTTTGCGAACTGAGCCTGTTGGCGAAAGTATTTCGGCGGCAGGAACGCGGGAGCGCCGTCAATGATGCGGCCTGTGTGTTCAACGAGCGCGACGCGGCCGTCTTCGTCTCCCACGATCAGATCGACATCGCCGTCACCGTCCCAATCGATGGCCGTCGGGACGATCATCTGCAAGTCCATTTTCAGTGGTTGGCCGTCATGCGCGAGCTTGCGGGCCGAAGCATACCGCGGCTCGGTCCTGGAGCCGACATTCTCGAAGTAATTGAAGCTGTCGACGAACTCGCCGCATAACAGATCGAGATCGCCATCGCCGTCGAAGTCGGCAAAGTTCGGAGACGGCATGCCGTAGACGTCGACCGGCTTGCCATCGGCCAGCACCTTCATCGGTTCGTCGTAGCTCGGCTTCTCGCTCGTGCCAAGGTTCCGCAACACATAGACGAACCCATGCAGCGGCCCGTTCGTCCAGTTGCCGTCCGCGTCGTAAGCGTTGTCCCAACCGTAGTCGGTCCAGTCGCCGACACCGATCGCAACATCGAGCGCACCATCGCCGTCATAGTCCACATACCGCCAGAGATTCTGCCGGACCTTGTTCGGATGGATGTTGGTTTTGTCGTATATCTTCGCCTGCTCGGCGAATTTCGATTCGCGGAAGTTCGTCAGCTCGTGTCCCGGTACCAACACGCGTGGCTCGCCGTCCACGTACGAGATGCTGATGTTGGCCTGCCGATCACCGACTAGGACTGACGGCTTGAACGTTGGCATCTTGCCGCCGCCAGGATTCTCGAACAAGTGAATCCCGCGATAAGGCACATCGGGACACGACACAACCAAATCGAGATCGCCATCCTTGTCCCAATCGATCGGCAGCGGCCAGGCCCACAGACCGACGCCCAGATAGCTCGTCGCATCCGCGCGATTGATCGTCAAACGTTGAAGCTTGCTCGCCGGCGCAGCAAAATTCTTCTCCGATGAACTCTCTTCCGCCACGGCCAGTTGTTCGACATCTTCCGGCCACACGCTGTCCTTGATCGGCTTGAGCGTCGGCTTGCTCGGATCGACGACCACATGCCGCACACGTTGCCGCTTCCACGTGTAGGTAATGTGAACGAGCCCGTCGTCGGTTTGAATCACCGCCGGGTACGAGTACTCACCCTTCGCCCGCTCCAGCACCAAAGCCGCCGACCAATTGCGGCCATCTTCGCTGACGGCAACATTCAGCATCTCGCGACTCGATGGGAATGAGCCGCCTCGATTCGTATGGTTGTAGACGAGCAATTGTCGCCCGTCGCGCAGGGTAACGGCATCCGTACCGGCGTTCGGGTTCGGCAATCCGGTCGACTCGAACTCGCTCCACGTCTGGCCCTGATCCGCAGACCACGTTTGCCAGACGTGGCCGTTGTTGCCGTTTTGAGTGCGGCAGAGCATTTGCCAGCGGCCATCACGATGCGTCAACAAGCTCGGCTGAATCGCTCCCTTGTCTTTCGGATTCAAAAACCCGGTCGTCGTCCAGGTCTTGGCGTTATCTCGCGTAACTTCAAGATGCACGCGCCAGCCATCATGCTCCGTACTCGACGGGCACCAGATCGAACCGTCGGCCATTTGAACGGGCTTGTTCTTCACCGGGCCGATGCCGCCATTCGGCAATCGCCGCCGGTCTTTCCAAGTCTTGCCGTGGTCGGTCGAGGTCAACAGTTCGCCCCACCACTGATCCGGATTCGGTCCAACTTTGAAGAACAACAGCAACGGTCCGTCCTGTGGCTGAAACAGAACAGGATTCCAACACGGATGCCGCAAGTCCGCCGATTGTACGCCGGTTGCAACCTCCGCCGGCGCGGTCCATGTTCCCTTCAGCTTCCGCGCCACCCAGATTCCCACATCTGGATTCTTCTCGCGCGTTCCGCCGAACCAAGCCGCCACGAGCGTCCCGTCGGCGGCCTTGACGATCGTCGAGGCGTGACATTCCGGAAAGGGAGCCGTCTCGTAAATGAACTCGCTCGCGACGATCGACGATTCGGCGGCAACTTGCGGCGAGATGCTCACCAGCCAGTAGAGAAATATCACGAACATGAAAGAACTGCGAATCATGGAGTTCATCGGGCAAGGCCTTTCGATGGTGGCGAGTTGTGTCTGGGCCAATGTAGCCCGTGTGGCCTCGTCGTCAAGATTTCCAGCGGTTTCCTTTGGCCAAACACCGACCGGCGTCGAGATAATCTGGTACCCTTGCGAGCGGGCAGATGCTAGCCTGCATTTCTCATCACATCGGAAAATGTGGAGGGGCATCGGCGTAGCGCGGCGTTTTTTTGAG
>JAQBZB010000070.1 GCA_027622275.1 Planctomycetota bacterium | reverse complement strand
ACGTGATTGCACGGCGTGCAATCACGTGGCGGCTGGAAGCCACCACTACAAAGTGAGTGGCATTGGGCTCACGCCCACCGCTCGCCAAGAAGCCGTCTCTGGTAGGCTTCCCGCTCAGTGAATCCCTCGCAAAATGGGTATGGGCGGCAGAATCGGCGTGTGTTTCGCGGATTGCGACCCAACTTGGGAAATTTTACCGAGGATTGTGCCTGATTGGTTGCGATGGCAAAACAGGTGGAGTAGCATAATGGCCTGGAGACTGCGGACAGAAACGGTTGTCCGACGAACCGGCGAATTGTCGGGCGTTCTTGACTTTGCATATACCTGGAGACTAGTGCGATGCGGAAGATCATCAAAAAACTAACATATGTATCGTTAGTGTGGGTCATTGTTGTACTGATGTCAGTCGATGTCAGTTCGGCTTGCCGTCGGGCTCGCGCCCGGCGTTGTCAGGCACCGCCAGCTGGCGAGTGGTCGGACGCCGCCCAAAAATCGGCAAGCCCAATTCAAAAGGGCGGACCGGTTCAGAAGGACGATGCAGTTCAGAAGAGTGCCGAGCAAGGTCCGGCTCCGATGCAGGATGATATGGAAGGCAGTGGTGCAGGAAGTGATGCAGCGGGCGGCACGGGAACTGGAACATCGCCTTCGGACGATGCTGCCACCGAAGTTCCACCGCCACCAGCACCTGCCGAAGAAGCACCAGCTCCGGAACCAGCACCTGAACCAGCACCACCTGCCGAAGAAGCACCAGCTGCGCCGGCACCGGAACCAGCTCCTGAGCCTGCGACACCCGAACCGGAAGCTCCAGCGGAACCAGCTCCGGCCAAACCTGTTGACGATCCATTTGGCGAAGCGCCTGCCGAACCAGCTCCAGCGGAACCTGATGCCGCCCCAGCAGCTGACGCTGGACTCGACGACTTGTTTGGCGACGCTCCGGATACTCCGAAAAAAGGAACGCCACCCGAGGCGGCACCCGCCGCGGATGACTTGTTCGGTGATCCCCCGGCCGAAGCTCCCGCTGCCGAACCTGCGCCCGCCGCGGACGATCTGTTTGGCGAACCTGCAGCCGAAGCCGAAGCTGCACCCGCAGTGGACGACCTCTTTGGCGCACCGGCTGCCGAGGAAGAGGAAATGACGGCCGACGATTTGTTTGGCGACGCGCCCGCGGAAGCCGAAGCAGCTGCACCCGCCGACGACCTCTTTGGCGAACCTGCCGCGGAAGAAGCTGCACCGGCTGCTGCGGCAGACGACCTATTCGGTGAACCTGCCGCCGAGGCAGCAGCGCCCGCAGCCGACGAAGGGCTCGATGACTTGTTTGGCACTCCTGAACCAGCTGAAGCTAAAGAAGCGGCGCCCGCCGCCGCGGATGATCTGTTTGGTCAAGCCGCTCCGCAACAGCAACCGCTTGGCACGCGTCACTGGGGCGACAACACGGGCCTCTATGCCGTGGACGGTCGTCTGGTCGAGATCCTTGAAGGCAAAGTCCGAATCCAGAAGGAGAATGGTCGCACTTGCACCGTCGAGATGCGGCGCCTGAGCGAGATCGATGCCCAGTATGTCCAGCAGATCGCCGCGACGTTTGGCAGTGGACTGGTTGGTCCCCAATTGGCGACGCGTTAGTCGATGCGAGTTTTTGAAAGGATTCAAGGGGGTTCGGTGCCTGGAGGGTGTCGAGCCCCTTTCCTTTTCTTCTCCCGTCACGAAATCGGAGACGCCTACCTTGCTCCGTTGTCCAATATTGAAGTGGCGGTGGCTTCCAGCCGCCGCTGAATATGTGGCGGCTGGAAGCCACCACAACGACAGTGATATCTCGATCGGTCCTAATAAGGTTTTCGTCAACACGCTGTGCTCGGTGTCGATCGTTTTCTTGCTCGCTTCCACGATCACATTCGCCGCCGACGACAACGTCAAGAACAAGAAGGTTCTGATGCTGTCGCAGAGCCCCGACGGCCATCCACCGATGACACACGAGTATGCGGCGGGATTGCGGATCATGGAGAAGTGCCTGGCGTCCATCTCCGGCGTCGAGGTCAAGCATGTCAACGCCGATAGCCCGTGGCCCGAGGGGCCGGAGTTGATCCGGGATGCGGACTGCGTCGTGATGTTTCTCTCCGAGGGGGCTCGCTGGACACACGAGGACCCACGTCGAATCGAGGCCTTCGCACAGTTGGCCGCCCGTGGTGGCGGATTCATTACGTTGCATTGGGGAATGGGAACGAAGGAAGCTCGGTATATCGACGGGTATTTGAAACTGTTCGGTGGTTGCCACGGCGGGCCCGATCGAAAGTACAAAGTTCTTGACGCCGACGTCACGATTGGGACCAAAGATCATCCGATCACGCGCGGGATCGAGAACTTCACGATTCACGAAGAGTTTTATTACCAGCTCAAGCTCGTTTCCGCTGGCAATCAACTCAAGCCGATTCTCCAGACGGAAATCGACGGCGAAATCCAGACGGTCGCCTGGGCCTGGCAACGCGGTGACGGGGGACGTTCGTTCGGGTTTAGCGGCGGCCACTTTCATGAGAATTGGTCGCGAGTCGAATACCGTCGTCTGATGACGCAGGCGGTTCTATGGTCTCTCGAGCTGCCCGTACCGGAAGCCGGTGTGAGCGTCGACGTCAAGCCGGAAGATCTTCAGGGGCCGACGACCGGGTGTTAATGCACCAGCAGCAATGCCACGACGATCAGTGCCACAATCGCGACGGCTGTTCCGGCGGCGAGCAGCATGGTCAACGAGCGCCAACCAGCAGGCTCCGGCGCGGACTCGAATGTGCAAATCTGAAACAACCGCTCGAGTGCTCGTTGATAGGCGATGTCGTTATGCAGACGAACCAGCTTGTCAAAGTCGACCTTGCTCATAAAGCCATGAAACCGAAGTTCGCGGGATACCGCGTCGTGGGAAATTCGGTCGGCTAACGTCTCTGGAAACGCTAAACCGTCCGGGAGTCGCTCCAGTTTGACGCGACGAAGCATATCTGTCACCCTTGCTCACAACCTGAAGACGGGCGAACCGTATCAGCGACCATGAACGCCGCAACGTCGATGAACCACTGCTAACTGGTGATTCTATCTCAGCAGTTTTCGAATGCAAACATCCGAGACTGGGCGGGGGCGAGTGGATTGACTCGCGTCAATCGTTCTCATACGGCATCAGGATTTCGTCCGGTGCCAGCCCGGCGATCGAGGTGAAACCGCCATCCGCAATCGCCGCGCCCAGCGATGTGGCGTGGCGGAAATAGCGATCGGACGGACGCCTGCCCGTCAGCTCACGCGTTAGATCCTGGCAGACCAAGTCGGCCGCCTCGCGAATCACTTCGTCGTCCTGTCGAGCGGCGTAAAGCGAGGTGCAGAGCATGACGACCAGCTTTTGGATCCGCAGCGAAAGCTCGGACATGCGGCACTGCCGATCAGCGAGCTTCAGCTGATGTTTCCGCATCGTCCCGCTGATTTCCAGCGGCGAGTTCTGAAGTCCCGCCGCCGCGAATTCGGCATGTTCTCGCAACCGGTTCGGCATGGGAGGCAAACTCGGACGGGGCTTGGGCCACAGCGATTGCGACATGAACCACTTCGCGTAGGGTGGCAAGACGCCACGCAATGCCCAGGCGTGAGCTGGGTTCAGCGGATTGGGCTTCTTGATGCCGGCCGCTGCGAGCGTCTTGCCGATCGGCTCAAAGAACATGGTTCCGTGTTGCTTGACCAGCGACTTAAAGAAAGCCATGCCGAGCATCTCGCCTTCGCCTTCGTAAATACAAGGTGCCAGGTACTCGTGGACGTTCTCCCCGAACATGTGTCCGGCGAGGAACGAGCGACCGCCGTGCGTCTTCATGAACAGTTCGACGGCCGCTTCCTTTTGTGCCTCGCTGCCGAAGATCTTGGCGACAATGCATTCCATCTCGCCGCGATAGCCGTCATCGATCAGCCCGGAACACCAGGCCACCAACGCATCGCACGCCACGATCATGCCGGCCATGCGCCCCAGTCGCCGTTGGACAAGTTCGCGCCGCGAGATCGCTTCGCCATAAGTCTTTCGGAACTTCGCCCAAGGAATCATGCTGGCCATCATCAGCCGCATCGTTCCCGCCGCGTTCGCACACAAGGCGACACGCCCCAGATTCAATCCATGATAAGCGATCGTGAGACCGCTGCCTTTGATGGGCTGGAGGAGATTGCTGGCTGGAACGCGGAAGTCCTTGAAGATGATGCCGCGATTGTACGTGTGTTTCAGTGCATGCAGTCCATACTTGCGAAGCTGAAACTGATCGTTCTCTGCCCTCGGCAGATCACAGATGAGCACGGCTGGCCGGTCGTCGATCAAGCAGACCAAGCCGATGGTCCGTCCAGGCACCACGTTCGTGATGAACAGCTTCTCGCCATTGACGACGTATTCATCACCTGCGAGCCGCGCCGTTGTTTTGAGCGCCGTCAAGTCTGATCCCGCGGCGGGCTCGGTCAAGGCGAATGCAGACAGTCGCTCGCCATTGGCTAACCCCGGCAGAAACCGCTGCTTCTGTTCGTCGGTGCCAAACGTTCGCACGGGATCAACGGCCCCGATGCAGCCATGCACCGACGCCAGCCCGGCGACTGTTGGATCAGACATCGCCATGCGTGTCAGAAATCTTGCAAAGCTTCGGAACGGGGCACCGGTGCCACCGTACTCTTTGCCGACCAGCAACCCCCAATAACCCGCTCCGGCCAAATCGCCGAGCACGGTGTCGCTGATCTTTCGATCTTCGTTCATCAGCGTGCCGGCGGTTCGATGGCGGTCGACCACTGCAACGGAGTCGTCCATGACCTTGGCGACATCGCCAGGCGTCTCCGGCTCGGAAGACCGGAACAACTCGATGGGGATGCCTCGATCCCAGACAGCCCGATGAGCCGGGCTATTGACGGTTTGGTACTGCGGGCTGAACAGCGATTCGACTTGATCGTCGGCCTTGTCGATCGCACCCGTGCGTCGAGCTTCTTCCCGGCTCTTGCCGCCCAGCGTCAAGGCTGTTTCGGCGAAGGATGCTTTTTCACCAGTCTCGTCGAGATCGTCCGTTGTTGCGTTCTTGTTTTCGACAGGCATGTTGATCTCCTCCGACGAGTGTTGGACGTCAACTCTTTGGGCAACCATTTGAATCATATCGCACCCGGCGAGCAGCAACGGCCAATGAAAGCGCGTCTCGGGAGAAGCGACTGTGCAACGCCTGCGGACTGTGAGGATTGTGCCGACAACAAGTGGTTCAATCCCTAGCATACATAGCTTCGATGAGATCGCGACAATTCACTTGGATGCAACTGCGTCGCAAACTGAGTTTTGGGGTCAATTCGCCTGACTCGACGGTGAAGCCGCGATTCATCAGCGTGAACTTCCTGACCTGCTCGTAGTGCGAGACTCCGGCAAGTCGCGAAGCGATGCGTTCGGCAAACAGCTTCAACACGTCGTCATGCTGCAAGACGTCCGAGTCGCTGGCGACAGCGATCTCACGAGAAGCGATCTCCGCATCGAGCGCCGCGAACTCCGGCACAATCAGCGCGGTCAGATACTTTCTGTCATCGCCGATCACAACCGCCTGGGCAATCAACGGGTCTTGGGTCAGCAACGATTCGAGATAGACCGGTGCAATGTTCTTGCCGCCGGACGTTACGATCAGCTCTTTCTTCCGCCCCGTGATGAACAAGTACCCTTCGTCGTCGAGATGACCGATGTCGCCGGTGTGTAACCAGCTGTCCAGAATGACTTCGTCGGTGGCGGCCTGATTGTTGAAGTACCCCAACATCACATGTGGTCCTCGCGTCAATATCTCGCCATCGTCCGCGATCTTAACATCGACATCGGGGATCGCACGACCGACGGCACCTCGCTTGACCCCTTGCTCCGAGGAGAGTGTGATGATTGGGGATGATTCCGTCAGTCCGTATCCTTGCAGCAACGGAACACCATGCTCGATGAAGAAGTCGAAGACATGATCCGGCAGCGCCGCGCCTCCCGAACAACAAAGGCGAATCCGTCCTCCGAGCAGGTCTCGCAAGGCACCGGGTGCCGTATGAAAATCGACTTCCGCCAACGCATTCGCCACTTTCTCGAAGAAGTAGGGGACACCGTTCAGCAAAGTGGGGCGGACCGCCGCGCAGTCCGCGATGACCGTCTCGCGCGATTGGGCGAGCGCCAACTGCGATCCAGCCGCGACCCACGTATACAGGTCACACGTGCGCGCGAAGATGTGGCTGAGCGGTAGAAACGAGAGCCGCAGATCATCTGGGCCTTGAGCAAACGGTTCGATCGCCGACAGTGTGTTCGAAACGAGATTCCGATTGCTCAGCATCACTCCCTTGGGTTCGCCCGTCGTGCCCGAGGTATACAGGATCGTCGCCAGTGTCTCGCCGCTCGTCCGAGCAACCGCCGAAGCCAGCAACTCATCGGCCGAGGCTTCGCCGTGCGCGAGCAGTTCCGCCCGGAGATGCCCGCATTGCCGGTCACCAATTGTTTGGTCGCATGCATCGTAGACAAAGTAGGCGACGTCGCGTGGCAGTCCGTCCGCGTTTGCCGCGAGCTTCGCAACTTGCTCCGCCGTGGAAAGCAGAACGAGCCGAGCGGCGCTGTCGCGGATCTGAAACGCCGCTTGCTCACCGGTCAGCGGAGCATGGATCGGAACATGGACGGCACCTGCGACGTGCATGGCCAAATCCGCGATGAGCCATTCATATCGATTCTCAGAAAACTGCGCCACTAGGTCGCCGGGCTGAATGCCTTGCTCGACCAGCCAACTCGCCATCCGCAGAACATCCTTGCCGACGTCGCTCCAAGTCTGAGACCGCCATTCGTCCGATTTCGTCCACAGCGCAGTTTGATCCGCGCTGTCGTCAAGACGATTTGCCAGCAAGGCGACAATGGACTCTGGCATGTTCTTTGTCATGGTTCTACGCAAGACCTCTCATGCAGTCTTCAATGGTGGATAACGTTTCGCCAATCGACGCGTTGATGACCACGTCGGCCAGTTCGTCTTGCGAGGTTGCATCTCGATTGATGATGACCAATCGTCCGCCCGATTGCTTTGCGAGCATGGGCAAGCTGGCCGCCGGCTGGACCACCAACGAAGACCCAACGGCGAAAAACAGCTCGGCCTGCTGTGCCAGCTCGATCGACTCTTGCAATACGTCCGTCGGCAGCGACTGGCCGAAGGAAATCGTCGCGTGCTTCATGATGCCGCCACACTCCGGGCAATCAGGCGGGTGGTTCTGTTCCAAATAGCGTTCGACCATGATGCCTGCTTCAAATCGGGCTTCGCAGTCCAGGCAGGCAACGAACCTCGCCGTGCCGTGCAACTCGAGCACGTGCTCGCTGCCGGCGAGTTGATGCAAACCATCAATATTCTGCGTGACAACCGCACTGAGTTTGCCCGTCCGCTCCCACTTTGCCAAGATGTGATGTCCGGCGTTCGGCTGGGCATCGGCGAAGTCACGATGCGCGATCGCCTTCTGCCGCCAATACTCGCGCCGGGCCTCGGCACTGCTGACGAAGTCCTCGAAATAGACCGGCTGGCTCGTTGACCAGACGCCTCCCGGCGAACGGAAGTCCGGAATCCCGCTCTCCGTGCTGATGCCAGCCCCGGTAAACGCAACCACGCGTTGGGATTCAGCCAGCCACTGGGCCACGACTTGGCACAACTCGTTGCTCATGGCCGAATTGTAGCGGATCGAGGACAAGTACACAGCGATTCGCGTTGACCGATCGTCGGCTCAGAGAATGCGTCGCTAGCAAGCATATTTCTTGCGTCGGCACAGCTCATCCGCCGCGGTCGATTCTGAAGGTGTTCACTTCGTCTGCTCGATTGATTGCAGAAGATCCCAGCCCGCGACCGAATAATCAAATCGATTGGTACAGTTTTACGCGCCGCGATTGCTGCGCGCGAAAACAGGGGGAGGATATGTCTGAACGAGCGCTGCGAGTGCAGGTTGTCTGGCGATGCGTCTGTGCATTGTGGCAGACGACGCGGCGACGCATCGCGGATCAACTTTGCCCGGCGATGCGGTTCGTGGTTGTTGGAACCGCCGCGCTGCTGGTCGCGAGTACAACGAATGCCGCACCGCGTGCCGGGGCGGCGTTGGATCAGCAGGCCCGCCATGAGGCGATCAACGCGATTCCGTTTGATCAGCTGACCGAAGAGACGCAGGCAAAGCTTTGGAACGTCGTCTCACAACCGACCATCTACCGCCAGTTGCCAATCACGGTCACCGGCTCGGACCCGGACATGCATGTCTTTTTGGTTCGCTACCCGGAAATCATCGTCAACATCTGGCAGTTGATGGGTGTGACCAAAGTCCAGATCCAGCGGACGGGTGACTATACCTTCCAGGCTTCAGACGGTGCCGGCACCGTTTGCGATGTGCAGTTGGTGTATGGCGACGAGAATACACATGTGTATTACGCGGAAGGCAGCTACGAGGGGGTGTTGTTGCGGAAGTTGATTCGCGGCAGCTGCGTGATCGTTCTCAAATCCGACTACAGCCGCACCGAAGATCAAGACGTTTACGTGACGAATCAACTCGACCTGTTTATGCAGCTCGACAATGTTGGCGCGGAGATTCTGGCGAGAACGCTGCATCCGCTGGTTGGCAAGTCCGCCGATCACAACTTCACCGAATCGACCCGATTCCTCAGTCAAGTGTCGCGGGCAGCCGAGACTCGATCTGGCGGATTGCAGCAGCTCGCAGGGCGTTTGAAAAACGTCGATGAACCGATCCGCGAGCGATTTGTGCAAATTGCGACAGCGGCAAACCATCGAGCGGCGCTTCGCGATGCCGGCCAGCAAGTTTGGACCGATCGCATCCAAGCGATGCCTGTGACGGTGACCCCGGTTGCGACGGCGGGACCGTTGATGGAAGGAGCCAGCCAGATATTTGAGGCGGCTCCACCGCGCAAGCCTTTGCGTTTACGGCGGTAGGTTCGCCACCGTCCCTTGCAGCCGTTCGGCAATTTTCAATCCAGCTACGATGAAAACTCCCGCCGGTCACCTTTAGAAGCCCAATCCCGGCCCATTCAGTTCGCTCGTTGCGACGGTGCCGTCCGTGATGTTGAACATGCCGGGGAATCGCTCATCCCAACACCGGTTGCCGATCGGGCAGTATTGGCGACCATTCCCTTCGATCGCGGCAACCGTGGGAATTCGAGCGGCGATGCTGGCCGAATGCAGCAGTGATGCTCCGACGCACGTCAAATCCTGGACGCAGAGGAACAGGCCATACTTTTGTGCCGCCGCGCCCATCAGGAGTGCTTCGCTGTGCCCCTTGCATGCCTTGAGCGCGACGCCCGAGTAACCCTGTTCGCGAGCCAGCAACAGGCTTTCCAGGCCGACCAGCGACTCGTCAATGACGACCGGCTTGATTTTTGCCGCTGCGTGCATTCGGTTTTCTGGATTCGCACGCAAGTCCCGGTGGGTTGGCTGTTCGATGTAGTGAACGCGGCGCAGGGCGGTCGGTGAGTTCTCCTCGACCCTGGCGAGAAAGTCCAAAACATATTGGACGTTGGCGCACTTCTCGTTGAAATCGAGTGAGTAATGCCACGTGTCACAGCCTCGTGCGGCTTGGGCTTGTCGGGCCACTTGCTCGACCGCGGCGACACGCTCGACATCCCACGTCAGATCGTCGCCGTTCAGCTTGATCTTGAGATGCGTCAATCCATCGGCCGCGATCCACTCGCCCAGCGTCTCGGGCAGTCCGTCGTCGATTCGTGATGCCATGTCAGCCGCGGTGAGTGGGTCGAGTGCTCCGACCAGGTGATACAGCGGCAGTCTCGGTTTGCACTCGCGGCTGGTGTATTGGTCCAAGTACTCGCCGCGGAACTCAGCCGTCAGATACGTGGCAAGATCGGAGTTGACAAACTCCTTGCCCAGCAGATTGTAAGAGTTCTCGCCCAGCGACTTGCCGTACGCATCATAGATGGCAGCTTCGAGAGGACTTGCCGCCACGAGTTGGGCCAGTCGCGGCATCTGGTCTTGCAAGGCGAGCTGCTCGGAGACTGCGGAGGTGATCGAGCCATGACCGGCGGACAGCGCGTGAGTTATCTCGATCGGATGCCCAATAACATCCGACGCGTTGGCGGCGGCAACCGCTTGCTCGGCAAACTCAATCATTGCCGCTAGAGTTTCCTCGCCGGTCAAGGTTGCGCTCGGCCAAGCCCATACATTCCCCATCGGCATCGAACCAAAGCCCTGGCCCCGCCGACCATCTCCCGTCTCGACATCGACCGTCACGTTGAACAAGACTGCGTCCGTAACGACTCGTCCGCCGAATTTGATCGGCGTTCGATACTCGAGCCGCAACTGAGAATTAGAAACTTGTTTTAGACGAATGTCGGTTGCCTTGCTCATGGGTGTGTTCCGCGGGAATGCAATGAACGCGATCAGGGCTTCCCGCGATGGCGATCTGGTTTGGCATCAAAGATAGGCCGGGGACTCACGCGAGTCCGTGGCGGACTGCCCAGACGGCAGCTTGAGTGCGGTCGGTGACCCCGACTTTTCGGAGGACGTGCTGCACGTGTTCCTTAACCGTTTCGTAACTGATCTCTAGGCTCTGAGCGATCTGTTTATTGGTCAGCCCATCGACCATCTTGACGATCACTTGGCTTTCCCGTCGTGTCAGCTGAACATCCGACCCCGCATCCGTCAACTGGCTTGCCGATCCTGCTCGGCGAAGATCTTTCCGCGACCAAAGCGACTCGTCGCTCACGGCGCTATGCACGCTTTGCAGAAACGTGTCGCGGCTTGCGTCGTGAAGCAACAGGCCGCTCGCTCCGACCGCAATCGCCCGCGCAATCACTTCCGCGCACGTTTCTGCCGCATACAGTAAGACACGTGGCTTCGCGGGAGACGTCTTCAATTGCGCAAGCAGAGCGAGCCCAGCGGTGCCGGGCGGCTCGATACCCAAAATCAACAATTGGACCTCGTCGTGAGCGACGAGCAATTTGGCGGCATCCCGGATCGATCCTTCGGCGATGATCTCGACATCGCTCCCACGGACAAATTCGCGCACTCCGGCGCGAATGATTTCGCGGTCGTCAGCAACAAATAATCGAATCGACATAACCCGTCTGAAGCGGGATGAAGTAACATTCGCCAAAGCCAATTTCAACAATATGGCAGAATCGACGAGTGATGAACACAGTCCCAGCAGGGGGTGTCTGTGGCGTGGTCCGATCGGCGTCGCGAGGTCGCTCGCTCTGACCAAGCGGTCTGGCTAAACGGTTGCGGGGCGTGGGACGTTGGGCCGATAGAAGACCGAGCCGCAGTGGTACTGCGGTTCGAAACGATCACCGAGATTAATCAACGACTCGGACGAGCCAATGAACAGAGAGCTAGGCGGAGTCATCGCATCGGCGATGCGAAGAAAAAGCTGTTTTTGCGCCTCGAGAGTGAAGTAAATCGCGACATTTCGACAAAAGACAATCTCGAATTCGCCGAGTGCGAGAAACGAGTCGTGAAGATTGTGCCTTCGAAAGGTGACTAGTGAACGCACGCGATCACCGACTCGCCACTGGCTCCCGTCACGGATGAAATGACGATGCAACAGTTCCGCCGGCAGGCCGCGGTCGACTTCGCGGTCGGCGTAACAACCGCGGCTGGCTTGGGCGATGGCGGTCTCGGAAATATCGGTGGCCAGGATTTGAATGTCCCACCGCGCGATGTCGGGAAGCAGTTCGCAAAGCGTCATCGCGATACTGTAAGGCTCTTGTCCGGTGCTGCAGCCGGCGGACCAAATGCGAACTCGTTTGGGAAACGGTGTCTTCTCTTTCGCCTCGAACAACTCGGGAAGGGCCTTGTTCCGAAGGGCTTCGAATGGTGTGTTGTCACGGAAGAACGACGTCTCCTGCGTTGTGATCGCATCGATGATCTCTTGCTTGAGTTTCCGTTCGGAAGTCAGACGAGCCTGTTGTATGAGGGCTGCGTAGGATTCGCATCCTGTGCGTCGAACGAGTTCACGGAGTCGCAACTCGATGAGATAAGCCTTGGTTTCATCAAGCGAGACGCCGCACAGGTCGAGTACCAGCCCGCATACCTCATCGATGTCTTGCGACGTCAGCTGCATACAAGTTTTACTCGCGCCGCCAGATGAGCGTGTGGCGTTCCAATGACCGTACAAGCTGCTACATCCTGAGCGATGATCCTCGCTCCCTGTCGCTTAAGTATTCGACCGCCGAGTGCTCCGTCGTCCCTCATGCTGGTCATCTTAACCGCCGGGGTATTTGCTCCACAATGATCGGCGAATGTCCGCACGAGAAAACCGACCGAAGGTTTTGGGAGGGTGAAGCTCCCGCTGAGCCGGTTCGGCAGGAGCCTCACCCTCCCGGTCATCCTTCATTTGCCGCTCGCCTTAAGCCGAGTGGCCATTGAGAACTTATCGTAGGCCGTACGAATATCGCCTCATTCCAACTGTTTCCGCGGGTCTCGACGCACGCCACCGTGGCACCGGCCTCGCGGCAGCACGGCATTTGATTTGCCTCACTTGGGGCCGCAAAGCTATGATCATGCTTTGTTCTTCATGTCGAAGATGTCTGCCATGCTCCAAGACGAAGAGGTATACGACCGATGCCGGCGAATCGACGAGGTTTCCTAAAATCATCTGCAATCGCTGCGGGAATGTCGGCTTGGGGAACGACTCCGATGACACATGCCCAAACGGACGAAGACAGACTGTCGGCTCCAGACTCCTTCCGGACGAAGTTGCTTGAATGTCTCGGCGGTCCCTGGCCCGAACCTTGCGACTTGCACTCGCGAATAATTCGTGAAGAGCAGCAAGATGGCTATCGCCTGCAATGGGTAGACTATGCCGTCGAGCCGGAAGATCGCGTCCCGGCCATTCTTCTCGTTCCGGACGGAGCGAACGCAACGAATCCAGCAGCGGCGATTGCGATTTGGCATCAACATGCCGGGCAATGGCATCTCGGCAAGACCGAGCCGGCGGGACTCGCGGGCGATCCGATGCATCAGACGGGCGTCGCGCTGGCGAAACTTGGCTACGTCGTGTTGTGTCCCGATGCCATTTGTTTCGAGGAACGCCAAGATTCGTCGGGCAAACTCAAAGCGGGCAACTACGAACGTTTTGAATTCTTGCGCCAGGTCGTCGACGGACGAAGCATGGCGTGGAAGAACATTCTCGATATGCGACGCGCGATCGATTACCTCGCCTCGCGCCCGGAAGTCAACGTCGAGCGGCTCGGTTGCTACGGCCATTCGATGGGCTCGACGCACACCTGGTTGGTCGGACCGTGGGAGCCGCGGCTGAAGTGTTTGGTCGGCAACTGCTGCCTGCCGACCTACGGAGCGATCCAGCGCACGAAGATTCTGCACTGCTTCCCGAACTTCATTCCCGGCATTCATCAATACGGCGACACACCGGACATCGCCGCGTTGATCGCGCCCCGTGCCCTGCACATGAACTTCGGCGAGACCGATGCCGGCTCGCCGATCGAGGAAGTGCGCGCGGGCGTCGAGAAGATCGCCACGGCTTATGCCGCCGCCAACGCCGCCGATCGATTCACTTACTTTATCGAAGCCGATACGGGACATGTGCTGTCCGACGCCATGTGGCAACGGACGCGAGACACGTTTGCAAAGCACTTGTCATAGCAGTCAGGCCAAGTATTACCAGGAGCCGAACATGTCACGCGTAACACGCCGCCGTTTCTTGGAAGAGTCGATGATCGCAACCGCCGTGGCGGCCGCAACGCCGCAGCTGCTGCAGGCTGACGACACAGCCGACGCCGCACCCAACAGTACGATTCGACACGCGGTCATCGGCTGTCGCATTCGCGGCAAGGTGCATGCTAGTGAGTTCGCCCAACAAGCAGGCGTCGAAGTTGCTTACGTCTGCGACCCCGACGAAACTTTAGCGAACGAGTTGGCCGCCGCGGTCGAACAGAAACAAGGCAAACGGCCTCAAGCCGTGCAAGATCTCCGCAAAATCTTTGACGACAAGTCGATCAATACCGTCTCGATTGCTGCTCCCAACCACTGGCATGCACTTGCCGCGATCTGGGCGATGCAAGCCGGCAAGGACGTCTACGTCGAGAAGCCGGTCAGCCATAACGTCGTCGAAGGACGTCGCATGATCGAAGCGGCGGCGGCAACGGGCCGGCTCTGCCAAGTCGGTACGCAACGGCGGTCGTTGGGACCGCTTCAAGCTGCTGCCGGGTTCATCAAACAGGGAAAACTCGGCGACGTAATGTTTGCCCGCAGTATTATCTACGGCAATCGCGGTTCGATCGGCTCGAAGGGCGTTTACGATTTGCCGAAGAACGTCGACTACAACTTGTGGCTCGGCCCGGCACCGATGACCAAGCTCACGCGTCCCAACTTGCATTACGATTGGCATTGGGATTGGAACACCGGCGGCGGCGAACTGTGCAACAACAACATTCACATCATCGACACATGCCGAATGTTGATGGGACTGGAAGGGCTCGGCCAGTCGGTGCTGAGCATTGGCGGACGAATGGGTTATGAAGACGCGGGCGAAACGCCCAACACGCAAATCGTCGTCCATGACTTCGGCAAAGCGACGATCGTCCAGGAAGTCCGCGGGTTGAAGAGCGATCCCTTCTCGAAGCAGTTCAACGCGGGCTGGGTCATTCACGGGACGGAAGGTTTTATCGCTGACGAATCGTTGTTTGACGGCGATGGCAAACTGATCGAGACCTTCAAAGGGCCGAGCGAGAACCATTTCGCGAACTTCATCAAGGCCGTTCGCAGCGGCAAGCGTGAGGATCTCAACGCCGACATCACCGAAGGCCATCAATCCAGCTCGTTATGTCACGTCGGCAACATCTCGCATCGCGTCGGGCAAGCGTTGCCACCGGCGAAGATCGCGGCCGCGCTGGACCAGGCCAAGCTGCACGAGGACGTCGCCCGCACATTCGCTCGCACGGTAACACATCTCGAAGCCAACGGCGTCGACTTGGGCAAGACGCCGCTGACGCTTGGCCAGCATTTGAAGATCGACGGCGAGTCGTTCGTCGAAAACGCGGCGGCGAGCACTTTACTTGCCCGCACGTACCGTAAGCCGTTCGAATTGCCGACGATTTGAATCGACTCAAACGAACAGCAACTCCACTCACGATGGCGAAAACGAAGAGTCCACGAACGATGGCGAAGAAGAAGGTGAAACGGGCGTCGAAACCGAAATATCAGATGTTCGTGAGCCATGCGACGGATGACAAATGGATCGCGACAACCTTTTGCGAGAAGATTGACGCAACTGGTGCATCCACCTTCCGAGATGATCGAGACATCAATGGCGGGGACGACATTCCTGAAGAGATTCGTACGCAAATCAAACAGTCACGTGAACTTGTCGTCCTGCTGACACCCGAATCCGTTGATCGGCCGTGGGTACTGCTCGAGGTTGGTGCCGCGTGGGGATGGCGGAAAGATTATCGAATTGTGCCGGTACTTTGCCATGTGACCGTGGATGCGATTCCCGATATAGTCAAAGGCAAGAAAGCATTTCAGTTGAATGAGTTCGATCAATACCTGAAGGAACTCCAGAAACGAGTCGAGAGATGACCGCGACCGCCAATACAACCTACGACGTCTTCATTTCGCATGCCGCATTGGATCGCGATCTCGCGACGGAAATTGCAGGCAGTTTCGAATCCGTAGGCTTAGAAACATTTCACACGGGAACTGTTCAACCCGGATCGGATATTGGTGAGGCGATTTGGCAAGCATTGGCGGAGAGCCGTGCGCTGATAGCGATTATTTCACCAGATATGCAGCCGAATGCGATGGGGATGGTCGAAATCGGCGCTGCCGCCGCCTGGAATAAGCCGGTGTTTTTGCTGATCAACGGTCCGTCTTCGACGAAGTTGCCCCCGGCGCTGAATGCCTATCCTGTTTTTCCGCTCGGCCGGCTCGACGAAATCATTCGAGCAATCCGCACTGGGTTTGATCCGTTAACAGACAGCGAACGAAACATTCTGGCCGACGTTTACCGCGAACTTAACACGCCAGCGGATCAACTAAGCCAATCTCCAAAAGCGCTACGTGAACTGACCGGCGCGTTTAACAAACAAACGAGCAAGCAATTCTCTGAAGAACGTCTCATGTGGGAATTGCTGCGGATGCGAAAGAGTGGGAAACTCCCTCGTTTGCGAAATCGTCAATGAGTTACGAACATCGGTGGGGGCTGTCTCCGAGTATCACTCCTCGCCGTGATTGACCTCCAAGCCACCGTCCTTGTACACGACGCCTTCCTTCATGACGAACACGACGTTGCGCGTAACAGTAATATCTTCGAGCGGATCGCCCTGCACCGCGACGACATCGGCGATCTTCTTCGCCTCGAGAGTTCCCAGCCGATCTTCTACTTTCGCCATTTCTTCAACCCACACGCCGGCCGAGATCGTGGGAACCAGATAAGTCCCGCGCTCCTTCATCAACTCCATCACTTCGTCGGTCATGAACGTTCCATGCTCGATCGAATCGACGGCGGCCAAGACTGCTCGCTTCATTCCCTCGGTGCCGTGGGCGTGAACGGCAACCGTCATGTCGTAGTCCTTTGCAGTGGCCACGATGGCTCGCAACTCTTCGTCGGTGAATTGCGGGTTCTGGCCACTGTCCGCCAGATTCAGCACACCGCCGGTCGCCGTCAGCTTGATCAAATCCGCTCCGTCTTTGTAACGCTGCCGCACCGCCTTGCGAGCATCGTCCACGCCATTGACCACGCCGTCGACGAACTCGGCGTCGCGTCGAAAGTCCCCCTTCAATCCGTTTGTCGGATCGGCATGACCACCCGTCGTCGCCAGCGATTCCCGGTGAGTTGTCTCTGAGTCGGAATTTAATTGCTCGGATTGGAGGATGGGCAAGTTAAACCGAAGGGGCGAACGTCTGGCGGCGAGTGGGGCGAGCGGGTTGGGAATGGAGGCCCGATTTTCACGGACCAGGCCGCGCCCAACGCGGCTGGCAAGCACTTCGGCGCAGACCGTCAGACATTCGTGGCGGCAGACCACGAGAATAGCGCGCGAAGGGGTGAGCAGCACCGACTCAAGGAACTCGCCCCCGATAGCGTGAGGCGGATGCCGGAAGCCGCAGTTCCTTGGCCCAGTCGTAGAGGATCGCTTGCTGAAGCTGCTCCATCGATTCGCAAAGGCAATGCCGGAAGTGCGAACGCAGGTGGCGCGCACAACGAACGGCGGCTCACCAGCTTTTTGTGAACGGCTTGAAACAGCGGACAACAAAGCTCCTGCGTTTGGTCCACCAGAAAAGCCAACATCATCAGCATCGCGAAGACCACCGACAGATTCTGCTCGCCGTGGCCGAAGTTGTGTTCGAAATGATAATCCTGATTCTTCAGCGTATTGAAGGTTTCGTTTTCAATCTTCCAACGCGCCCGGCCGCCGCGGACTAAATGACGCGCGTTGTCGCCAGTGATCGTCAGATCGGTGACCCAACTGAAGCGCCGGCGGATCGAACCGTCCGATCCACTGGAAGCAGGGGCATACTCGGTGTATTGTAAAAAGTTGACTCACAGATCCGCGTTCGATTTCGGGCACCGACCGAGGGTTGGTCGGCGGCAGGTCGTGGGCGAAACAAATCTCGCACTGCACTTCTTCCTTCTTAGGAGTCGTCCCAAAATAAGTTACCGAATTGCGCGTGTAGCGGCAGGGCGCAAGCCCTCCGGTTTGCCGCACCGGACGGCTTGCGCCGTACCGCTAATTCGGTAAGTTATTTGCGGACGAGGCCTTAGCAACGTCGGTCCAGCAAAGCGTCGTGGCTCGACCGGCGGCCTCGGCCTGGCTCACCGCGTCGAAGAGATGTTGGTGATCGTCGGGCTTGGCTCCCAGGAGGAAGTGCATGTCGAGGCGTTTCAGCTCGCGGATGTGCGGCGCGTTACTGGCTAAGCCGTCTTCCACCACGATCAGTTTCAAGTTCGGATGTTCGCCTCGAATCTTTTGCAGCAGACGCATCCCGGCGTTGCGTTCACAGTCGTTCTTGTTGTCGCCGTCTTGCTTGATGATCGGCTCGGGCGCGAGCGGAATGACTTGCTGGTGATCGGGATGAACGACCGCGACTCCCAACATCTGATGCTCGTAAGTGATCTCACCCGTCTGGCTGTTTTTCTTTTGCAAGCAGGATTCGCAATGGATCTTTTTCGACGAGAAATATCCCGTGCCATCCATCGACAGCAGATAACAGCCGTCATGAAAGACGTACGGCTGGAGCGCCTTGCCGCGTTGCAGTTGCCGAAAGACATCGTTAAACAGGGGCCGCAGAAAATCCGGTTCGAGCGGATCGAGAAGCGTGCGCATCTGCGTGTCGCTGGGAACGTTGCGGACGCGAAACAGGTTCTTGATGTTCTCGTCGTAGCGGCGTTTTTAGACGGCCAACAGCGACGGATCTTTTAAGGAGAACAAGGCGAAGGCGCACATCACGGCATCGGCCAGGGAGTAATCGCAATCGGCTGGGTGGCGCGGATCCGGAAAAAGTTCGGCACGGAGACGAATCTGCAGAATGAGCGAATCGAAGGAAAGATGTCTTCGTGTCTGGGGAGGAATCGCATCGGGGTGTAGCATGAGGGAGACTTCGAGGAAGCGGTTGGCGAACGCCCTGCAAGTCCCTCTCGGCGCCGTCAAGATTCATCAGCTTCTACTCAATCCTTGCCCCTCCCAAAAGACAAGTCAGCAAGCTACTGATAGCGTCGCCAGCTTACGAAACGCCAGCCCTGATAGCTGCCCTTTTAACCGCGAATCAGAACGCATTTGGCGCGATCGGGAATTGCTGACGGGATTCTATTATCTGACCACGACGCTGACCTGCGAGTTGGCGTCGATCAGCGATCCGCAAGCGGCCTTGTTTCTGTTTAGCATGGCGATGATGGCGTTCAACATTCGGCAAGTGGTCTTTGCCGCGTTGTACGCCGAGCACGATGAAGCGTCGGTGAGCGAAGTCAGTCACCACGCGATCTCGGTAGAAATCTCTCGTTACACCGATGGCCTGCTGGTCGTGCTCGATGACAGCTTCTGGCGACGCTTGTTGGCTGGCAGCTCTTGTGACCTGGCCGCTCGTCTGCGCGAGTTCAGTCGCGCGATCGACTTATCTCGCTATCGGAAGAGCCGCCGCGGTCCGAAGAAGAAAGTCATCAAGCCCCCGCGGACGCGCAAGAAAACTCACGTGTCGACCGCCAAAATACTCAAACAGGCTGCCCAAGAAACACCTTGAAAGCCCTGGCCTTCCAAGGCCGTCGAAATCCGGCGACCGACGGCCTCGGAAGGCCATCGTACGAAAGCGCGGACACAATCACGCGCTCTCCGCTTCGTACTTTTCGTGTTGCTGTTCGTCCCAGTCTTCGTCGTCCTCTTCCTCTTCAAAGCCGTCTTCCCATTCCTCCTGCGAGACGACTTTCTCTTCTTCGTCTTCCCAGTCCGGTTCGGGTTTGATCTTGTTCGAGCGGCGCTTGGGTTCGACGACGGCCTTCACGGGCGTCTTGGGCGGCTCGGCGGCGACGTGCTCGCCGTTTTGCATGGCTTCCCAATCGGACAACGAGATGATGACTTCGCGGGCTTGCGAACCGGCGTAGGCTCCGACGATGCCGTCTTCGGCCATGTAGTCGATCAAGCGGGCGGCGCGGCCGTAGCCGATGCCGAGTGTTCGCTGTAACAGCGATACGCTGCCGCGGCCTTCCCGTACGACGACGTCAACCGCCGCCTCGTACATGTCGTCTCGCTTCTTGAGCGGCCCCGGTGCTTCGCCGCTGCCGTCGTCGACCTTCAAGTTAACTAGCTCGTTGACGAAGTGCTGCTCGCCCGTGCTGACGAAATCCACGACGCTCTCGATCTCCTCGTCGCTGAGATAAGTCCCTTGTCCGCGCAGCAACGAACTTGTCCCCGGCCAGAGGAACAGCATGTCGCCGTTGCCCAGCAGCTTGTCGGCTCCCATCTCGTCCAGCACCACGCGGCTGTCGGTGCGGCTGGCCACTTGGAATGAGATGCGGGCGGGCAAGTTCGATTTGATCAAGCCCGTGATGACGTCGACCGTCGGCTTTTGCGTGGCCAGGATCAAGTGGATGCCGACCGCCCGGCTCTTCTGGGCCAGCCGGATGATGTGCTGCTCGACTTCCTTGCCGGACGTCATCATCAAGTCGGCCATCTCGTCCGCGACAATGACGATGAACGGCAGATGCGTCGGGATGGCGGCCCACTCCTCTGCCGTTTCGGGCTCCATGCGGCGTTTCAGTTCCTCTTCACTCAGCTGGTTGTAGCTGGTGACGTGCCGCACGCCGGCGCGCGCGAGCATCGCGTAGCGCTCTTCCATCTTGTCGACGGCCCAAGCCAGAATCGCCTCGGCCTTCCGCATGTCGGTGACGACCGGATGCATCAGGTGCGGCAGGCGGGCATAGCCGCTCAGCTCGACCATTTTCGGATCGATCATCAACATGCGGACTTCGTCAGGCCGCTTGGTCATCAAGATCGACGAGATGATCGCGTTCAAGCAGACACTCTTGCCCGTGCCCGTCCGCCCGGCGATCAGTAAGTGAGGCAGCGTCGCCAAGTCGACCGTCAACGGCCGCCCGGAGACGTCTTTGCCCAGGAACAGCGGAATCTTCATCTTCTTCGTCTTGCCGTTCGATTCCTCGATCACTTCCCTCAGCCGCACGACTTGCCGCATTTCGTTGGGGACTTCGATCCCGACCGTGTTCTTGCCGGGAATCGGCGCGACGATCCGCACGCTGGGCACGCGCAACGCGATCGCCAGATCGTCGGCCAGGTTGGTGATCTTGGCGAGCCGCAAGCCGGCTTCGAGTTCGACCTCGTATTGCGCGATGACGGGGCCGGTTTCGATTTCCACGACCTTCACATTGAAGCCGAAGTCGGCGAACGTCTTCTCGAGGATCTTGGCTTTACGGCGAACTTCCTTGACCTGCTCGTCGAGGCACACGTCGTCGCCTTCGATCAGCAGATCGATATCCGGCAGCTCGTACTCGGCCGGCTCGTCTTGGTTGGCGGCGGCATCGAGCGTCGTCATGACTTGCTCGCGAGCTTCCTTGTCGAAGCCGTTCTTCATGCTGAAGTGCGGGCGCGAGGCGACGCCGGCGGTTTTCTTCGGCCGTTCCTTCTTTTTGACGACGACTTCCGGCTCGGCCTCCTCGACTGCTTCGTCTTCCAACTCCTCGCCCAACTCGTCTTCCAACTCGTCTCCCAACTCGTCGTCGACAAGCTCCTCGTCTGGCAACTCGTCCTCTTCAACTGCTTCTTTAAGGCCCTTGCCGCGGACCTTCACGGCCAGCTCTTCGATCTCCTCGTTCGCGTCTTCCAGATCATCTTTCACTTTGACAAGTTCGATTTTCTCACGCTTCTTCGGCTTTTGCTCCGACACGACTTGGCGGCGCTCGGCGATACGCTGGCGGCCATGGGCGACACCCGTTGCCGTGATCGTGCCGGCCGCGAACGCCATCCGGAACAAGGCATAGTCGGTGCAGAGCATCAGCCCGCCGATCAACAGACTGCCCGCGAGAATTAAACTTCCGGCCAAGGCAAAGTGTGTTTCGAGCAGCGTGCGGCCAAGGACTCCGAGATAGCCTCCCGCTCCGATCATTGGCCCGAGCGAAGCACTCGGCGCGAGCAACGACACGATCGCCGTCAGTCCCGCCAGCGACGCGACCCAGCCGACGGTACGCAGCGCGGCCATGTCGATGGATCGTCGCGTCAAGAGCAACACATCGACAATGACCAGCGACAACACAACGTAATACGCTCCGATGCCCAGCCCGTTCAGCAACAGGTCCGAGGCGAGCGCGCCCCACTTGCCGCAGGCGTTGGTGACGGTTTCTGTCGCGGGATAGACGAGCTGATCCGCTTGATAGAGCTTGTCGAGCGGCGGAATCAATTCGGGAACGGGATCGGCGGGATTGTACGTCCCCAGCGAACCTCCCACGAAGATGACCAGCCCACACAGGGCGAGCGCGAACAGATCCAGTCGCAGGCTTCGATTTTCAAACATGGACGCGGCCTTCGCCGAGCGGTGCCAGCACTATACCGGGTGCTGGTGATCCGTGGGCGCGTCCATGCCCAGGTCAGTTTCCTGATGTGACAATGCTTCTTCTCTACGGCTTCGGCATTGGTGACATCAGCGGACCAATCTTCGCGACGGCAGCCGTGCCATTTGCCAAGAGAGAATGGAAGGAATGATCGTCGAGACGGTCACAATCGGCGAAGCCGTCTCCGACGCACGCTCCCCGAAAGGAAGTTTAGCTCGCTGTTGGCCGGAGTGTAGAAGAAATCGTCACGACGACGTTGCTCGCGACACCCGAGGTTCAGGCTGTGCCGATTGAAGCGATGAGGTCGCTGTGGTTCGCGCGTGCTTGCTCGCGACAGCGAGGTTGTTGACCGGTCGCAGGTGATCGGGAGTTCGCGGAGCGACGATGGCGACCAAGTGTCCAGCGGCATCCATCGCGGCCGCGTCGCCGGTGAAGCCGTGCCGTGGCCGTTCGATTGTGCGGCCATTGCTGATTAGATGGACTTCGTCGCTCGACAATACAACGCAATCCAAATGCCGGATCGCCGCTTCGGCGGGAATCAGCTGCGTGGCCAGCGAGTCGTCGGTAAGGTCGTTCAAGTCGATCGCGGACTCGACAGTGAAGTCCCCGATCGCGGTTCGCTCAAGGCTCGACATGACAGCCGCCGTGCCCAGCGACTCGCCGAGGTCTCGGCCAAGTGAGCGAATATACGTGCCGCTGCCGCAGCCAATGTCGAGGACCAGCTCAGGATACTCGTAGCGAACGACACGCAGCTCGTGAATGGCGACAGGCCGGGCCTGCAGCTGAACATCCTTGCCGGCGCGAGCCAAATCGTACGCCCGCTTGCCATTTACTTTGATGGCCGAGAAGATCGGTGGCCGCTGCTGAATTGTGCCGACGAATCGCGGTAACGCGGCGATCACTTCGTCAGCCGTCGGCACAACCGGATTCGCAAGCTCGATGACTTCGCCCTCGAGATCGTCCGAATCGCTGTGCCGGCCCAGCAAAAATGTTCCGGTATACCGCTTCGGCAACTGTTGGACATACTGGATCAGCCGCGTTGCCGGCCCCAGGCAGATGACGAGCACACCGGTTGCCAACGGGTCCAACGTCCCCGCATGTCCCACCTTCACCGGCCGCACCAATCGCTGCACGCGATTAACCGCATCGCGAGATGTCTTGCCAGGCGGCTTGTTGATGTTGAGGAGTCCGTACATGGCATGAGTCTCGGGAAACGACTCCAGTTGCAAAACGGCGGAGTTGTTACTAGACCTTAAAGAAACATATGTGGGCTTTTCTTGTTTGGGATTTGCGCGTAAAAATACTCGAAACACCCTAGAGATTGCTGGTCTGCTGACAACCGGCCAACGATCAATGCTTACCCAGCTTTGGAGATTTCGAGTGCAGACAATTAAAGCAGATTTGATCCGAAGACGCAAACGCCGAATGCGCAGCCGGTTAGACAACTCAGCCAGATATGATCGCGGCGAACCCATGATCGCGGGAAGTATCCTACGCTATGAGTTAGCAGAGCAAGCAGGTGGAACTGCCTCTGGCGGCTTGGCCGCCATCCATGCCTTCGCCAAGAAGATCCGGCTGCCGGATCGGATTGACAACGCACTACATCTGTTCAAAAAACATCGGCCCTATCACGAGTCCGATCACGTCCTCAACTTGGCCTACAACGCCCAGGCATACTAAGAAACCACGCGGCGGAATTTGTTTGCAAGACATCGAACTCCGACGCAACGATGAGTTCTTTCTCGACTCGATCGACGCTGAGCGGATTCCTGATCCCACCACCGCCGGTGATTTCTGCCGCCGCTTCACGCCGCATCACATCAATCGCTCGCAAGACGCCTTCGACGACGTTCGCTGGGACGTTTGGAAGCAGCAAGACAGGTCCTTCTTCGAGCAAGCGACGATCGAAATGGATGGCACGATCGTCGAAACAACCGGCCCGTGCAAACAGGGAATGGACATCAGCTACAAAGGCATCTGGGGCTATCATCCGTTGGTGTTTACGCTCGTCGAGACGGGCGAAGTGTTGCGACTGGTCAACCGCAGCGGCAACCGGCCCAGCCAGGAAGGAGCCGTATGAGGGAATCGTTCACGTACGGATCTGTGCGGGGGGCCGTCGGCAACGGCGGTCCCTACCGTGCTTCCCGCAGCACCCGTGGCACGCAGTTCCGACAAGGGGCAACCGCGCGCCTGACGGAATGTCTGCCCAAGGGCTTCACGATGGACGACGAGCGGCTGAAGAAGCCGCCCCGCCCCGGCGTTCCTGACTACTTCGACGAGTTGCTGGAACGCATCCGCGATATCCGTGCCAGCGAGCAGGCGCTAACTGAACAACATCCCACAGTAGCCCACAACCCGGCTCGCGTCGCCGCTGGTTTCGGCACTGGTCGTGTAGCCGATGCGCGTCGCCTTCTTCAAGCTTCCCATCTCTTTGATCGCTTCCAAAATCATGACAGCGGGGAGCACGCCGCACATGCTGATCTGATGATCGATACAAGTTGTCAGCAAGTTCTCGGTGTCGAGCGACTCCAAAGCTTCCATCGCCATTTCATCCTTGCGGCGGTTCTCTTCTTCGGCGGCGTAGTGATTCATGTCACTGGAGATGATCAGCAGCGGCATCTGGTCTAAGCCATCCAGCACTTTGACCAAACCGCTCGCGAACTCGCGGCAGCGATGGATGTCGCCGCCGCCAATGGTGATGCCGACGACTTTGGCAGCGGGATTCAACTTGGCGATAAACGGCAGCTCGACTTCGATACCGTGTTCGCCTTGGTGAGCGGCCGCGTCCATCTGCAACCCAGGAATCGCGTCGCACAGCTTCTGAGCCAACTCGCGATCGGACTTTAACTCAGCACCCGGAATCGACCAGATCTCGTGCGGAGCAACCGCCCACTCGACTCCGGCCGACGTATGTTTCGGCCCAATGATGATGACGGTGTCTGGAATCTTGATCTTGGAGAAGACCTCACCGGCAGTCTTACCGGAGTAAACAAGGCCGGCATGTGGCACCATGATCGCCGACGCCTTCTTCTTGCGCCCGGTAGTATCGCCCAGGAAATCATCAATCATCTTCGACAATTCCTCGGCATCCGCGGGATAGAACCGCCCTGCGACAGCCGCCGCACGCGTGTCTCCCCCGGGCGCTGCCTGCGGTGCATTGCTGACGGTCACCCTTGGATCCGTCGACTCGACGATGAAGCTAAAGATGTTCGCCGCCTCCGGATTGAAGACGTTCACTTGCGTCTTGGCTTCAGCCAGCAGTTGCTCAGGCGACATGGACGGATCAAACACCCAAGCCGATTTATTTCCTTCGATGATCATGATCCCGCGCGTCTTCGGGTCGACGCCGCGAATGTCCGGATGTGCGACCGATCCGTGCATGGCGGGATCGTGCAGCAAGGCGACGGCGATCGTGACGTTCGGGCTGGGGAGACGAATTTGCCCGCTCTTCAAAGCATTCGCAGCCGTCTCGCACAGATTCATGCAGCTCGACTGCAAAGGCATCCCCGGCCGCATCGCCATGCGGAAAAAGTTGATCCCGTTCGGCGAGTTCTCCGGTTTAATCGTGAGCACAATTCCGTTGACCGTTCCCTCGGACACGCCATTCAAGTAGTAGCTGGGCGTCGCACCTTGCGCGAGCGCCGCGATATTGCGACCGCAGTGAGCGGCGAGCGCCTGCAGCTCCTGGGCGTTGAGCAGCGGCCGCACGATGACCACGTCGCCAAGCGTCGTAGGATCGAATTTACCGGGAATCGAGCTGGCCTCGAAGGTTTGGATCACGGTCGCATCGTCCTTCCACGCGGTATCGGGCAGTCCGGCCTTGCGACACAACTGGCGCAGGAACTCTTCGGCTTCATAGCCCTGTTCGATCGCCACGCTCGGCAGCAGCAGGCCGCCCTTGTTGCCCATGTTGATCTGCAACCCGTGACGGCCCGGCTCAACCGCTTTCACGCGATCGGTGCCAGTCGCCTTGATCGGCTGGAAACCATACAGCAGCGAGACGTCGACATCGAGATGCGGCAACTCGGTCCGCGATATTGTCGGCAGCCTTGAATCTTCGGTGGCGGTTCGAAGCGCGGATTGTGACAGCGCGTTGCCCAGTGGCATCGGTTTCCCCAAGGCGCCGCAACAAGCTCGCAATCGACCTTGTCGTTTCAGGGTCACGAAAGCACCCATGACCGTCTTCTCCGCCGCGCCGGCCAGCGTCGGATCATCGACTCGGCCCGGTCGTTTGATGATCGCAGCGGCCATGATCTCGCACGCCGCATGATGGATCAGTGATTTCTGTTCGTCGGTTAGCTTCGGACGTTGCGCGTCGATGCGGGCCGCTTTGCCATCGATTGGAGTTTCGGTGGTCATGGTCGTGGGCTCCTCTTCTCGTGCGGATTGGACGGGCGGCGTGTTGGCGTTTGGTGGCATGATGGTGTTTGTCCGGAGATTAGAGTTTGGCTGAATGACAGGCAGCGGCCGAGCAAATTGCGACATCTGCACCGGCTGACGACGACGGCCCCAGTTGCCGGGTGCCTGCTCGAACACTCCCGCAATCCGCGCGCCGCAGTGTCCGCAGTCGTTTTCTTTCAGATGGTATTCGCCCAACTCGTACCAGTTTCGTTGGATCAACAAGCCCTTGCACGAAGGACAATAAGTGCTTTGATGCGCGACGTCGTTCACATTCCCGACGTAAACAAAACGCAACCCTTGTTGCAATCCGACCTCGCGAGCGGCAATCAGCGTCTCAGGCGGCGTGTTGCCGCGGTCCTTCATGCGGAAGTCGGGATGAAACGCAGTAAAGTGGACCGGAACCTCATCGCCGACGTGCTGCAAGATCCAATCGCACATCTCGCGGATCTCGTCCAGCGAGTCGTTCGCGTCGGGAATGACCAGGTTCGTCAACTCGAACCAGACGTCGGTTTCCTTCTTCAACCACTCGATCGTTTCGAGCACCGGTTGCAGATGCGAGTAGGTGATCTTGTGATAGAACTCCTCGGTGAAGGCCTTCAGGTCGACATTCGCGGCGTCCATGTATTCATAGAAAGGTTGACGAGCTTGCGGCGAGATATAGGCCGCCGTGACCGCGACATTCTTGATGCCCGCGGCGCGGCACGCTTTCGCCGTATCGATCGCGTACTCGGCCCAGACAACGGGGTCGTTGTACGTGTAGGCAACGCTCCGGCAATCGAAATGAGCGGCCGCTTCAGCGATCGATTCAGGGCCCGCCAACTCGCTCAGTCGCTCGACTTCACGCGACTTGGAGATGTCCCAATTCTGACAGAACTTACAGCCTAAGTTACAACCCGCGGTACCGAACGACAAAACACTGGTGCCGGGCAGGAAGTGATTCAACGGCTTCTTCTCGATCGGATCGATGCAGAAGCCCGTGCTTCGTCCGTACGTCGTGAGCATCATCTCGCCGTCGACGTTCTGCCGCACAAAGCAAAAACCCCGATCGCCGGCCTTCAAGTGACATTCGCGCGGGCAGAGATCGCAAACGATCCGGCCCTCGGCGTCATCGGCATCGTGCCACCAGCCGCCTGGATAAAGACCATCGGGGCGAAGGCCGGTAGCGGGCGGTAAGACAACGTGTCGTGTCATGACTTTGAACTTGGAACCTAGAACTTTGAACGCTCAACATCGAACATCGAACGACTTGTCACTTCAAAGTTGCGCGTTCGATGTTCGAGGCTCGACTTTCATCAGCCCATTTCGTCTTCGGACGATTCGGGAGGGGGCGGAGGAGGGGCTTGCTGTTGTTGTGCTTGTTGCTGCTGACGCACTCGTTCTTGGAATTGCTGAAATGTCGAAGTCAGCGAATCCAGTAGGCGTGGAACCTGTGGTGCGGACAAGTACACGCGAGCCGATACCGCCGAGTGCGGAAACAAATTGGTCAAAAAGTCGAGCTTAAACTCCGATGCGGTATGACCGATCATGACGCCATTCGAGTAGGCACCGCTGAGTAGCGAATCGGGCAGCTTCAACTCGTCGTACAGCTCTTGTGCCGACTGAGGTTTGGCCGGTTGCGGCGGCTTCGGTAACTCAGGGGGCGGACCAAATCGTTCCGTATACATCCCCAGGTTCTTCTTCAGTGCCTCGGCGAACTGGGGCAACGCACCGTGCGGCATCACGACGCGAGCGGCAACTTGCGGCGGACCACCGATGTTTTGAATGAAGTCCAGAATGAACTCGCTTCCACCGGTCATCACAATCACGCCCGTGCTGAACGCTCCACGGCTCACCGACTCGGGAACACGCGCTGTGACGTGGCTCATCTGAACCTGCTGTGAATTTCCTTCGGGTTGTGGCTGATTTTGCTGACTCATGGATAAAACCTGCTTCTCCCTGGGTTGGAGACTGCTGCTCGTCGGAGAACTAGATAGTGCAAATGAACATCGTCGGATCGACGCCTGACTTCCCATCATTCTACACGCAATGAGGTTTTTGCAGAGTAACTGCGAATGGGTGAATTTGGCGGGAATGGAGAATATACACCGCCTTACGTGCGATTATTCGGCAAGTTACGATTAATCTGGCGGGCACGAGCCGCATTCGGATAGTACACGAGCCAAGCCTTGTCGGCATGGAACATCAGGATGACGTGGCGATACGTAGTCAGTTTCGTGGTCCCCAACGGGCTTGCCCCGTTGGAACCAGAGATTTGTGAGTTAGCGAGATGGCGCTGAGCTTCCAAGGCCCCCACGAGCTCGTCTCGTGGGTGAATAAGCTCCGACCGTCCACCATTGCACAGCGACTTGGCGTTCGCTCCGAATCTCATTCACCAAACGAGACAAGCCCGTTGGGGTCTCGATTGTTGGATCGCTCGTTGCTAACTCACAAATCTTCTGTTCCAACGAGGCAAGCTCGCTGGGGACAGGCGTCACTTTTCAGCGGTCGACAAGGAGAGTTCATCGATTTGCAATCCGTCCCGTCCTCTCCGTAGTCCATCCACCATCGTTATGACTCACCTGGTAAGACGACTTTGCTTTGGTCTGCATCTCCTGATGTTGACCGCCGCGTGCGCGCGCGTTGAGGCGGAAGATTGGCCTCGTTGGCGAGGCCCGACGCGCGACGGCATCTCGCGCGAATCACAGCTTTCCGTTGAATGGCCAGCGGCCGGGCCGCCGGTCCTGTGGCGGGCCAACGTCGGCACTGGCTTCTCGTCGATCGTCGTTGCATCTGGACGAGCCTTCACGCTCGGCAATCGCGATAACACGGATACGGTTTATTGTTTCGAGGCGGAGACGGGTGACACACGCTGGACACACTCGTACGAAGCGCCGCTGAACGACAAATTCTTCGACGGCGGTCCGACGTCGACGCCAACGGTCGACGAAAACGTTGTCTACACGTTAAGTCGCGCAGGGAATGCAATCTGTTTCGACGCGGCCAGCGGCGAGGTTCGATGGTCGAAAAACATTGCAGAAGAAGCGAGCGTCCGCGTGCCCGGCTGGGGGTTCGGCGGATCACCCGTCGTGTTCGGCAACAAGCTGCTTCTGGCCGTCGGAGAAACCGGTGCCGCAGTCGACAAACGGACCGGCGAGTTGCTTTGGTCGTCCGCCGACAAAGACGCGGGCTATGCAACTCCGTTACCGTTCCAGCATGACGGTAACTGGTTAGCACTGATCGCTTCGGGCAAGTATTTTCACGCTGTTGATATTGCCACTGGGGAGGAACAATGGCGTTATAAATGGCTGACTCGTTTCGGATGTAACGCCGCCGATCCGATTCTATCCGGCGACACGGTCTTCATTTCATCGGGATACAATCGCGGCTCGGCCCTTCTCAAACTGACCGAGGGCGAACCGGAAGATGTCTGGAAGAGCAAGGACTTCCAAAACCAATTCAGCTCCAGCGTCTTGATCGATGGGTATCTGTACGGCATTGACGGGGATACGACCGGCGAGCGATTGCTCAAGTGCGTTGAACTCGCATCTGGCAAGATACAATGGTCCGAGTCAGGCTTCGGCAGCGGCGCATTGATCGCCGCTGGTTCACACTTGATCATCTTGAGCGAGACCGGCGAGTTGGCAGTGGCCGGTGCTTCGCCGACCGAGTTCAAATCACTTGCCAAGGCTACTGTACTCCAAGGCAAGTGTTGGACCGCGCCCACGTTAGCCCACGGGCGAGTATACTGTCGCAGCGCGGACGGCGACGTCGTCTGCGTTGATCTAAAGTAGCCATCACGCTCCGCCGTGATGAGCCTCACGCGACGGACATCGAACAAGTAATTAACGCGATTAGCGATAAGAACGTCTAGCGAGCAAGGCTCATCACGGCGGAGCGTGATGGCTACACAAAGGAACCGACATGACACTCAATCGCCGCCAATTCATCCATACAACCACTGCCACGGGACTCGCACTGAGCGGGGTTCCATTCATCCACGCCGCACCGAAGGCCAAACAATATCGGATCGCGTTAATCGGTTCGGGCTGGTGGGGCATGAACATTCTGAAAGAGGCGATGGCCGGCGGCCAGTGCAAGGCGGTGGCTTTGTGCGACGTGGATCAAGACGCGTTGGAGTTGGCCGCCGAGGAAGTGAAGGATCTTTCGGGAGCCGCTCCGAAAACGTACGGTGATTTTCGCGAGCTGCTCGACAAAGAGAAGATCGACATTGCGATCATCGCCACGCCCGACCACTGGCACGCACTGAATACGATCGCGGCGATCGAGAAAGGTGCTCACATCTTCGTCGAGAAACCGACCGGCCACACGATTATGGAAAGCCGAGCGATGCTGAACGCGGCTCAAGCTGCGGGGCGTGTGATTCAGGTCGGCCTCCACCGGCGCATTGGGCCGCACTTTGTTTCCGGGATGAAGTTCCTGAAGGATGGCGGCGCGGGCGATATCGGCATGGTGCGCACCTTCGTTCACAGTCGCGGCGGGGCCGAATTGCCGAACGCGAACAGCGAAGTGCCCGAAGGACTCGACTGGGAGATGTATTGCGGCCCCGCGCCGCTGCGTCCCTTCAACAGCCGCATCCATCCAGGCGGCTTCCGTAACTTTCTTGACTATGCCAACGGTACGCTCGGCGATTGGGGCGTTCACTGGCTGGATCAAATCTTGCTGTGGACCGACGAAAAGTATCCTCGCACGGTCTATTCCACCGGCGGTCGGCCGATACGAGGCGAAGCGGTACTCAACGAGAAAGAACAGACGACCGACGCTCCCGACTCGCAAGTCGCGACTTTCGAGTTCGAATCGTTCACCGCCACCTGGGAGCATCGCCGCTTTGCCGGCAACGAAGCCGAGAAACATTCCATCGGCTGCTGCTTCTACGGCACCAAAGGGACGTTCCACATGGGTTGGCGCGACGGCTGGACGTTTTACCCGGACAACAGCAAGGAGCAAGTGATTCACCAAGACGCCCAACTGCAAGAGCCCGACGGCCACAGCATCACGTTGCTATGGGCCGATTTCATGAACAGCATCGAAACCGGCAAGAAGCCGGTCTGCGACATCGAATCAAGTCATCGCTCGACCAACATGAGCTTGCTCGGCATGTTGTCGTACAAACTCGGTCGCAGCGTCGAGTGGGATGGAGCGAAGGAGCGCTGCGTCGGCGACGAAGAAGCGAATGCGCTGTTGCGACGAGAGTATCGCGGAGAGTGGAAATACCCCGCATAGGATTTGGAAAGACACCAGACTCGCAGATTCACCGCGGTGTCCTTCAGCCAGCAGTCATTTCGCAACTTCCGCTCATTTGAACTGCCTTTGGAGCATCCACGATGCTAGAATTCAAACATGGCAAATACGAAACTCAACGAAGTGGCTGTGGAATTGATCGCCGATCCGACTGTAGGTGGATTCACAGCTCGGCTGCCGGACATCCCAGCGTACGGCGAAGGGGAGACGGAAGACGCGGCGATCGACGATCTGAAAGAAGCTTTGCGCGGGTACATCGAAGCCTTCGGCCTCGACGACGCCTTGCTTCGATTGAACTCACCGATCACGATTCGGCACATCGAGTTGAATCTCGCGGATCTTCACAGTGCCTAGCCTGCCACGTCCCTCTGACAAAGAGATGGTTCGCTTTCTGGAGCGACAGGGCTTCACGCTGGTGCGAGTGCGGATCGCATTTGTGTCGATGACGTCTTCTCTCACACACCGCGAACGCGCCCAGAGGGGTTCCGGCCTGCGCAGCTCGCATGCCGGTTTTTGGGCGATCAAAGTATGGGGGCGCTCTTGTGCTCTCTATTGCGCCCTTGTGCCGACCTCTTGTGCCTCCTCGCCGGGTGTCGCTGCTCACCTCGGCGACGCGTCATCCGCATGCGCTTCGTGGTCATCCATCCAGGCGGGCAACGCTTCGGACGAGCCGGCCCGACGGGTTACAAGTCCACTGGCGATCATCGGCCCAGAACGTGGGGATAACCTGTGTCGGCTTCCTCAGAGTTGTTGTTCAGTATGACGAGGTTTTGCTTGAGCGAGCGCGTGAGATGTTTGCTTTCCCGAATATTCGACGTGTAAAAGATCGGAATGCCGCTGCTTTCGATCGCAATGACTAGGTCGCCAATTGAAAGACAAGGGGACAGCTCGGTTAATGTCACTGCATTCTGCATCCAGTCGTCAATCAGGGCTTCGGCTTTGTCGATCTCGGATGATTTGCTGTCTGTAGGAATGGTCCGTAAGTATTCTGCGATATTTGCGATTTCAGCCTTCTTTGCGTCGAAAAACTCTGAGATGCCGCAGCCGTGAGGTGCCGTTGTGCATTTCCTCGGACCGATCTCATATTGCCCGAGTGTGTTGGTCGTAACATCAACGCTCGCGCAGCCACAACCGGAATCACGAATGATGTGAATGTCGTGGTCAAATAGGGAGAGCCCGTCTTCTAGCATCATCACACATAGATTCTCTAATCGCTCCCCTGCATCCGTAATCTCGTTGCGTCCATCGAATCCAGATGCGATGATGTCCAGGCAAATGGAAAACTTCCGGGCATTCTGCGGACCCTGTAGTTTTGACTTGATTTGGCGAAGGGTTGCACCAACGTCGAGTCTCTTCCTACGAAGAATATCAAGAACGTATCGGGCATCTGTGAGGAGACGACGCTTCCACTCCTGCCGAACTACTAAGCTTGTGACAGTCAAGTTCGCGCAGCAGAGTTGCTGCTTGATTTTGTGCTTCACGTCCGGAGGCCCTAGAAACCTCGCGATTTGGATCGTGGTATCAAGGAATATGGCTGTAGCCACTACTAGTCTTCCGATTCAGGGCTGCGCCACGCCAGAGACCAATCTAAACACGTCGAAACCCGCGTCGCTCAGAATTCGGAGTGCTTCCCTGCGCTCTCCAGGACGTGCAAAACGCTGCGATACATAGTCGCGAACAACGGACTGAATCGCTACTGATTGTTCTAGTTGGATGTCTTCGTACTCATCTGGCTCGCAAAGCACTTGTTGACACAACTGCACGATTTGTTGCCAAGGCTTGTCTCCGAACTCTCGATAATGCCACATTGCCGCCAGACATTCAGCGAGATCGTGTGCAGCGACTGCCATTCCGGGGCGGTCTACATCTCTGCTCGCAATCGCGAGTCGGTCCGCCGCATCCGCAGCAATTCTAATTGCCTCAAGGATGTCCCTGCGAACATACCCGCGCGGATTTTTCATCGAGCCTATAACTTCACGCTGTCGTGTCGAGCCGCCGTATGTTCGGGGAGTCGATGCGTCAGTTACGCTCTTTCCGGGGTCATACTCTCCGCCTGTCAGTGCTGACCCTCCTTGGGTGACCAATTTGGCGACGGCCAAGGCTTCACTTATCTCACCTGTATGCATCATGAACTCTCCGCTTCTGTTGAAGCCGCTCGAATTTTAATAATTAGTTCTTGCGATTCGTCTCGGACAAACGCTCCAACATCCAGCTCATTACTTGGAAACTCTTGATACGAGTCGAAGTCAATCGCGGCTGCAAACGTCTTGCCGCGTCTAATCCGAGAAGCCGCCACCTTCTCCTGTTTAATTAAAGCCGCTCGTTGTTTCTCCGACAGGCTGTGGGTCTTGATCGAGTTGATCTGCTCTTCCCGTTCGAGTTCAGGAGCGAACTCTATGACGTTTAAAGAAACGCGAACGTCGCGCTTTTCGCCACCGAAAACGCCGACGTAGCTCGACTTGATCGGGTGGCCCTCGAACTCGCGTTCCAAAGGTCCAGCATTGAACAATCCAATTCTACGAATCCACTCGTGAGCCAAGTCCTCATTTTCAAAGTAGAAATACCACCAGTGCCTAAATCCGAAACGAAGAAACTCGGATGGGGCTACGCGACTACGATAAAAGTCGTCGATAAACTCGCAGGTACGAGAGTACGATAATACATCATCAACTTGATATCCTCGTCGATCGTTACGGCCTGTTAAGACGACTCGATATCCAAGGTCTGAAAGCGAAACCTCGGTTCCGTCGGCGATCGAGACAAACGTGACCTCGTGAGCCCGCACTCCTTCACCGCCGACAAGCCACTCAGGGTACTTCTCTTCAATCGTCGAAATGATATGCCCTAGCCCCAGAACAAGCGAACTCTTGAAGACTGCTTCGCAAGCTGAGCAAGAAAAACTCAAAATCCCCC
>JAQBZB010000069.1 GCA_027622275.1 Planctomycetota bacterium | reverse complement strand
AACAATAAAACGCACCAAGAAAAGGGGGGATTTTGAGTTTTTCTTGCTCAGCTTGCGAAGCAGTCTTCAAGAGTTCGCTTGTTCTGGGACTAGAAGGCGGGCGATGAACCAACTGAAATGTGACATCTTGATCATCGGATCGGGGGCCGCGGGCGGTGTGCTGGCCGCAACGCTTGCCGAACGTACGCAGCAGGACATCCTGCTGATCGAGAAGGGAGGATTCTTTACCAAGGAATCCTTTAACCAGCGTGAGCTGGACATGGGAATGTTGTACGCCGGCGGTGGCAGTCGTTCGACCAGTGATGGCGCGATCCCCGTGCGAGGTGGAGAATGCGTGGGTGGAGGAACGACGGTCAACCTGGCGCTCTGCTTCGACCCGATCCCCGCCGTCTGGGACCGCTGGCGAGAATCCTCGGGCCTCCAGGGGTTCTCGTTCGATGACGCGGCGAGCGACTATGGCCAGACGGGGTTGAACATGCGCGGATGCCTCGCCGAGGTTCGGCAACGCTTGAATGTGCACGCTGTGGCACCCGAGCAGATCAACGACAACAACCGACTGTTGGAGCGGGGATGTCGGCAGTTAGGGATCGCCACGAAGCGATTTGAACTGAACATGCGCGACTGTCGCCAGTGCGGCTACTGTGCCCAAGGTTGTGCGTACGACCACAAACAAGGGACGATGGTCACGTACATCGCCGACGCGCTCAACCGCGGCGTCCGTCTGTTGCACCACTGCGACGTCGACAAGATTCGTTTCCAACGTCGCGGAGAAAAACAGGTTGCCACCGGTGCCGTGGGAATGATCCATCCGACCCGACCTGGATCGCAAGCCAATCTGGTTCCGCCGGGGCTCGTGGAGATTGCGGCCCGCCTTGTCATTGTCGCCGCGGGAGCCCGAGACGCCTTGCTTGTTACAAAGGTCCGGGCATCCAGACCCGCACGGTCGAATCGGACGCGGACTCGTGCTGCATCCCAGTCTGCCCGTCATCGGTGTCTTCGACCGCCAGCTGACCAACTATCGCGGCATCACAGGCTCCGTCTACAGCGATCACTATTTCTCGACCCAGGGATTCTACTTCGAGTGCTTGTTCGGGCATCCTGTTTACGGTGCTTCGATCATGCCAGGATTTGGCCCCGCCCATTTTGAAATGATGCGGCTTTACAATCGTACGGCGGGCTTCGGAGTCATGTTGGTAGACCGCGTACTGACCGACAATCGCGTGGCCTATGATGCGGCGACACGTCGCCCCGAGGTCCATTATCAGTTGTCACAAAGAGACAAGCCGCGGCTGCGATTCGCGGCTCAGAAGGCCGTCGAGATCATGTTCGCCGCCGGTGCAGAGTCGGTTTTTCTAGCGTCGGAAGAGAAGTTGGGGCCACTCGAAACCCCGCGTTTTACAAAGGCTACGCAGGCCGTCCACTGCCAACACCTGGAGTTTCTTCCACATCAAACAACCATCACTTCGGCGCACCCACAAGCCACGGTCAAAATGGGCGCAGACGTCCGTCGCTCCGTCGTCAATTCGCGGTGCGAGTCGCACCAAGTCGAGAGCCTGATGGTCTGCGACTCGTCCGTTTTTCCGACTTCCTGCGGTGCCAATCCGATGATTTCAATCATGACGCTGGCCCGCTATCAGGGCAAACGAATTGCCGCCGAGTGGGATCGTTATGGTCGATGACATGCGGGCCAAGGTAGGGATTTAGGTAAGCACCATGAAGCGACGACGATGGAGAATCCTGCTTGCCGTGCTTGGCGTGCTGCTGGTCGGTATCGGCTACCTCTTCTTCTACGAACCGCCGCACCGCAGCCGCGTGCCAGAGGAAGAGCAGCCGTTGCTGATCGCTCATCGAGGTTTCGGCAACTACGGGCCGGATAACGGCATTTCGGCAGTGCGGATGGCAATCGAGCAGGGACTGGATGGCGTTGATTTGGATGGGCAACTTACGGCTGACGGGGAATTGGTCATCTTCCATGATCCGACGCTGGAACGACTCACGGACGGCGTCGGGGCCATCAAAGATTTAACGCTCGAGGAACTCCAGCGTTTGGACATGGGGTCCAAGTTCGACGCCAAGTTCGCGGGCGAGCGAATCGTGACCTTTGGCCAGCTGCTGGACGAAGTCGCAGGGCGAACCAACGTCATCGTCGAGATCAAGGCAGGCGGTATGCAGGACGAGGGTGCGGAGGCCATCGCTGTCAACGAGATCGGTCAGCATGACGCTCACGATTACGTGATCCTCAGTTCCTTCAACCCGTTTGTTCTGCGTCGCATCAAGGCGCTCGATTCGCGGGTCCGCACGATGTTCATTTTTCGCGACATCGAGCCCTTCGATCCGACGCAGTATCGCAAGATCCCCTTCTTTCTCAAGAGCGAGCCCTGGCGGCGGGCGATTCGCAAATTCATTCAGCCGGATCTCCTGAGTATCGAGACGACGGTCGACTCGCAGACCATCGATCGATTGCAGGCACGCGGTTACCCGATTTTTCTCTGGGTACCAAACGACCGGCAGCAGCTACAAGCCAGCCTGGCGCGCCGGTCCTATGGCATCATTACGGACGAGCCGCTACTGGCCATAGAAGTCGCGGGACGGATGCTGGCCCAGGTTCCCGATGGTGACGAAACATCGCGTCCGCCGCAGTCGACAAAGAAGCACGACGACGACGTTGATTGATGTATCTGAATGTGGGGGGTGGAGCGATCCGTACGACTAGACGGCGATTCGGCTGAATCAAACGTGTGCGACGACGAATCGTGCCTTTCGGTTCGCTGACCCCTGGTTGCTTCTCGCATGGCTATGTTGGGCAAGGCTAACACTTCGTGGAGGGACGGCCTCGCTCTACCTCAATCTTGCAGTATTTGGTCTGTTGACGGTTTTCGGAATGCATCAGGTGTATGTCAAGCCATTAGATGGGCTGGTCGTCCAGAATCTTCTGCTTGCCCTCACAGGGTTTGCCCTGCACATCAACGCTGTAATAGGTTGTTTGACCAAACGTGATGAAACGCTCCAGCTAGTCTGACCCGAATGTACGAAACGGTGAACTGCCGCTGGTGCAATACGCCGCAGTCGAACATCCGTGTGATCAGTAACGGACCGTGACTGTCTCCAATTGACAATGACAACATAACAGCAGAGGTACATCGGTGATGAGTTCCGATTTCTCCACCTTCATTGTGTCGCAGATTTGGAATGCCCCTTTCTTCCTGTTGAACCTGGTCGGCATCGTTTTGGCACTGACACGTTGGCCTCGCCATCCGACATCCGACGTACAAATCAATGGGGTTAGGACTGGGTTAGGACTCTTTGATTCGCACAACGATTGAATAAGAGGATATCACCATGCATCATCGAACAGGTTTGTGCTTCCTGGTCGTGCTTGTCGCGACATCGTGCCAGCATCCAACGGACCCCACCGCGCAACGCAAGCAGCAGTCATCGCAGCGAAGCCCGGTTCTTGGCACGGAGCGCAGCGCCCGTGAACAATCGAGTTCCCCGAATCGAGATTCCGCAGTGGCCTTCGATGATCAAACTGAAACTGAACGAGCACCTGCCGGTGTGGCCGCCGGCGACGAGCTGTCAACCGTTACTGGTCTTGTCCTGGTAGATGGAGAACCGCCGCCACCGACCGTAGTGGAATTGAAAGAAGATATGCAACGGTTGACTGGCCAACAGACGCTGACCATTCAACCTTGGATGGTCGGTAAGAACAAAGGTCTGGCAAAAGGTCTGGCAAATTGTGTCGTCACACTGGCAGCCACAGACGCCGCGCAGCGCGTCGCTCCGCAACCGCTGGAGCGTGCTGAACTCGAAAAGATTGGTCCCAGCTTCGTTCCACACGTCCAAGTAGTGACAACGGAC
Source organism: Planctomycetota bacterium (assembly GCA_027622275.1). Lineage (GTDB taxonomy): Bacteria > Planctomycetota > Planctomycetia > Pirellulales > Pirellulaceae. Next base: position 30,739 of record JAQBZB010000069.1, on the reverse strand, counting down.
ACGAATCTGGTCTATCGAAACAAGAACAGTCCCTGCCGGTGTTTTCACGTGCAGGGGCGTCACACACGGGCCAATCCGTTAGTGGCGGCTGGTGAATGTCATGGTTGCCGGGGGGAGTGGATTCCTGGGACAGCATTTGATTTCGGAGCTGACCAGTCGGGGACATCGCGTCGTCGTTCTGGCGCGTGGAACTCGGCGAGCTTTCGACGTCGATGACGTCGAGTGCATCGCGTGTGACGTTGCGGCCGGCAAACTGCCGCTGGAGCGCATGCGGGACTGCGATGCGATCGTCAATCTGATCGGCATCAAGCGCCAGTCCGGTGAACAAACGTTTGCGCGGGTTCACGTCGAGACCACGAGGCATTTGATCGAGGCGGCACGACAAGTCGGCCTGAGACGCTTCGTCCACATCAGCGTGGTGGCCGCTCGACGGGATGCCCGTCATGGCTATCACGACACGAAGTGGCAGGCCGAGGAGCTGGTTCGGGAAAGCGGCCTGGACTTCACGATCCTGAAACCCGGTGTCATCTACGGACGGGGCGATGACATGATCACTCACCTGGTCAAGATGATTCGTTTCTGTCCGTTGTTTCCGGTCGTCGGCAAAGGCGCGTCGATCCTGCAGCCTGTATCCGGCGGAGACGTGGCGCGGGTCGTCGCCGCGGCCCTGGAACGTGATGTCTCGATCGGCAAGACATACGAGGTCGTTGGTCCCGAACCGATGATGCTGCGCGACGTCGTGCGCACCGTTGCGAAAGGAACTTCATTGAACGTGTGGATCATCCCGACTCCGATTTGGTTTCAGCGCGTCTCCGTGCGGGCGATGCACGCCCTGTTCCGGAATCCATTGTCCACGCCGCGGCTCAGTTGCAAATGTTGATCGACGGACTTCCAGGAAACCCAGAGCCAGCGGAAAGGGAACTCGGCGTGCGAACCCAGCCGTTCCAGCCCGAGACCATTGCTGAGCTTCAGGCCGCGATTCCACCTCTGTTCGGATTTACTCTGCGGTTTATTCGCGGATGTGGGGCATACAATCGATCATAATGTCTCGGTAATGAAGTTCTCCGAGAGTCAATCGGATCGGAAGGGAACGCGCCATGACAAATCGCGGCTGTTGCGAGTTCATTGGTTCCCCGCAGTTGGCGTTCTGGTTCAAGACCAGAGTGACGCTCGCTACTGGGCTGATGCCGGATCAAGTGTGCGAGCGGCTCAAGGGAGCTCTGCCGCGGATGGTCGTCCCTCCCGATGCCGGCGTCGTGTTTCCTGTCCGGATACCGATCAAGCGCGTCTACGGCGGCCGTGTTCACGACGACACTTTCACCCTGAATGGCCCGTTTGGAAAGCACACGGGTGCGAAACTCAGTATCCGAGGTACGATCGAACGACGCGCGGATCGGTCACTCATCCATTTGACGATTTACCCCGCCGGTTCGATCTTTGGGTTGATCCTTGCCTGGCTCGCGGCGATCATCTTGCCCTGCCTTTGGTGGATGCTGGATGGAGCGTTCAGCGCGCCGCCTCTGTATCTTGGCGGCTTTGTGGGTATCGTCGGAACGGGCAGCTATCCACTCGGCCTCATCGGTGTACCAACGCAACTGGGGTATTTGCTGAATTATCTGCAGGCCCTGTTTAGCGGTGACGGTCCCGCTGGCATCCCGCCGCGGCGGTTTTAGGTCGTCGAGTATCTCTCTCTCTCGCATGGCACGATGCGAAATGCGAGAATCTTTCGGCAACGGTACAAGCACGACGCGCCAGCGAGTGGGTGAATTGTTGTCACCGGCCCACTCGCTGGCGCGTCGTGCATGTATACCAGGCACCTATCTGCCAGGAATTAATCGTGACATCCGATCCACAATCCGAAGATCAGTGGCCCGACCGCTTCCGCAGCTACTTGCGACTGTTAGCTCGCATGCAACTTGACGAACGTCTGCGCAGCAAGTTGGACCCGTCTGACATTGTGCAGCAGACGCTGGGGCAAGCTCACCGCGCGATGAGTGACTTCCGTGGCAAGTCCGACGCTGAGATGGCGGCCTGGCTGCGGCAGATCCTGGCTCGAAATCTGGCGCACGCGGTTCGAGACTTCGGGCGCGACAAGCGGAATGTCAATCGGGAACGATCGGTGCAGGCAGCGGTCGACGCCTCATCCGCACGACTCGAAGCATGGCTGGCGGCCGAACAATCTTCGCCCAGCCAACAGGCGCAACGCAACGAGCAAGTGCTGCAGTTGTGCAATGCCCTGGAACATATCCCAGAGTCGCAGCGTGAAGCGGTCCAACTGCACTACTGGCAAGGCTGCACGCTGGCCGAGATTGCCGCGCGACTGGATCGCACGCCGTCGGCCGCCGCCGGATTGCTCAAGCGTGGGATGCGGAAGTTGCGGGAATTGATGCAGGAAGGAGATTGACGTCTTTTCACCAACCGCGCGCCCTAATGTGGCAGTATCGGGCTCCTTGATGGTTGACGTAATGAATTCAACCGCAGGAACTGCCGCATGTCATCATCGGAATCGGAACTATCGCGCGACGATCCGCGACTGAACGAAGTCCTCGCGAAGTATCTGGTCGCGGTCGAATTGGGTGAGCCGATCGATCGCGACCAGATGCTCCGTGAGTATCCGGAATACGCGGACGAGCTGCGGGAGTTTTTCGCTGATAAGAGTCAGATCGATAAGCTCGCCGGGGCAGGGTCGGGAGTCTTTTCCGGAGAACGTATTTCCGATACGGAAGGTCAGGCTGCCGGAAAAGACTCCCGACCCCGTCCCGTTGACGAGGTGACGCTGCCACCGGAGAGCGTCACTCGGCTGGACGCACCCACGCTCGACTCCGTGGCCACTCCCCAGCGCGATCCTCGCGCCGGTGCGATGATCCGCTACTTCGGTGATTACGAATTGCTCGAAGAAATCGCACGCGGCGGGATGGGGGTCGTTTACAAGGCGCGGCAGGTCAAGCTGAATCGTGTCGTAGCGATCAAAATGATCTTGTCGGGCCAACTGGCATCGAAGGAGGACGTGCAGCGGTTCTATACTGAAGCCGAAGCCGCGGCGGGACTGGACCATCCCGGCATCGTGCCCATCTTTGAAGTCGGCGAGCACGAAGGCCAGCATTACTTCTCGATGGGATTTGTCGATGGCGAGTCGCTGTCGTCACGACTTTCAGACGGCCCATTGCCTCCGCGCGAGGCCGCGGAGTTGATCCGCAAAGTAGCCGAAGCTGTGCAGTACGCGCACGACCAGGGCGTCATCCATCGTGATCTGAAGCCGGCGAACGTGTTGTTGAAGGAAAGTCGAGAGTCGAAAGTTGAGAGTCGAGGGCAAGAGCAGTCTGCTTCATCCGGCTCTCGACTCTCCGCCCTGGGCTCTGTGCCCATGGTCACCGATTTCGGTTTGGCCAAGAAGCTCAAAGGCGATTCAAACCTCACTGGCACAGGTCAAATCCTCGGCACTCCGAGTTACATGCCACCCGAGCAAGCCGCGGGACGATTGAGCGATGTTCGCGAAACGGCGGACGTTTATTCGTTGGGTGCGATTCTCTATGCAACGATGACGGGCCGTCCGCCGTTTCAGGCCGACAATCCGCTCGACACGCTGATGCAGGTTCTCGAACGCGAGCCGGTCGCCCCGCGCACGCTCAATCCGAAAGTGCCCCTCGACCTGGAGACCATTTGTCTGAAATGTTTGGAAAAGGATCGCCGCCGCCGGTATGAGTCGGCGCGCGACCTGGGCGAAGAACTGCAACGATTTCTGGACGGCAAGGCGATTCTGGCCCGCCCCATCAGTCGTCCGGCGCGCGTCTGGCGGTGGTGCAAGCGGAATCCGGTTGTCGCTGGGCTGCTGGCGACGGTTGCCCTGCTGCTCGTGGCGGGCACCGTGGTGTCGAGCTACTTCGCGATTGAGTCCAGTGCCCGCGCCACCGCTGAAGTCAAAGCACGGGAACAAGCTTTTCGAAACCTCTTTTCCGCGCAGATGAACCTGGCCCAGCGCGACTGGGAGGAGGCGGGCATCGGGCACCTGCTGGAACGCCTTGAGGCGACACGGCCGGCACAGACGGCGGGTGAGGATTTGCGCGGCTTCGAATGGCATTACTGGCAGCGCCTCTGTCACAGCGACCTGCTCACCATCAAAGTCAAAGGGGACAAAGCACGGGTCTGGAAGGTGGCTTTCAGCCCCAGAGGTGACCGCTTTGCCTCGGCAAGCGAGGATAATACGGTGAAGCTCTGGGACGTGGCGACCGGCCAAGAGGCGCTGACGCTCAAAGGACACACCGCTGGGGTCTTCAGCGTGTCGTTCAGCCCGGACGGGAAGCGGATCGCCTCGGCGAGTCGTGACAAGACAGTGAAGGTTTGGGATGCGGCAACGGGTCAGGAGACGCTGACGCTCAAAGGACACACCGCTGGGGTCACCAACGTGTCGTTCAGCCCGGACGGGATGCGGATCGCCTCGGGTAGCCAGGATGGGACCATCAAGGTTTGGGACGCCGCCAGCGGCCGGGACGTCCTGACCCTTAACGGACACACGCACCATATCACAAGCGTGTTGTTCAGCTCTGACGGAACACGGCTGGCCTCGGCGAGTGCTGACAAGACGGTGAAGATGTGGAATGCGGCCACCGGCCAGGAGACCCGCACGTTCACAATTGAAGGGCCATCGGAGGAGGTCGGCGTGGCCTTCAGCCCCAACCTCAAGCGACTGGCCGTGCCGAGCGGTTTGACGGTCAAATTCTGGGACGTGGCGACCGGCCTAGAGACGCTGACGTTAAGAGGGCACACAGCTCAGGTCTGGAGCGTGGCGTTCAGCCCCGAAGGTGACCGCCTCGCCTCGGCCAGTGCCGACGGGACCATCAAACTCTGGAACACCACGACAGGCCGGGAGTCGATCACTCTCAAGGGACACGACGCCGATGCCATGACCGTGGATCCCGAAGAAATCGGATACATGTTAGGCCATAACGACGTCTCAAAGGGGCGCAACACCTTAGGTGTCTTGTGCGTGGCATTCAGCCCTGATGGCAAACGCCTGGTTTCGGCCGGTTGGGACAAAACCATCAAGGTATGGGACGCCACCAGGGGGCCGGAAGCCATCACCCTCAAAGGGCACGGGCAGAACCAAGCGGTTCATGCGCTGGCGTTCAGCCCCGATGGCACGCACCTGGCGTCCGGCAGTCAGTTGCAGCCCTTGCCAGGAACGGGAACTGCCAAGGTTTGGAACATAGCCACGGGAGAAGAGACGCTCAGCCTCCAGGTCCCTTCAGGGAACGCCGTCCAGTGCTTGTCCTATAGCCCCGACGGCATGCGCTTGGCCTTGAGCTTTAACTTCACAACCGTACTTTTGGACACGGCAACGGGAAAGCAAACGCTCACGCTCGAAGGACATCCCTTTGGGATTAACGCCATGTCGTTCAGCCCGGATGGGACGCGGCTGGCCTCGGCGGGTGGCGGCAGCATCGTGCTCTGGGACGCCGCCACTGGCCGGGAGATCAGCAAATTCACCATCAAGAAAGAGCAGATCAGCAGCGCGGTCTTCAGCCCCGACGGCAGCCGGCTCGCCTCGGGTAGCCAGGATGGGACCATCAAGATTTGGAACGTCTCCAACGGCCGGGAGGTCCTGACCCTTCAAGGACATTCTGTCAGCAGCTTAGCATTCAGCTCCGACGGAGGCGGACTGGCCTCCGGCAGCTCGGACGGGACCGTCAAGCTCTGGGATACCGTCACAGGTCGGGAGACCGTTCACATTAAGGGGCACGCTGGGTGGGTCATGAGCGTCGCCTTCAGCCCCGACGGAAGGCGGATCGCCTCCGGCGGCATGGATCACACAGTTAAGCTCTGGGATACGGCCAGTGGGCAAGAGGTCCTGACCCTCAAGGGACACACTGGCTTCGTCACAAGCGTGATCTTCAGCCCCGACGGCAGCCGGCTCGCCTCGGGTAGCTATGACGGGGCCATCATGGTCTGGGACGCGCGGCCTTTGGAGGACGATTGAGCCTCGGACTGAACAAAAATGCTTGAACTTCATCGGGGTGTGTTAATGGCCAGCCACATCGTCAGACGATCCACTCCGTTGGTCTTCGGTCTGGTCTGCGTGCCGCTGACTTTGCATATGGAGAGCGTGGACCACATCATGTTCGGCGCGGTCGTCGGTGCTCTCTGTGCCTCTGTGTTTCTATTTTGATTAAACCATGTACCGATTCACCAGACCGACAAGGAACCCTCCAATGCGATACCGAATACTCACGCTGCTTGCCGGCCTGCTCGTCTGTGTCGGCTGTCAAAAGACAGTTTCCCCAACTCCAACGACTGGCGAAGCGGCATCTTTGCCGTCACCAAGTACCGCGGCTGCTCCGACGACCACGGCCACTGATCTCGCCGCACCGGTCGCCACTCTGCTTGCCAAGCCGGTCTATCGCCGCGACTTCTCCGGCGATGGCAACCCGGCGCAAGCGGAAGTCAACTTCCGTCGCCTGATTCTGAGCGCCTTGATGGACGACTTCTGCCGCCGCGAAGTTGCGGCGCTCTCGCAAGAGGAAATCGACGCGTTCTGGGAGGCCTGGCAGTCGGCGGCCGAACGTAGTGCGGGGAATAGGCCGCCGGTTCCGGCCTTTGACGTAGCAAAGATTCAATCTCAACTCGACGAGACGCGCGCCAAGCTCGCAAACAACGACGCCCCCTGGCTGGAACGACTGCAACAGGAAGGGTTGGCGCGGTCGCTTACCTTCGCCCTCGAACACAAAACGGTCGTCGCGCATGAAGCTTACAACCAGTTGATGCCGCTGCGCTGCCAGAAGGCTTTGTATGAAAAGTACGGCGGCAAGGTGGTTGGGATGCAGATTTCGATGGAGCCCGTCGGGGCGTACCAGAAACTGATCGCGGAAGCCGAAGCCTCGGGACAACTCAAGTTTCACGACGCGGCGCTTGAACAGTCGTTTCGGAAGCGCATGAACGAATACGCCTCGCGCCAGGAAGTGGCGGCAGAGTTGGTCGATTTCAGCTTACCAGCATGGTTGCAAGTCTCGCTCCAGCGTCCCGCGACAACCGACGCGACGCCTGCCGCTCAACCGCCAACGACGAACAGGAACACTGCTGCGATGCGGAGCAACGATCTCGACATGCTGAGCCGCTTCGTTGGGACGTGGAAGTTGAGCACGACCGCGAAACCTGCCAAGTGGTTGCCCGACGGCGGCACGTTCACCGGTCAGGAGAGTACCGTGTGGGCTTTGAAAAACCGTGTCATTCTGATTCGGGACATGAGTCAGCCTGACGGAAAGAAAGGGCTGTGGATCGTGACTTATGATCCGCGGCAGAACGCTTATCCACTCTGGGGCTTTGACTCGAAGGGCCTGATGGGAGCGCAGTGGCGGCTGACTTGGGACAAAGCGACCAGCACCGCGTCTGGGATCGGAACCGACATGCCGGACAACTGGACGAGCGGTGGAAAGAACCACTTTCCCGCTGCCGACACCAATTTAGTCACCGCTTGGATCAAGGACGAGAACGGCGAGTTGCTGTTGGATCACGAAGGCAAGAAAACACGTCAGCCTGACGAGCGCGAAGCCGCCATTGTCGCGGCGTGGAAGAAACACGAACCCGCCGCTGACCTGCCCGCCGAATTGAAAGTTCTCGACCGCATGATCGGCACTTGGGATTTCGTCCGCCTCCAAAAACCCGCGCCTTGGTCTCCGGACGGAGGTCGAGCCACGGCGAAAATCACGCGTGAATGGATCCTGAATGGCCGGCTGGTCATGGAAACCGCCCACCTCTCCGACGGCAAAGAAAACATGTCCCTCTTTGGATTCGATCCACAAAACAAAGTCTATCGAAGCTGGTGGTTCAGTTCCGACGGCAACCGCAATACATCGACGGGAAGCTGGAACGAACAGGCGCAGACGATGTCGTGCGTGACCGATCTGGATGAAGGCATCAAAATTCGAAGTTCGGGCAGCTTTACCGATCCGAACCAGGAAGTCTGGAAATTCAAAGCCACCGACGCTGCTGGCAAGGTCTACCTTGACATGGAAATCACGGCAACTCGACAAGTGGCTGCTCCTGACAGCGGCGGAAAGCCGGACGGCAAGCAACCAAAGCCCACCGACCAGAGCCGACTTCAAGGTACCTGGGGCCTAATTCAGTACGTGCAAAACGGTCAAGGTGACGGGGAACCACCAATCGCACCGGAAGATTCAGCCATTCGATACGTGTTCAAAGGAAACGAGTTCCTGCTGCTGGCCAGTGGAAATGCGGGGGAAACACCCAAAGGCTCTTACAAACTGGGTTCCAGCGGGAAGGGAAAAACCATCGATCTCATTTTCCCGCCAGAGTCGAACGAGACCAAGGGGCAAACGACGTCCGGCATCTACGAGTTGGACGGCGACACGTTGGCGATTACTTACGCGTCAGATGCTGAAAGTCGCCCAAACGACATCAAGTCCGCAGCGGGATCGAAACAGATTACATTCGTCTATAAGCGAATCAAGGAATAACGCCGATGATCGAGAAGTCAAAAGCAGATCGTTTCGGTCTGTCTCCGGCGTGGTACGGCACGGCCTCGCTGGTCGCGGCGTGCCTGGCTTGGGCGAGTCTTTGGCTGGTCTTCCACCAAGGGCCGGACGGCCTCAATATGAACAGGATTTTCACGACGGTGACGATCCAGCTTCTTCCGTTGTTTTGTTTTGTCTGTGGTCTACTCGGCGTCGGCGTGGGAATCCGGCGCAGGAGTTGGATCGGAATCATCAGCGGTGCAATCGGCTTGGCGATGATTGCCTACGAAGCGCCGATTTGGTTCCTGGCTTGGTTCCGCTAGATGAGTAGGTACACCGTCCCCCTGCTCTGCCAGAATCTAAGGGGAGACAAATGCCCGGTTTTCTGATGGCCATACTGTTTGCTTTCGTCATTGCACTCGTCGCTGTGGTGGCGATTGTCCGCGGCACCCGTTCGTATGCCGCGAGAGTCGTCCTCGCCGTGATGTTGATGCCTGCTGCCGCCTTCTGCCTGTTCGGTTTTGCTGCGACGATCGAGCCCATGGACGCGGTCGAGCAATGGTCTTTCCGAATCGGTTATCTTGCCTCGTACTTTCTCTTCACGTTTGTCAGCTTTGCAGTTGCAGGGGTCCTGGCCGCCGCATGTCGCAATGATCCCGACATTGATGCCGGTGTCTCAGCGATTTCGATCTGGCTGGCAATCGTACTGGTCTTGTTCGCGATTCCTTGGCTCGGAATGAACGGTGTCCTTTCACTAGAGTGTTTCATGAAGCAATGAGTACCAGGGAACCAATTCCGAGACCTCAGCCGATTCAATTTGGCCTGGCGAAGCTGATTCAGTTCATGACGGTCGCAGCGTTGTGGTGCGCGGTGGCCGTTGTGCGCGGAAGCGTCCTGGTCGGCATGGCGTATACGATCGTGGTGGTTGTTACGACCTGGACCGTTGTCGGATGGTGGGCTGTGCGTTTGTCGTCGATAGCTTGCCGGCGCGTGCTGGCTGCGACGGCGGCGATGCTCGTTGTCGGCGGATTCTGGGTTACGGTGCTTCTTGGTGACCTCGATTACCTTCCGCTGGTCAGCGTGCTGACCGGCTTTCTGGTCGCGTTGCCGTTAATGATGGGGGACAGATCTGTTGCAGGTATCATCTGGGGTGTGTTGGCCTTGTTCCCCATGTACGGCGTGTGGTTGGCGGTCTTTCGCACGTGGGATCGCATGAGCGTTCGCCTCAACCAACGCCGTTTGGCGTGGTCGTTCTCCACACTCGTCGTGCTACTCGCTTTACCGCTTGCGTACAGCATCCTGGGTGGCTGCTACACGTTTCAGGGTCACGGCGACAAAAATGGCTTTCACCATCACTGGCTGCACTGCGTCATTCATGTGGGAATCCTCATTGCTGCGGGGGCAAATGTCGTATTGCTGCAACGTCACACGCGGCGATCGACCGCTCCGCCGCCCAATTGGTTGAAGCTCGTGACGTGGGGATTCCTCTGCCTCTACGCCGTGCTGCTGCAAGTTGCGTTGTTTACGATTGAGTTTGCTGTTCCGTGATAGCTGGATGCCCCACTGAAGATGCTAAAAGAAAACAACAGCCTGCTTCTGCCCGGCTTGTCAGTGGCAATCTGCCTGCTCGCGCCCATTGCGATATTGGCGTTCACTCTGCCAGACGGCTACCTGTCGTTGAATGGCGAGGGCGAGGGCATCTTTGCCGTGTTCTTGTTCAGCCCGTATCTGCTACTGGGGTTGTTTGCCTGGTGGCAGCGCCACAACAGCCGTCGGCACCGCGTAGCACTGTTCGTCTTGACTGTGCTGGTGGTCGCATTCGGTGTGTGGGCCTTGGCGAGCGAAGCGGCCGGGTTCCGTGCTGCGCTGGCCGAAAGTCCCCGCGGCCCGGACTACATGCGCGACCGTTACCAGCGGATGGAGTTGTTCATCGTCCCCGTCTTACAATGGATCGCCTGCCTGTTGATTGGAGCGGCCTTGTTTGCTGATGCCTGCTGGGAGCGCGTCCGCGGCCCCGGCGGTCGAGACAAGACATGACTCTTGAGTACATCGCCGTCAATAGACACGGAAAACTTTGGAGCAAACCGCGCCCCGTTTTGGCAGTGGTGGGCTCTTACCTACTTGACGAAGTATTTGGGAGTACGGAACCGTTCTATGTCACCATCACATGACGATGTTTCCCGAGACGATCCGCGACTGAACGAAATACTGGCAAAATATCTGCAAGCGGCGGAGTCAGGTGAGCCGATCGATCGAGAGCAGATAATTCAAACGCATCCGGAATACGCGGACGAGTTGCGAGAGTTCTTCGCTGACAAGAGTCAGATCGATAAGCTGGCGGGCGACGCGGTCGGGAAGGGGTCGATCGACGAGCCGACGCTGCCGCCGGATAGCGTCACGCGTCTGGATGTCCCAACTCTTGCATCTTCCGCATCCGTCACCGTCGCTCCTCGACCCGGTACGATCGTGCGGTACTTTGGTGACTACGAGTTACTGGAAGAGATTGCCCGCGGCGGGATGGGCGTCGTTTACAAGGCACGGCAGGTCAAGCTGAATCGCATCGTGGCATTGAAGATGATCTTGTCCGGCCAATTTGCATCGAAGGAGGATGTGCAGCGGTTCTACACAGAAGCCGAAGCCGCAGCAGGACTGGATCATCGAGGCATCGTGCCCATTATCGAAGTGGGGGACCATGAAGGGCAGCATTTCTTTTCGATGGGGTACGTCGAAGGCGAGTCGCTGGCGTCGCGACTTGCTGACGGGCCTCTGCCGCCGCGCGAGGCTGCGGAACTGGTCCGCAAAGTAGCCGAGTCGGTCCAGTACGCGCACGAACGTGGCGTGATCCATCGCGACTTGAAACCGGCGAATGTGTTGTTGAACGGAAGTCGAGCGTTGAGAGTTGAGAGTCGAGAACATCAACGCCCTGCATCTGGCTCTCAACTCTCGGCCCTCAACTCTCAGCCCATGGTCACCGACTTCGGCCTGGCCAAGAAGTTGGAAGGCGACTCGAACCTCACCGGCACCGGTCAGATTCTCGGCACGCCGAGCTACATGCCTCCCGAACAAGCCGCAGGGCGCGTGAGCGAGGTGCGGGAAGCGGCGGATGTGTATTCACTGGGTGCCATTCTTTATGCCACGCTAACCGGACGCCCACCCTTCCAAGCCGACAACCCGCTCGACACGTTAATGCAGGTCCTGGAACGCGAGCCTGTTGCCCCGCGCCAGTTGAATCCCGCCGTGCCGAGAGACCTGGAGACCATCTGTCTCAAGTGTCTGGAGAAGGACCCGCGACGCCGCTACGACACGGCAACCGCCCTGGTGGAAGAACTCGCGAGATTCCTGGAAGGCCGTCCCATTCTGGCCCGTCCCGCGGGTCCGGTCGAGCGAGGGTGGCGCTGGTGCCGGCGGAACCCGCGCATTGCGGCCATGTCCGCCGCGCTCGTTGTTGTGCTCATGGTGGCAACGGTCGTCTCGGCTTCTTTCGCGTTTTCCGAAAACGCCGCGAAGCGACAAGCCGTTGATGCTCGCAAAGCCGAGTCGGAGCAGAAGGAACTTGCCCTGCTTCGCGAAGCCGAGGCGAAGGCGGCGCGCAACAGCGAAGCCGAGCAGCGTCGTCTCGCAGAAGAGCGGGAAGCGGAGGCGATTTCCGCGCGCCAGCAGGAAGCCGAACAGCGTCAACTGGCCGAGCAGAACGCCGCCGAGGCGCGGTGGAATACCTACGTCGCCCGGATGCAGACGCTTCGGCCCGTCTGGGAACGCGGCGAATTCGGCCAGCTAGAAGTGCTGCTCGACCAATACGAACCAAAGGAAGGCGAACCCGATTTTCGCGGCTGGGAGTGGCGTTACCTGCGGGATCAGTGCCGAGCCAACATCCGCGTGCTCGACAGCAAAACGTCGACCCGATACGTCGCCTGGCGGCCGGACGGGCAGCGGCTGGCAGTACGCCGCTCGAACGACGCCGCTGTATTGATTTGGGACACCGATGCCGGCACGATCGAGCGCACGCTGCCCGGCAAAGGGAACATGCCGATCGCGTGGAGTCCCGACGGACGTTTCCTGGCGGCCGGTCGGGGCGAATCGGATCTCGACATCTGGGACACGGCGACCGGCGAGCAGGTCCGGCAGATTCATTGCAACCTGAAGCGAACCGATTTGCGAAACACCCTCGGCCTCGGCTGGAGCCACAATGGCGAGCTGCTGGCCTACGGCGGTGATGGCTTTCTCGAAATCCTTACCAGCGAAGGCGCGCCACAGCGGCAGTTTCGCGTCGGGCGAACCGTCGATGAGAACTGGATTCGGGCGATTGACTGGCATCCCACCGACATGCGGCTAGGTGTTGTCGATCACGACGGATTCGCCTACGCCTTCAACGGGCTCACTGGCGAGCAACTGTGGCGGACAGAGGTGTGTAACATCGACTGTTGCGATGTGGCATGGCGACCCGACGGCAAGCGACTTGCATGTTCCGCTCGCTATCCGGTGTTCTCGGCCAAGGTGTTTGATGAGGAGGGGCAACTTGTCGCCACGTTGCCGCGGGTAAGCGGTCCGATCTCCTGGAGTCCCGATGGCGAGAGGCTCGCAGCAATCGGGCCGAGCCAGTTCATTCACATCTGGCACGTTGAATCCGGCGAGGGGCGGGAGATGCACGTCCACAAGGGCGGCATCAGCGCAGTGGCCTGGCGGCCCGGTAGCGAAGAGGTCTTCACCGCCGGCGGCGATGGAACGCTGAAGCTGTGGAACGCTTCGACGACGCATCAGCCGGCGCTCGCCATTCACGCCGATCCTGGCGTTGTCCGCAAGGGTTCCGCGCCACGCATATCGGTCGCCTGGAGCCCCGATGGCTCGCGCGTTATTACCGGTGGATCCAGCGGTCGCGTCGCAACCTGGAACGCCGCCGACGGCGCGTTGGAAGCCGAGTTGGCCGCCCCCGCAGAAAGTGGCGCACGGGTTGGTGTGACCAACTGGCCGGTGCATGTTGTGGCCTGGCACCCCGAAGGTCAGATGGTGGCGGCAATTACCGAGGACGGCGCGATCAACCTCTGGGACGCGACGACGCAGCAGAAAATGAAGACGCTGCAAGCCGGGAGCCGCTCCATCGACTTCCAGTATCTGAGATGGTCAAGTGACGGCAAGCGGTTGTTGTGCGATGTTGCGGAAGTTCCGCTCGGCCAGTTGAAACCGGTGTACTACTGGGAGGACGCCGGGTTGGGCGAGAGGCGGCAGTTGACGACCTCCGATCGGAACAGCATGTCGTGGCACCCCGACGGAAAGCACGTCGCCATTCAAAGAAACCGCCAGCTTGAGCTGTGGAGTGTGCCCGAACATCGACTCGTGCGGACGATCAAGACCATGTCGAGCGCCGCTTTCATCTGGGAACCGCAAGGGCGTATCCTGGCATTGGGCGAGGGAGGCTTGCAGTTCTTCAACGCACATTCCGGTGAGGCGGTCGCGACCTCCAAACTTCACGCCGGTTCGGCGTTCGGTGCCTGGTCGCCCGCCGGTGAGCGGATTGTGACGGCTGGAACGGAAGACACGGCGCTGAAAATCGTCGACGCGGCCACGGGAGACGAAGTCTTTACTCTCTCGACAGGCGGAGCGCCATTTACTGACGTCGCCTTCAGCCCTGATGGCCGCCGCATCGCCACGGCCGATAGCGCTGGCTTTGTCCGCATCTGGGGATCGCCGAACATCGACCCGCCGGGAGATTACGACTTCCTTGCGACCGGCGTGCTGGCCAAGGTGCGGTCGCCCGATGAGGAAATGCAGGCGGTCGTGGCGTCGATTCAAAGGCGATCGGCGGAGATCCCCGGGCGGGCGCTCGACGAGCAGGGGACGGCGCTCGAAGTGTTGCAGGCCGCGGGCACCGAGCTGCTGGTTGATGGCCATTGGATGGCCGCAGGCGACGTGCCGACAGACAGTGAGGCGGCGATCTCTGGTGTGCGGGTGACGACAGCTTACTACTTGACGCCGACGCTGCTGCGCCAGGTTGCCGCGCTGGAAACGGTTGAGCGCCTTGAGATCGGGGCTGCGGGGCTCGATGCCTCTCGTCTCGGTGACCTCTCACAACTTCCATCGCTGCGCGAGCTGGTGTTGTCCGGCATCTCGGTTGACAGTGCGGTCGCGGAGCAGTTGGCGTCGCTGTCGTCGCTGCGCCGTGTGGATCTGCACGATGCCACCATCATCGACAAGGGTGCTGCAGCGGCACTCGCCGGAATCGACGTGTTACACTCGCTGTCCCTGAGCGGGTTGGCGGTCACCGATTCCGACGCCGAGCTTCTGCTCGCAATCGAGCAGCTCAAGGAACTTCGCCTGACTGGCACGAGCGTCACGGCGGACATGGCAGTGCGTTTGCGTCAGCAATTGTCCAAAACGAACGTGGTCTACGACGACTTTCGACAGGACCGCGAAGCAGCCGAGTGGGTACTGAAGGTTGGCGGTACGATTCACATTCTGGAGGACAACAAGCGACACGCTGTGAGTCAGGCGGCGGATCTGCCGGCGCATCCCTTTCGCCTTGCCGGTGTGCTTCTGATCGATAGCGCCAGTGTCGGCGATCAGGATCTAGAACGGCTGCGGGACCTGCCGATGCTCCACAATCTGAATCTTTCGGGCACCGGCATTGCAGACGAGGGGTTGGCACACGTGCAGAGTCTGACCGAACTTCAGTTTCTTTACCTCAATCGCACGCGCCTCAATGGGACTGGTCTGGCACATTTGGAGCGCCTCGAAAACCTGGTGTCGCTTTCGGCGGCGGCAACACCCTTCACCAGTGACGGGCTCTCCCGATTGCCCCCGCTGGCAGGCCTCGAAACGCTCATGATTCAAAGCACTGAATTGAGCGATGGATACCTGGAATACGTTTGCCGGCTGCCGGCGCTGAAGAACTTGCATGTCTGGACGGGCAATGTGAATCCGGGACTTGAGCATCTGAAGGGAATGACCTTACTGAAGCTCAGCCTGCACTGGCAGCAAGACTTGCCGGACGACTCGGTGGCGCACCTGGCGACGCTGCCAAACTTGCAGGAGCTGGACCTTACAGGTTCGACTTACGTCACGGCCGACGGGTTCCGGCATCTGGCTCAGGTCAAGTCGCTGCAGACCCTGATCGTCGCCAAAACGCAGTTCGACGACCAGGCGGCGGAAGCGATCGCCACACTGCCCCGCCTCACCCGTCTCGATGCCACCGAAACCAAACTCACCTCCGCCGGCGTAATGTTGCTGAAGCCCAAGCTACCCGAATGCGAAATCGTCACGACTTCCAAGTGAAGCAAAAACAGGAGCCCCTCGATGAAGGTGCCTATCACGCTCTCAGGACTTGCCATTTTGTTATGCGGAATCGTGCTCGGCCAACGGCCGCGCGAGAAGCCAAAGGAGCTTGACGTACTCGGCCAGTATGTCGGCGACTGGACGTCCGAAGTCACGAGCAAGCCAGCCGTCTGGACTCCGCAGGAAGTCCAATATCGTGCCACGAACCACGCCGAGTTCGTCTTGAATGGTCGCTACCTGCAACACATCGAAGTGAACCACGTCGTCGGCGACCCGAACAAGATTACAAAGTCGCTGTTTCTCTGTTTCTCTGGACCTATGATCCTGATCTGAAGAAGTACGTCCGATGGGCATTTCAGTCGTCGGGCAATATCTCGCACGTCACGGGAACGTTGGATGCGGACAAGAGGACGCTCACGTATGCGGAAACCGACCCGCTTCCGAATACGACGATGAAACACCAGGAACGCTTCGTCAATGACCGCACGATCGGCGGCTATCTGATCTTTACGGGCGACGACGGTCGGAAGATGTTCGACATGGTCTGGTTCCGTGAGCGAACAGCCGGAGTTGCCGGCAAGCCGCTGGCAGAACAATGGTCCGCGATCGGTCCGCCGATTCAGCCGATCCCCGACGAAGTGAAGAAGCTGGACCTGTTCCTCGGCGAGCGGGATGTCGAGTTCATTCATCGTCCGTCGGTTGTCACGCCAAACGGGAGCACCGCGAAAGGCACGACCTCCGGCGAATGGATTCTCGACGGGCGCTTTCTGCTCGGCCGCACGAAGCTCCCGAATTTCGAGTCGTTGTGGGTCGTGGGTTACGACACCAACAAGAAAGCATTTCGTTACGTGCTGCTCGGCAACAACGGCCGGATCGACGAGAATATCGGCCAGTGGAACGAAGCCGAGCGCGTATTCGACTGGAAGCAGGTCAACGGACCACCGGGTTCGACGCGAACATCAACCACTCGCCGACTGGACAACGACATCGTCGAGTCACACATCGTCGCGAAGACGCCGGACGGCAAGACTCACATGGACCTGACGATCAAAGCGACTCGGCGGAAATAGCCCGAGCGATTCCCGCAGGCGAGCGAGTTTCGACCATTCAACCGGAGGCAAATCTATGGAGTTCTTTCTGACACTCGCGGCACTCGCCGTCACGGCCGCATTACTGAGCGGCATCATTGCCGTTCCAATCTTTCGCCTGAAGAAGCCCTACGCCAAACCGATTGCGGTGGTGCTGGGTGTCATCCTGTTTGTGGTCTTCGCCATTGGTGGCTTCATCCTGCTGCTTGCCGAGAGCGCTCGACGCGGGCATCCGTTTTGAAGTCAGTGGCTGAATCGGGGGCTGGATCTGACTGATGCAATTCGTTCTCGGCCGCGGGCCGGGGGGTCGCCGGATTAACTGATGTCCGGCGCGTGGAGAAGCTAGAACGCAAAGTCACAGTCAACATGAAAGGAGAACATCTGATGAACCCGGACCAATACGAGGCTCATCTTTGGGCAATGATGTATCGGACCATGGGCTTCATGCTCATGACCTACGTGCCGTTGCAGGTGGCGGCAATTTTGATGATGAAGCGCCTGCCGTGGCGCATCGCAGCAGCCTTGCCGCTCATTCCCATGCTTCCGGTTATCTACGCGGGAATGGACCGTGACGCCTACCGCGATGGCAGTCTGTATGGCCTCGTGTTCTACTTTCCCTATGCACCCGTGATGGTTTACCTGGCAATTCTTATCTTCGCTGGTCTGGCAAGCAGAGCCGCGAAGACAACCGCAATCGAGTCCGAACAGACGAATGACAGCGGAGGAACTCGACTGCCAGTGATTCTGCTGACTCTCGCCGTTCTGTTCGGCCTCGGTGTGCTCGTGTGCTTCCTGGTCCTGGTTCCCCGGTAGTACTTGGGATTGATGTGATGGCTGACGATGTGCCGACATTTTTCGTACCTCGCGGTTTTTACAATCGCGGGCCTGAGTTCGCGACGAGCGAAAGCGGTCGAGCGATCGCGTGAGCTGTCGAGAGGGCACACCGAACCGCCTGAGGAATCGACATGACCAACCGCTGGCGAATGCTCCCTGCCGAAACTCCAGGGCTGACCGTACCCGCGCTGTGGTGTCTCACGGTGTTCAGCGTGATCGTCGTCGGCACGGGAGTCGTCGGCCTCAGCGTCGAGTTTCCTCGCGCAGCCAGGGAAACTGAACTCTGCCTCAGCGTCCTGATCTGCATGGTCGTGCCGATACTGGCTGTCTCATCGTGGGGACTCGTCTTCCGGCGGTTTGCATTCGGATCGGCCTGGATTGCCGTCACGCTGGTTGCAGCGGGCAGTATGTGCGGCGCAATGGCGGCGGTCGTGGCCGCTGACGCCCGCGGCAAAGACTCGATTGGACATGGGCTGGTGATCATCTTTGGCACACCGATTCTGTTCGGGTCCGTTCTTGTTGCGTCCAGCGTCGCCTACGCCGTTTGGTGGCGAAAGCGAAACATCGTCAGTGCTGCAATTCGGGAGCCCCGCAATAGATCTCCGGCGCTGGAAGCAGATGTGAGTGAAAAAACTGGAGACAAACAATGTTGAGCATTCTCTATCTTGCAGTTCCGACAGGGCTCGCGGCCTTCTCTATCCGGCGTTTGCGAGGCGTCTGGCGAATCGCTGCCATCGGTTGTCTGCTGGTCATGCTGTCGGCTTTCGTCCGGGATATGATCGGTGTGGCCAATGGCGGGAATCTGGCCGGAATCTACACACTGATGCTCATGAAGAGTTCCGTGTTATTTCTGGTGGTGCTGCATGGAACGTGCTTCCTGACGCGCCGCGCGCACCGAATGGAACACGTCGCACTGAGACGTGCAACGGCCTTCCTGTCCTCGTTGGTGCTCTTCGGAGTCATTCTGTATGCGTGGACGCAGCCCATCTTGTTTCCACTGGGCATCACGCTCGGTCAGTCTGCTTATTGGACCATCGGCGGTTTGCTTGCACTCGCCGCCGGTTTCCTTTCTTTTCGGATGCAGAATCCTGAAAGGAAAACAAAATGACTGACCGCAGAATCCCGTCCGTCGCATCGAGTGCCTCCGTGTTAGGCGCGGGGGCGGCATTCGGCGTCAGCATTGTCGGCGGCGCGGTCGGAAGCTGGATCGAGTCGCAGTGGAACACGGTCGTCATCAGTTGGGAGATGGCCGGACTGGTCGTGTGCGTGCTGGTCACCGTGTGCGGCTTTTTCGTCGGCGCGGCCGCCGGAATGATCCGCCGAGTTGTTACGGGAACCGTGCTGGGGGCGGTTGTTGTGGGAGCGTGTTTGGCGGCCATCAGCCTGACCAACGGCTCGCCGAGCGGCGTTGCCGTCTGGTCGATCGCGGTTGGAGTTTGTGCCGGCGCCGCAGCCGGTGCAACCGGAACCGTAGTTAGCAAGAGAAACCGAGTAGCGTAAGGGCTGAAAGTTGCCGCTCAAAAATCAAAACGCAGGTCGCAAGCAATTTCAATTCCGCTATGCGGTCATAGCTCTTGCGGTCACCGCGTTGGTCGGTGCGCTGGGCTGTATTTATGGGTTTGTCATTTTGAGCCGGGGCCGTCAAGGTTCCGACTGGCCATCAGTTAAGGGAGTCGTGGTCGATTCGCATGTCAAGCGGCATGCGGCGGGCATGCCCGGCCACAACGCCATCGTGAAATACCAATACGAGGTCGAGCAGACGAAGTATTCAGGCACTTTGCGCATACATCGTTTGGGGCAGGGTCTGCGGTGGGTGGAACGCGAGTATCCCGCAGGAAAGTCGGTCGATGTGTACTACGATCCTGACGATCCGGCGATTTCTGTTTTGGAACACGGCGATACTGTCGGCAGGTACCAATTTACGGGCTTCTGCCTGTTCCTCTTCGTTGCTATTACCGCGATTTTGCTCGCGGTGGCTCGCAAGAATCGTTCGCGGCGCGGCCACGTCAATCGACATGCGGCTGCGGACTCGACAAAGTTGGGAGAGCGGGTCATGTCATCAAAGGTCCAGCGCGGTAAGTATGCGTTCCTGGTATTGGCAACGCCGATCGTGGCCGACTGCGCGATCGGGGTCGTCCTCGCGTTCAGCGGTGGCTTGCAATCGGTCCACTGGTACGCGTCGGTGTTATGGCCGTTGACGATTGGCCTGTTGGTTGCGGGTCTCTGGACAGGGCATCGAGTGAACCTCCCTTTAACATCGTTTTTTTGTGCGATCTCCGGTTTCGGCCTGATCGTCAACAACATTCCAACGAACCGTCTGGCACCTGGAAGTTTCTTTGGACATTTAGCTGGCTGGCCGCCTGCGGTGGTGATCCTGCTGGGGCTGTGGTATCTGGCGGCGGTATTGGCTTTCGTGTTGTCGCCCAACATCCGTGCATTCTTCGCGCACCAGAGGCGTGAGCTGCCACCTTCAACAAACGCACTGGATTCGGAGTTGAACGACAAATGAGTCGAATTGCTAAAGGCAATTGAGGAGTAACTGATGTTCCACATTGAACGTTGTGCCGTGTCGGTCGTGGGTAAGGTGTCAGCGACGCGCCCAAGCACAAGGTGACTGCTATGCATGAATCTGTCGAGCAGTGGAATCACGCACGCGGCTCACGCCGGCTTGCGCCGAAGTGGGTCGCAGTGATTGCAGGACTTTGTTTTGCAATCCCTGGCTTTCTGGGAGTCGTCGCCAACGTCCCGCTGTTCGACAAGTTGGCGACTCGAACCTGGATGGAAACACGCGACGGTCCCGGATACTACGCGGACTCGGGTTATCGAGTTGTTCAATTGTCAGATACGCAGCACGGGATCATTCACAACGGCTTCGAACCGGGCGAAACCGCGCTCTTTTGCATGTTCTTTTTCACCGTGGGTGCGGGCGTCTCGGCCGGTCGGTTTCTTGATGTGACGGGGCGTCAGAATCTGTGGCTGCTGTTGGGCACCACCTGGCATGTACTCGGTATCGGGACGTTGGTGGCGTACGTCCATCTTGCCCCTCGGCCCTTCTACACGATGCCGCTGGTCGGCATCGGCGTTTATGAGTGGGCCGGTTTGTTTCTGATCGCTCTGGGAATGCGCAAGCATTGGTTCGCAGGCAGACTTCATGAGGCGACTTGGAATCTCTGGGTAGGCAGCGCTCTCGGCGGAGTCGCCGGCGCGATCGTGGGCGCTCTGATCGACTTCGTGCGGTTCGGCATCCTGAAGGAATCCGCTCTGGGTGGTTTCGCCGTACTCGGTTGGATTTATGGCGGACTGCTCGGTGGGGTCGTGATCGGAATGGCGTTCGTTGTGTATCACTGCTGGAAACCGAATCCACAAACGTAGCCACTTTCGCCAGGGAACACGAAATGTCTCAGGATGCGAATACTGACAACAGCAGCCCGACGGAATCGCTGGTGTTCAGCAACGAATTGCGTTGTTCGGTTACTGCCACCTTCAATTCCCCCAGCCAGAAACCATCGCACACGAGCGGAAGGGACTCTCATGACACACGAATCTGAACTCCGCCAAGTACGCGAAGCGCTGAACTCGGCGATCAACAACCACGACCTGGAAACGACCACGTCGTTCCTGCACCCGGACTTTGTCGCCCAGGGGACTGGCGGCCACTCCTACAACCGGCAAATGGCGGTGCAGCAGTTGGAGCAAATGCTGAAATCGTCCTTCAACCTCCAGTCGCAGATCGAAGTGGAACACGTCGAGGTCTCCGGCGACAGCGCGAAACTGCGGGTGCGCCGGACGGAGAGCGGACGAATGTATAATCCCCGCCACTTCTGGATGTTCTTAGCCATGGCGGCAATGTTCGCGGCCCTGGCAATCCACTGGGCGTTTCGTGATGTCGAACAAGTTCCGTCGCAATATTGGGTCGCCATCGTCGGTTACGCGTTTGGTTTCATGTTGTCCATCTGGTTGGCCTTTCGAGGAGGACTGCGGTCAATGCACCAGACGCAGAGGGCCGAGGAGATCTGGCGATGCGTCGATGGCCGCTGGCTGCTGGCTGAGGAGCGGCAACTTTGAAAACAGTGGTGAGTGTCGGTTGTCATTTGTGGAACGCGGCATGGCTAAAAAGTTTCCAGCCACCGGTTGAACGCACACTGATGAACGCAAGAGGTTTGAAAATGCGATCCATTATCAGCGAATCACCGAATGGCAAACAGCGAATCGTCATCGATCCGTCATCTGAAACGGTGACGTTCCATGGGTGTCACATCTCTCCAGCGAAATCGTTTTTCAGCATCGCTCGACCCCAGGCTGAATTCGTTTGCCGGTTCGAAGACATTCTCAACCTGCCCGACGACTGGGAACGTGAAGGTGGCCGTATGTGCGTTCGGCAAATTGTTACCGCTTATGGTCATGCATTCTTTCGAGCGGACTGGACCAACTTCGACGAGACAAGGAACATACTCCGGGAGATTACCAAATCCACGCCCGACGCCCCGATGCAGGCAAACTTCAACGTTGCCGGGCGTCTCTTGATGCTTGTGTCCGCCACCATTGCCTTGATCTTGATCTTCGTATTTTTCTGGCTGACCGGCAATTAACATTGAACGAACTGATGAATGCGAGAGGTCTGCAAATGCGAACCATTACCAGCGAGTCAGTGCTCTCCGTGCCTCCGTGTTTCGCACGATTTGTCCGAATGAAGTGCGGTACCAACATGCCTTTCGGTTCAGACCGCCGTGGTTTTTCTTTGCGGATCGGCCGGCCCGTCGCCATTCGATCAATCTTGATACTGAGTCGACTTAATGATCACGTCGTTGGTGGAGAGTGATGCCGTGAAGCGTATTGTTGTGGCGGGTGGATTTGGTTTCTTCGGTGGCGCGATTGTCGAGGCGCTGCGGGCCGAGGGGCTTGCTCCGCTGGTGGGATCGCGCCGAACCGCTGCGGATGTGGTGATCGACGTCGAAGACAATAAGTCCATCTCACGAGCTCTTCGTCACGGTGACGTCGTGGTGGATGCGGTCGGCCCGTTTCAGCAGCGCACGATTCGACTGTTGGAAGCGGCGGTCGAGATCGGCTTCGACGTGGTCGATCTGGCCGACAGCCTGAGTTACGTCGCCAGCGTGTACCGGCTGAGAGAGCGGATTGACGGGTCAGGAATCCGGGTGCTGACGGCATGTAGCGGAATCTCGTCGGTGACGGCGTGCGCCGTGCGATTGAGCGGGCTGAGCGAGCCGGTGCGAGTGACGGGGTTCCTCGTCCCGGCCACACGGCATACGGCGGTGGCCGGGACCGCCGCATCGCTGTTCGCCTCCGTCGGCAGGCCGATCGAGGTGTTCGCCGACGGTGCGCTTCGTTCCGAATTGGGCTGGGGATCGCGGCGAACGTTTCCGATGCCGGCTCCGGTGGGAACGCGCACGGGTTACTTGTTCGAGTCAGCCGACGCGATCACGCTGCCGGCCGTTTGGCCAAGCCTGAAGAGCGTTGAGTTCTATGTGGACACCAATGTCCGCGGGTTGAATGCTCTGTTCTGCCTGGCCGCGCGCGTCCCCCTGACGCGAAAGGTTCTCGATAGGCTGCAGCGACCGGGACTGCGAATGTCTCGCTGGCTCGGCCGGTCATCGGGCGGACTGGGATACGAAGTCAAAAGTGCCGACGGCCGAATCGTTCGATTGACGTTCACGGCCGCATCACGAGGGTACATGACTGCGATTGCTCCCGCGGTGATCGCGGCGAAACAACTCGCCGAAGACTGCGGTCAGGAACACGGCTTGATTCCACCCGATCGGCACGTTGACCCTGAGCGGTTTCTGGCCTATGTCCAACGTCAGGGGATCTGCTACTCGATGCGAACCGACACTTGCCAAACCAATGACATCGAATCCGATTTGAAACGAAAGAGGGCGGATCACTCCGCGACCTGATCATGCCGACTCAAGAATCTCAACTTCCTGAATTTTCAATCGCAGTGTGGGGGCGTTTGCGTTGGGCCGCTGTGTTGTCGCTCGCCGTTCACTTTGCCGCCGGACTGGCAATGGCGTTTGTCCTGAGACACGGCTTGGAGACAAATCTCGACTTGTCGAGCCGTCTGCGTTTCTTGGCAGAACACAAGACCGCGTGGACCTTGGCGTGGCTGACCTGGCATGCGGCGGCGTTTTCGATCCTCTGGTTCTTCATCTGCTTTGAGTCGGCGCATTCTTTGCAGGAACCAAGACGCGGTGTCATGCGTTTGGCCGTCATCCTTGTCGTGGCGGCGATTGTCCCGGACCTCATTGCCGAGTCGATTGAAATTGGCGTCCTGCCCGAACTCGCTCGCGAGGCTCTGAACGAGAGCGAATCGACACAGGCCCGCGAGTCGTATCGGACCACGCATCGCGTCGCCGTCATGATGACCGGCTATCTGGCCAACGGCCTGTATACGCTGGCCACGGTGCTCGCCGTCTGGAACACGCGGCGCGAGTATGCACCGTGGATCTGGTCCTCCGGACTGGCGGTCGGATTGTTTGGACTGGCACTGTCGGCGAGCGTGCTGGCGGATTCGGTGGCAGGCATGTTTTGGACCAACGCCGGGCTCGTTCCGGCTATTGTCGTCTGGCAAGTTGGTGTCGCCGTCGATGCGTCGAAACGTCACTCAAGTTTGCGGGAGACTCCACGACCGTGAGCTTCGAATTGAGGAGCAGATTTTGTGGACGCGAAAGTTGTCAGGAACACGAATGGTGCGAATGCAGATTCAATCAAGTTAATGGAGTGCTTCGACGACGGTTGAATCGAGAAGATTGCAGCCACCCTCTCATCCTGACGGAAGTCCTTGAACTCGATCCGAATGTTCGAAGGAAGCAATGATGAATGTGCAACGTGTCATCGGCGTCGCGACCAGACTCCTCGGCTGGACATTGCTGGGCACGATGAGCGGTATCGTGTTCTGCTCGGTGTTTGGGAGCCTCGTTCTGTGGCTGCTCTTCGGCCATCCGCTGGTCTTCTTTGCCGGCCTGATTTTCGGCCCGTTGGCCGGTGCCATCGGAGGCCCTGTGTTCGGTATCGTGTACGGTGCCGCAGTGGAATGGCGTGGTCAACCGGCAGTCCGGATTCGAGCGGTCCTGCTGGCTGGAGCCCTCGGTGGGGTGATCTTCGGAGCCGTGGGCGCAGGTTTTCACGCTTGGGATGCGTCGCAGCGTGCGCACGAACCGATGATGCAACCAAGAATGCCGAATCCAGTGAAAGGCGCGGTCGCTACGGATTCTGAGGGCGGCCAAATCGTTGCCAGCCCAGAGGGCGGTCGCGTTGTTGAAGTCAATGCGCCGATTCGTTCCTCTAGCGGCTCCAGCAAAGTACCTCTTGGATGGACAGGCTTCGGAGCGATTGGCGGGTTTCTTTACGGCGCACTGTTTGGTGCGCTGTTCAGAAGCAGGCAGCGAAAGAAACGCTTCGAAATGAGGCCCGGAATGGAGTCGGTCTTGGACGACGATGCTCACTCGCGCTTGGTCACTCGGCCGACCGCTGCGGTGAACTTCAGCGGCATGGGCATGATCGGCATCAGCGTGCTGATTCTGCTTGGCGGCCTGATCGTCATTGCAATCCTGGTATTGTGAGGATGAGGAGCAGCGTTACGACAACGGCCAGTGGATCATGAATGAATACTGATAACTGGAAACACAGAGGGAACAGAGTTGTTGACGGCAAAGTTCCTCTGTGAACTCCGTGCCTCTGTGTTTCAAAGAGGAATCGGAATTGACGAACCACACGAACGACGATGAAGTGTCTGATGTCCACGAAACGGCGTGTTGCGTCGTTGGTGGTGGGCCAGCAGGAGTAGTGTTGTCGCTGCTGCTGGCGAGACGCGGTGTCGATGTGGTGTTGCTCGAAGCACACCAGGGTTTTGACCGCGAGTTTCGCGGCGACACGCTGCACCCGGCGATCCTCGAAATCATGGACGAGATTGGATTGGCCGAGCGTCTGCACGAATTACCGCATGTCAAAGTTTACGGACCGGTGATTCGGACGTCGCGCGGTCTCTTTCGGCCGTTCGATCTGCGCCGGCTCAAGACGAAGTTCCCCTATATCATGTTCATGCACCAGCCCATTTTTCTGGAGTGCCTGACCGCCGAGGCCCGAAAGTTCCCGAACTTCCGGCTGATGATGGGCGCGAACGCCCGTCAGTTGGCCGAAGACGATGGAGTCGTGCGTGGCGTGCGTTATCGGGCCGACGACGGTTGGCATGAAGTCCGCGCCACATTGACCGTGGGAGCCGACGGCCGGTTCTCGCGGTTGCGTCATCTGGCCGGTTTCGAGCCCATCCCAACGTCGCCGACGATGGAGTTGCTTCAGTTTCGTCTACCGCATTTGCCCGACGATCCAGACGAGTCGAAGTTGTTGCATGAGAATCCAGACGAACAAGCGCTCGGGGTAACGGCGGGCCAATTCAGCAGCCCCATATTTCCTCTTTTTGGACAAGGGCGAATCGTCATCGTGCAGAATCGGCCCGACCACTGGCAACTGTGGCAACTCTTCCCGCCAGGCCAGTACAGGCAACTTCGAGATGCCGGCGTGGAATCGCTTCGTCAGTCCATCGTGGAGCTTGAACCAGGGTTTTCCAAACACGTCGAACACCTGACGGATTGGCAGCAGGTGAATCTGTTATCCGTCGCGTCCAGCCGCTGCCGCCGCTGGTACAAACCCGGTTTACTGTTAATCGGCGACGCAGCTCACACCATGACCCCGGCCGCCGGAGCGGGCATCAAGTACGCCATCGAAGACGCCGTTGTGGCAGCGAACGTTCTGGCCGAGCCGCTCAAAGCCGGCAAAGTAGAATTGCGCGACCTGGCCCGCGTGCAACGCAAGCGCCAGTGGCCGACTCGGTTCATCCAGGCATTTGCTGCCGTTGTTGTGAAACAGATGTTGCGCGTTCTCCGTTCGAATGGCCCGCCACGTCTTCCATTTGTCGCACGGTTCCTGCTTCGCACGCCCCTGGTGCGCTACGTCGCTCCACGACTAATTGGATTCGGATTCTGGAGAGTTCACGTGAAGCGGAATGGCCATGTCAGTGAAAGGGCGTCAGGTGGATGATCGAGCGAGCGAATCGTCACGTCGGAATGATGCGGCCGTCGCGAAGCGGAACCGCTCGCGACTTGTGAAGATGATGGCGAGTGGTTGTATTGCCGTGAGCAGTTTTGTGATCCTGTTTGCTCTGGGGAGTAACGTCGCAGACTGGCTGTTTACCAGGAACGCCGAGTCGGTCGAAGGGACCGTTGTCGAAATCGACACGACTTTTATTTTTCGTGATCATGGGGTTGCCGGTGAAACGAAATATGCTCCGGTCGTTGACTATCGCGCCGAAGGCGGGCAGCACAGCGTCCGAGGGCGAGTTGCCTCGAACCCTTCGCGATACGCTAACCGCGATGCTGTCACCGTGCTGTATGGACCAGGCCAGCCACAGGAAGGTCGCATCCAGGACGACATCGAGTCAGGCTATGCGATCAAAGCTTGGTTGGCCGGTAGCGGGTTACTCTTCTTGATCATCGGCCTGTGGCTGTTTACGTACAGCCGAAAAATGCAATCTCATGTTCCGTCCCAGCCCACTGCTCAATGTGATGCACAGTGAAGTAGCGCAAGCAACTTGTTTGGTGGACCGGAGAACTTGGGAACAAGGGACATTCGGAGACGCGAAAAGAAAATGCTGTCCAGAATTCTCGCCAGCCTGTCACTGATTGTGTGTCTCCTCAATGCGGCCGCTCACATTGCGACGTTCTTTGATGGTGTTGCAATTACGCAGCGACAGACGAGGCCGCTCCATGTCGCGGCATTAGGTTTGTTCTTCGCCATGGTCGGCACTCTGATCCGCAGCACGATGCTCGAAGCAGTAAAGCGTAGTCGCCTGAGCAAAGAGGAACTGTGCCACTTCCACGACTCGTTGCAGACAAACCGACCCAGGTTCTTCGGTTCGGTTCCGCTTTGGATGGTTGTTCTGGGCGTCGTTCTGTTTCTTTACTGCGCGGGCGTCATGCTGATAGACGCCATCGAGTTTCATGGCCTCGCGGAAAGATATGGACAAAGCGAGGAGGTCGTTGACACGGCCCGCCTCATGAAACAACTGACGCCAGGCGAGCGCGAGAGATTCGGAATCAGCGAAGTGCGGAATCTCTCAGTACTCTCAGCATCGTTTGCGTTTTGGTCGTTCGCGTTCTTTGCGTCTCGGCAGGCGCGGGCCGCGTGTGACAAAAAACGGGATCGTGGAGAATCGCCATGATGCGCAACCTGACGGATCTGCTGCGAGACCTGACGTTTCCCCACCAGGACCGGCATTGGGGCGTGCCTTGCTTCGCCGGTGCTGCGATCGCCGCAGTCATCTGGATCACAGTCGATCGCATCGGGCAGTTCGATCAGCCCGGCAGTTTGCTAGCGCCGTTGGGATGGTCGCTGACCAGTCTCGCTGTCAGTGTCGTGTTCGGCAGCGCGATTGGACTCGCGGGCGGTTGGTTCGAACGACGGTGGCGACGGCGACATGCCGAAGGAATCCTGGCCGCGGCGAATGAGTTGGGGTTCGAATACTCCGCAACTGCAGACATCCTCCGCTCGCTTGGAAGCCAACTTCCAATGCTGCGGAATTGGCATCAGAGTGACCACTTGATAAGCGGCGAGCGCGACGGCGTGAAAGCGCAGATCTTTGACCACACGAGCTGGTGGACTGGAACAGATGCGGCGGGGTACAGCCATCGGACAATCGTCGTCCTGCCTGCGGATGGACTCCCTGATTTCGACATCGTGCCGCGTTCGTTCCTGATGATCGGCAAATGGTCCGGTTTGCAATTCGAGGCGAATGACGCAACGACTTTAGCCGACGTGGCGGCGATTGCCGGGTTCACTCGCCGCTGTGCCGTGTACTGCGGCTACACCGGTGAGGGCGGTTTGATGACCTCGCCGAAGGGCACGCCGGAAGCGGAACTGGCCGTGCGACGCTTGCTGACTCCGACCGTGATGCACGCTCTGATTCCGCTCTCCGAATGGTGGATCGAATCGCGCGCGGGTCGCCTTGCGCTGAGCCGTGGCAGAGGCTTTCGTCCGTCGACGGAACGCGCCGAGATGATCGATCAGGCGATAGCGATTCGATCGATCCTGCAGGACGCTGTCTCCGCACAAGGTCGCGCTCGATGAAAGCATTCGTTTCACCACTTGGCGAGTCAATACCATGATCGAACAACTTACGCGACCTCAGCCGATTCAATTCGGACTGGCCAAGCTGATTCAGTTCATGACGGTCGCGGCGTTGTGGTGTGGTGCCGCGATCGTTCGAGATAACGTCGTGCTCGGCATGGCGTATTCGGTGGTGGTGGTTGCCGCGACGTGGATCGTGGTCGGACGATGGGCGGCGACGTTGTCGCCGGTGATGTGCCGGCGAGTGCTGGCGGCGACGACGACACTGCTCGTGGCGGGCGGGTTCGGTGTGACAGCTCTTGTCGAAGATGAAACCTATTTCCCGCTGGTCTGGATGCTTACGGCACTCGTCGCCGCGTTGCCGTGGACGCTGATGGAATTCGGCGTCGTATGGGGAGTCGTCGCTGGGATCGCGTGTGACGCGTTGCTGTTGCTACTCATCTATTCCGTATGGCTGGCGGTCTTTCGCAGTTGGGATCGCTTTAGCGCGCGTCCCGACCAACGACGCCTGGCGCGGTCTTTCTCATTGCAGCTTGTGCTGCTCGCCCTGCCGGTCGGACTCAGCATCCTGTGTGGGTGCTATGCGTTTCACGAACACACTGGCGCATTGGACATGCATCATCTTTGGCTGCACTGCATCATTCATATCGCGATGGTGGCCGCTGCCTGCTGGATCGTGGTGCTGCTGCAACGCCACGCCCGTCGATCGACCGACCCGCCGCCAAACTGGTTGAAGCTCGTGACGTGGGGATACCTTTGCTACTACGCCGTATTGCTGCAAGTAGCGTTGTTCCCCATCAACTTTTACATTCCGTGAAGGTGCCTTGGCGGCGTGAGATCGAGCCGATACAGCCGACTCATTGACAGGGCTTTTGTTTTATTCAATCTGTGGCGAGTGCGTCTGAGTAGCATGGCCTCGTAGGCCGTGTGTTTTCAGGAGTTCCCAGGCCGACACGGCCTACGAGGCCATGCTACTACTTACGCAACTTCAAACAAACAAAAGCCCTGGCCTCATTGAGCCGGCAGCCGAACGTGCGGCACGACTCGGCTATAATCCGATTCATGTCATCCAATGATATGACGCCTGGCAAGTCCCCGCACTTTGCCACGACACACTGGAGCATCGTGGTCTCGGCGGGGCAAACACCGTCGCCGGATTCGCGGCGAGCGCTGGCGTCGTTGTGCGAGGCTTATTGGCAACCGCTGTATGCCTACGCGCGGCGGCGCGTGCCAGATTTCAACGAAGCACAAGACTTGACGCAGGCCTTCTTCGCCGAACTGCTGGAGAAGAACTACGTCGGCTCGGCGACGCCTGAACGCGGGCGGTTTCGTGCGTTTCTGCTGACCGCGTTCAAGCACTTCCTCTCCAAGCAGTGGGAGAAGGCCAAAGCACAAAAACGCGGTGGCGGCCGCGCCCCGATTTAGCTCGACTTCTCAGCGGCCGATTCGAGTCTCCGCATCGATCCCGCGGCGGGACTGACGGCCGAGCGATTCTACGATCAGCAATTTGCGATCGCGCTGCTCGCCCAGATCATGGAACGGCTGCATGTTGAATTCGAAGCTGCCGGCAAAACGCAACTGTTCGAGGAATTGAAAGGCTTCATCATCGGCGACCACGCGGGCACAACGTATGACGATGTTGCTAGGCGGCTAAACATGACGGAAGGAGCCGCCAAGATGGCCGCGTCACGGATGCGACGGCGTTACCGAGAACTGCTTCGCGAAGAGATCGCACAGACCGTCAATGGACCTGAAGAAGTCGACGAAGAGATTCGCGATCTGTTTACAACGCTCGGTGCTTGATCGATTTCGCGTTGGTTGGGGGCGTGCGGCGGCGGATGCCGTTCTCGGAGTCGAATCGGCAGTTGCGACGTATACTGTGCCGCGTGACGCAATCGTCGTTTAACGGCAAGCCGCAGGCGACGGCTCATTCACGTACCGCCGTCGCCT
>JAQBZB010000068.1 GCA_027622275.1 Planctomycetota bacterium | reverse complement strand
CACAACCGCGTTGTCCGGCTGCTCAAATGACACGATGCTCAAGACGTCACCATCGACATCCGTATCGTTACCCAGCACGTTGATCGTGATAGGTGTGTCTTCCGCCACTTCAGCGGCATCAGCCACCGCCAGTGGAGCATCGTTTACCGACAGGACCGTGACTTCGACCGTCGCCGTTGATTGCCCGCCTTGGCCGTCGATGGTGGTGTAGCTGAAGTTGATCACACCGTGAAAATTGGCGACGGGTTCAACTCGCAGTTGGCCGTCGACTTCTGTTACGACCGCGTTGCTGGGTTGCTCGAACGACACGATGCTGAGCACATCCCCATCGGCATCGAGATCGTTGCCAAGCACGTTGACGATGATGGCTTGGTCTTCCGCCATTTCGGCAACATCCGCCACCGCCAGCGGAGTATCGTTTACCGACAGGACCGTGACTTCGACCGTCGCCGTTGATTGCTCGCCCTGTGCATCGACGGTGGTGTAGTTGAAGTGAATCACGCCGTGGAAGTTGGCGGCGGGTTCAACTCGCAGTTGGCCGTCGACTTCTGTCACGACCGCGTTGCTGGGTTGCTCGAACGACACGATGCTGAGCACATCCCCATCGGCATCGAGATCGTTGCCGAGTACGTTGACGATGATGGCTTGGTCTTCCGCCACTTCGGCGGCATCAGCCACCGCCAGCGGCGCGTCGTTCACCGACAAGACGGTGACCTCGACCGTTGCCGTGGCTCGCTCGCCCTGCTCGTCGACGAGCGTGTAGTTGAAGTGGATCACCCCGTGGAAATCGGTGACCGGTGCAATATGCAGCTGGCCATCGACTTCGGTCACCACCGCGTTGCTAGGTTGCTCGAACGACTCGATGCCCTGGAGGTCTCCATCGACGACCGGGTCGTTGCTGAGGACGTCGACCGTGATGGTCTGATCTTCGGCCACCTCGACCGCATCGTCGATCGCCAGCGGAGCATCATCCGTTGGCAGTACGGTTACCTCGACAGACGCCGTGGACTGTAAGCCGTGTTCGTCGACGAGAATGTAGTTGAAGCGGATCACGCCAAAGAAGTCGTCGGCCGGTTCAATCTGTAACCCACCAGCGACTTCACTCACGACTGCGTCGTTCGGTTGCTCGAACGACGCGATCGCCAGGCGGTCGCCATCGACATCAGAATCATTGGCGAGCACGTTGACCGTGACTGCCTCATCTTCCAACACTTCGGCGACATCAGCGACTGCCAGCGGAGCATCGTTCACCGGCAGTACCGTTAGCTGTGTCGTCGCGGTTCCCTGCAAGCCATGTTCGTCAACGATGATGTAGTTGAAACTGATCACACCGTGAAAATTGGCGGCCGGTGTTATTTGCAGTTGACCGTCGACTTCCGTCACCACCGCGTTGCTGGGTTGCTCGAACGACTGGATACCAACAATGTCCCCATCGACATCCGTATCGTTCCCGAGCACGTTAATGGTCGTGCCTTTGTCTTCCGCGACCTCCGCCACGTCATCCGTTCCGATCGGAGTGTGGACGACCAGGAGCGGGCCCTCAAATCCGGGAACCAGCCGGCGCGTTTCCGCAGGCAGCGCGGCAGCTAAGATGTGATCGGCATCCGCTGGCAGATCGAGATAGCCGAGCAAATTGCCGAGTTCATGCGTCAGAACGGTCAGCAGATCCATTCCCGACTCGGGATCTTCCGCTACGTCGGTCCACCATCCGTGACCAGCCGCGTCGGTGTCGATCCAGATTGTTTGTGTCGCCAGCGATGTCAGGCCAAGATAGTTGCCGGACAAGTCGGCAAGTTTGACCTCGATCCGATTGAGGATGCCCGCAGCCAGCGGATTAACCTGAATCCATTGGTCAGCTGCTGCGACCAGCACGGGCGCGATTTGCTGGAGTGTCAAGTTGGCGATTTGTTCCGCCTTCCCAATTTCCGCCGCCCGCAACGGCGAAAGGATTGAAATGCGCACTGCATCCGCAACCACAACGCCGTTTGCAGTGTCAGTGAGTTGAACCGTAAGCGTATTTCCTGTGACGGCGAACGTACCGAGTTGCTCCCAAAACACACCTTGATCGGAGAAATCATCGGGAAGCACTTGCTGATCAATCGCGAAGGGGCTGCCGCCAAAGGCTGTTCCACCCGCAGTGCCGTCGAAGACGGAGAAGGGCGAGTTTGTCGCGTAGTGCTCATTCGCGGGCCACGTCACCGACACCCGGTACGTCTCTCCAGCCTGAAGATTCGTGAACGTCCATGTCGCGGTGTCCCCGGAACCGTCGCCAGCCGCCGATTGGATTGAGTTGTTGATGTGCGGCCCAAAGCCTGCTTCAACCGAGCCCAAAAAGCCCGTGGTTTTCGCGAACCCAGAGTCCACATCGTCGATGATCGTGGTCTGAGTAACGGTCCCGGTGAGTGTGAAGTTGTAATGACTCTCATCGCTGTCCGTGCTCATGAAGCTGGCCAGACCGCTGAAGGTTCCAAGCGCCGACGCGGCGAGTTCCACATCAAACGTGGCGGTGCTGCCCGGCGTGAGAGTCGTGATTGCGGTTCCGTTGAACAGCGTGGCGGGCGTCGTGGAACTTGTGACGAGACTGAAGGCGGGCGGCAATGTCAGGGTGTGTCCGATACCTAGATCCGCGCCGCCCGAGTTGCGGATCGTGATCGTCTTACGGATCTCCGACTGCTGGAGCGTCGTTCCCAGGTTGAGCGTTCCCGTGTTGTCGTCGATCGTCGTGGTGCCATCCAGCACCTCGATCTCCGGATTCAACAGCCGCTCGATCCGCATGGTGTCGGCAACGACAAGACCATCCGTCGCGTCGTCCGTTAAGCGCACGGTCAGTGTGCCGCTTGCGATAAAGACGGCGCCGAGTTCTTCCCACATCGCGCCTTGATCCTGGAAGTCGCCGGGCCGGAGTCGCTGATTGACATCCGTCGCGCGTCGCAATGTTCCCGTCGTGACGTCACCATCGTAGATCGAGAACGGTGCATCGGTCGCCAGTGACCCGTGCTCTCGCCAGTGCGTGGCGACCTGATACCAGCCGGTCGCCAGGCCAGTGAATGTCCAGGTCGCTTCGTTGCTGGTGCTATTGTTGAGATCCGGCAATGCGGAATGATGATTGCCACCGAACCCCTGCCAGGTTTGAGGCAGGAAGCCAGTCTGTTGGAATCCCGATGCGGCGCTATCGTCCAGCGTCTGAACCGTGCTTGCCACGGTGCCCTGGACGCTGAATGAAAAGTTCGCTTCGTTCCGATCACTGTTGGTAAACGAAAGCAGTCCGCTCGCGACCGCGCCTGGAGTTGTATCGGCGTCGAAGGTGACCTGGAAGGTTGTCTCATCGTTCGTCGTATTAACTCCGTCAAACGCGGTCAGTGTCGTGGCTGCAAAGTCGCTGGCGAGGCTGAATCCCTCGGGCAACGTGATTGAGCCCGCTGTCAATGTTAAGCTGGCATTGCCCAGATTTCGCACGGTAAAGGTCTTTGGAACGGTCGTTCCGGCCGGCGTGGTTCCGAAGTCAAACAGCCCGGTCCCGTCCAGCAGTTCGTTCGAGGCCTCGTCCAGAACTTGTATCTCGGGTGCCGAAACCGGCTCGATTCGAATCGCATCGGCGATCACGACACCAAACATGGAAGACAGCTCGACAGTCAGTGTCCCGCCGTTGACGCGGTAGGGACCACCCAAGTCTTCCCAGGTGAATCCATCTGCGATCAGGTCGTTCGGGGCGATTGCCTGGTCGATCACGATTTGCCCAACGGCCGTGCCAGTTGTCGCCGTTCCCTCGATAACCCGGTACGTCGCGTTGTTTAGCTGCGCCACGTCCCACGTCGCCGAGACTCGATAAACGCCGTCCGCGAGACCAGTGAACTCCCAAAATGCCTTCATCACATCCGAGTTGCGATCGCGCGTGAAATCGAGATCCCCGTTGTACGAATTCGAGTTGCTGACGCGGAACCAGCCAGCGCCGCTAGTGCTGTAGCCCGCATCACCATCGTCCTTGATGGTGGTGAACGTGCTCGATACATGTCCCGAGATTGCAAAGTCGAACGGGTTTTCGTCCCGGTCGTCGGCAGCGAAGCTCAACGTGCCAGCGAATTCCCCGACTGTGTTGCGAGGTAGTCGAACGGTGAAGGAAGCCGAACCGGGGTTTCCGCCGGACGCCGCTGGCACAGAGCTGGGGAAGACGCCAATCTGGACAAAACCTGGCGGCAGGCTGAGCGAAGAAACCGGCATCGCGCGGCTGCCATAATTGCGGACCGTGAATGTTCGATTGAGATCTGATCCGATCGGCGTCGTTGAGCCGAAATTGACGGCGCTCTGCCCGTCCGTCAGCACGGTCGTGCCGTCCAACACTTCGATTTCGGTTTGGCTCAACAGCCGAACCTGCACGGCATCCGCATGGACAAGTCCGGTCGCATTATCTGACAACACCACCGTGATCTGGCCGGTCGACGTCGAGACATCGCCCAAGATCTCCCAAGCGACACTCTGGTCGATAAAGTCGTCGGGCCGCACGCGCTGATTGACCGTGACGTTGCTCGTCGCATCTCCGGTTATCGCGAAAGGCGTGGCCGAACTGGCGTTCCACTCCGGTTTCCAGGTGGCGGCGACTTCGTAGCGTCCGCTGGGAAGATTCTGGAAGGTAAACGTCGCAGTATCTCCGTCGTCGTCCGCGGCGGTCCAACGATCGTCGCCCAAGTAACCATGTCCGTCAGGTCCGAACCACGTGCCGGTTTCGGAGTATCCGCCGGTCATTGTTAGGTTGTCGTCAATGATCCGAGATTCAGAGACATTGCTCGTGATCGTAAAGTTAAATGGATTCTCGTCGGGATCGATGTCGGGCGAGACCATGCCGAACGACACTTCACCACCAGCAGTGCCTGCACCGCCCGCATCGACTCGGATCTTGAAGGTTGTGGTCCCTGCAGGTGCCAGTGTGGCGGTGTTGCTCGCCAAGCCGGTTGGCGTGCCGCCGAAGACTTGCGTCAGTGTGTAACCCGACGGCAAAGTAAACGGCTCGGCGATAACGACATTATTCGAGGGGCCGTTGTTTGTGATCACAAAGGTCTTCTCGACGCTGACACCGGGGAAGGTCGTGCCAAAGTCGAACGTACCGGTGTCGTCGGCGATCGCCACACCGCTCACCAACTCGGTGACGGTGATATCGGGGTCCAGAATCCGCTCGATGCGAATCGCATCAGCGTGGACGAGATGGATGCTGCTACTCGCAACCAGATCAGTCAGTTGCACAGTAATGGTGTTGTTCAGAGCCAAGCCGCTGATGTTGTAGACCGGAATCCCGTTAGCAGTTGTCGTCGTACCGACCGTTAAATCCTGCCACAAGACGCCTACATCGCTAAAGGAAGCTGGAGCCCCTTGCTGGTTCATCAGTGTCGTTCCCAAGTTCGTGCCGCCCGTGCTGCCTTCGAAAATGGTAAACGGTGCATCAATGACCGGGCTCCCCGGATCGTCCCAAGTCGCCGACACGCGATAGTTTCCAGCAGGCAATCCCGTGAACGTCCAAGTGGCAGCGTCTCCACTGCTATCCGACGTCGTCCACAGATCATCACCCAAGTACCCATCGCCATCAGGCCCGAGCCAAACCCCCGTGGCGAGGTTGGTTGTATCAAAGCCTGGATCGCCGTCGTCGATGATAAAAGTACTAACAACCGATCCCGTGATCTCGACGGTGAAAGGATCTTCGTCGCGAGTCGTGTCGTTGTCCGGCGTGGGATTGATCCCGGCCCCCGGCTTCTGCATCACGTTCTCATCAACATCGTTGGAGAAGATGCGCAGTTCCGTGGCGAACTCGCCATGCTGGGTGGCATCGAGCGTAACCGTCACGAACGTCGATTCACCAGGAGCAATCACCAAAGGCATGGCCGCCGTGGGCGTCGGGAACGGCAGATTCAACGTGATTTTCGTGTCTCCAAACAACTCCAGCCCAAAGATACTCAGAGCCGTCGTCCCCTCATTTTGCAGCGTGAAGGTTTTGGACCGTGGCTGCGCAATGAAGGTACTAAAGTCGACTTTGCTGCTCGAATCGGTCATGTGAATCGTGTCGTCAACGAACACTCGCAGCTCAGGCCCGTCACTCAATCGCTCGATCCGGATCGAGTCGGCATAGACAAAGCCATTGGCATCAACGCCGAGCTGTGTCACCAGCGTGTGGCTATCAATCTGGAAGACGCCGAGATCGTGCCACCAAACGCCGCCGTCCAAGAAATCGCTCGGTAGGGCGTTCTGATCGACATCGATCGTCATCAGCTTTTCGCTGTCGTCGAAGACGGTGAAAGGAGCATCAATCGCAGTTAGAAGAGCCCACGGCGTCACTTGTGATCGATCCGCTGCGACGCCGGGCCAGGTTGCCGAAACGCGATACTTGCCAGGTTGTACGCCGTTGAACGTCCATTCCGCGAAGTGGTCGACGAAGTTGCCACCCACATGCGCACGGTAGTCTCCCGAGTTTCCTTCCGTGCCCGCATCCTGCCAAACGTTCGCCCACTGCGAGTTGACGGACTCAGGTGTCGGAGTCATTCGGAACGAGGTATCACCGTCATCGATCACGCGCGCGGTCTGGTTGAACGCCGTCAGGGTCTCGATGCTCTGATACGTCACCGTGCCAGTGCCGGCCGCGGTGACGGAGAGGCCAGTGTCGAACACGTTCGCGCCGTACGACTCGAATTGCAGGATGTCGGTGCCGCTGTTGCCGTCGACGTTGCGAAGCACAGGCGGGCCATTGACGGGGAAGTCGCCGCCGATGGCCAACGGGTCGATATCCAGAATGTCGTTGAACTGGCTGCCGACGAGGTTCTCGAAGGGGCTGACGTAGTTGACCGGATCATTGCCGCGGCTCGCGAACGTGGTCGATGCTTCGACACGTTGGATCGTCACGAACTGATTGCCGGCGACCGTACCGAAGACGTCCTGCTGCGGATCATTTACGTTGTCGAGCAGCGTGTCGATGTGGTCGATATCGAACATCGTGTTCGAGTCGGCGAAGCGGAAGTCAATCGTATCGTTGCCGGTCGCACCTGTTTTCGTGTGCGGGTTATTCGCGTTTGTCGGGAACTGACCGCTGTTGTTCTCCAACACAACGTCTTGACTGGCACCCGTGCCAGCTTCCACGGCCCCCGGCTCCAGCCGATAGATGTCGTCGCCATCATCTCCGTACAGGAAGTCGTTCGCCGGTCCGTCGCCCAAAATGTTGTTGTCGCCGTCGCCGATGATCGTGTCGGCTCCATGTCCGCCGAAGGCGTTCTCGATACTGCTGCTATCGGAATCGGCAGGCGTTGCGTTCGGCGGCACAGCGCCCAGATCGGTCGCGCGGCGCAGGTGGCCGACGACAACCGCGTTCCCGCCCTGGGTGACGGTACCTTGCAGTACAACTGTTCCAGACGTACCAGCGATTGGGGTCTGTCCCGTCGTCGCCGGGCGAGTTGTCAGATCGATCACGACGTTCGCGGTGAAGTCACGTAGATCGATCGTGTCCTCGCCGGAGTTGCCGTCGATCATGCCGGTGAGGACTGAGTCCTGGCGGAAGTCAAAATGATCGTCGCTCGTGCCGCCTCGGATGTGCTGGAAGTCGTCCCAAAGTAAGTCTTGCTCCCCGCCCGTCGCTGAGATCGGCACGGTGCCCGTGGGTCGGCCGATCGAAGTACCATTGCCTCCATCGCCGATCGAAACATCACTCGCAACGAGAACACCTTCGTCCGTCGCGGCTGCCGCGCTCGTACGGTTTCCGAAATCCCAGTGATTGAACAAGTTCGGCCCGATCAACAAGTCCGCATTCGCCGACGTGCCGAGAATCTGATCGATGTTGATGAAGTTGCGTTCGCCACTCCCGTCGCTCACCACGATGCTGTCAGTGGTTATCGGTCCGAAGGGTGGAGCACCACTGATGTCATCACCGCGGAAGCCATCGATCGTACCAAGGGCCGTCAATAGGATCGAGCGTGTCGTTGTGTAGGCCGTGTAGGAAAGCGTGTCATCCGCCGCACCACCATCGATTCGGCCGTTCAACACGAATTCGCCAGCCGCGTAGATGAACTGATCCGTGCCCGTAAAGCCATTCGCCGCCGTGTCCTGCGTTGGCGTCCGATCGTCGTCGACAAAGTCGTTCAAGTCATCTGCGTTGTTCCCTCCTCCATCGATCCTCAACTGTCGGTCGCCGTCGCCGTTGAGCTGGATGAAAGGATCGGTCGTTTGCCCGGTCCCTGGCGTACTCGACAGGATGTTGAACGTGTCGTTGCCGCCCGAACCATTGAGTGTCACTCGATCCAAATCAGCATCGACGAAGGTCGCAACTCCACCGTAGTTGACGTTGATCGTGTCGTTTGTCGACGGCCGGTAGATCGTTAGCTCATCGATGTCGTTGAATGTCACGTCGGCAGCCGTTGTGTTGCCGGTGACGTTGTCCAGCACATTCGAGTTCGTGATGTTCAGTGCAGGGAACGTCGCGGTCGATCCCGAGTTATCGATGATCAGCCGATCGCCGGTCGAATCGTCGTCGTTAAACGTCGAACGTGGATCGGATCGGCTCGTGCGATCGCTCGTGCTCGTCTCGTCATCGGCTCCGCTGCCTGTCGCGTTCGAACCAGCCGGAGACACGACGATCGGCACGTCGATGTCGTCTGTGATACGCGTCGATTGGAACAACTGGAACGTATCGTTGCCCGCTCCGCCGCGAAGCGTGATCGTGCTCGTGTTCGGCAGGCTCGACGTACTGCGGACTCGCAAGTTGTCTTGCGACGTGTCATCGTTGTCGTCGGCGTCGCCATCGAGGTTGATCGCCGTCAGCGTGTTCTCATTCGCATCGAGCGAAGTCAGATCAATCACGTCTTCGCCTTGCTGACCAAACACATTCAGCGTTACAAACGTATCGGCGGCAAAGTCGTACGTCTCGTATGTGCCAACTCCGTTGTCGAGGACCCGATCGTTGGTCACGTCGGTGATGATCGCGTTACCATCTTGAATCGGATTCTTCGCCGCGGTGATCCGCGTATTACCCGCCGTCGGGCTGTCGGCAATCGTGATCGTGTTGTGATCGTCGTCGCCGAGAACCGTCAGCGTTCCGCCAGCGTCGCCGCTGGCCGTGATCGGCTCCAAGCCCGTGAAATACAGCGTCAACGCATCCGGGTCCGTTTGCGTTGGGATCGTCGTCTGCAATTCACCCTCTGAGAAACCAGCAGCGGTATTGTCACCGCCACCGTAGCCGTCGCCGATGGCATACACCTGGTTCGTCACGCCAGAATTGGCTTGATCATAGGTGTAAACCAGCGAATCCGTTCCTGCTTCAGCTCGCCAGAAGAAGTTCGGCACACCGCCATTGCCGTTGTTGTCCGAGTTGATATGCGGGTTGTCGAGGACCGGTGAGTACCACAGGTTGGCTTGAGCCGTCGCGGTCGGATCGATGATCGTTAGCAAGTTGTAGTCGGTCACCGTGCCGCCTGAGAAGCGTGCTTCCATCGACTGCACATTGTTGGCATTCGTGTTGTTCGCATCGTCGCCATCGTAGTAGGCGATCGCGATGTCATACGTGCCGGCCGCGAGGGTAACTTGACCGACTGCATCCTGCGTCGAGCTACCACTTCGCGTGCCGGTGTTGTTAACGACGCGTTCGCCAGCTTCAAAGGCTCCGTTGCCGCTGGAGTCGATGTAAATCACCGAGCCGTCATTGCTGCGAGTGCCGAAGCTGATCGTGCCGGCTTCAAGTGCCGAACCCGAACCGATTGCTCCAATCTCAATCTGTCCGATCCAGACCGCACCAAACGCATCGGTCCCGGTGTAACCGCTCGAGCGGCTATTGAAGTCGTTGCCGCTGAAGCTCAAGTCAGAATCAACGCCGCCGATGTCTTGATTCAGATAGCTCGACGTGCCGGTCTGCCGACCCAAGTAGCCGCCTCCGCCGGACAAATCGAGTTCATCGTCGCCGAAGAAGTCGTTGTACCAATACTCCTTCAGTGCATTTGGAATCCGTCGCTGTGATTCCGGCACGGTCCCGCTAAACGCCGGTACGCCGTTATTCGCGTTAATCGTCAACTCTTCGTTATCGCTCGATCCAATCAGTGTTACCGAAAGGATGTCGGCGACTGCGGCTCGGATGATGATGTCCTGGAAGGGCACCGCTCCGACGTCGGTGCGTTCGATGATCACATCCTCGCCCTGCACGCCGCCATCGCCACTTCCCAGACCGTCGTTCAAACGCACTTCAATCTTGTCGTCAAACGTGTCGTTGCCATAGCTGCCGGGAGCTGGCGTCGTAAGCGTCGAATCGACCACCAGGTGGAAGTCCTGCGCGCCGACCTTGCTGACGTTCTCGATGCTCTCGTAGACAACTTTTTGCTCGTCGTCCGGTGTGCCGGGGAAGTTGGGGTCGAAGGTAAACGTGCCCGCTGCGGGAACGCCAACCGTCAAAGTCGGCGGAGCCGTGACGTACTGGAATTGCAGGACCAACTTATCGCCTGGCGGCACGGGAGGGTTGCCATCGGCAAACACCGGAGCGCTTCCTTGGACAAAGAACGAAGTCGTCGCCAGTGGGAAGAAATCAAAGATGTCGTTGTCGTTGCCGCCGAAGATGTCAGTGCCTTCAATCGTCGACAGCACGCCCGTGCTGTTGGCCGGTGTGCCGGTATCAAGAATCGTATCGATGTCGACACGACCGCCACGTGTGAGCTTTTCGGTACCTGTTGTGCCTGGCTCTGCATCGGCTCCCGCGACCGACGTGTTATCAATGTTGATTGTGATCTTGCCCGAGACGGTGCGCGACGCCAGGCCATCGATCTGGAAGCTGCCGCCGTAACCGCCCACCGCACTGACAGCTCCCGTCACGGTGCTGACCAGCATCAACTGGTTGCCGGCGTTATCCGTCGCATACAACCGCTTGCCGACGGGATCAAAGGCCAAGCCGCCCAGGTCCTGGCCCGTCGGGCCGACGACGACCGCCGCGCCCGTCGTCGTATTGATCGTCAGCAATTGGTCCGTGGCGTTATCGACCGCGAACAACTTACTGTTTGCGCTATCGAACGCCATGCCATCGATGTCGGTGACCGTCGCTCCCGTCGCCGTGATCGTAACAACACCCAGAGTCGTCGCCACGCCAGTCGTTGTGTTGATGGAAACAAGCGAGTCAATGTCGTCTGCAAAGGCAAACAACGTCGTGCCGCTGCCATGAGCCGCTGCCGTATAGTTGTCGCTCGCGGCGGGAGTGACATCAAACGTCTTCGTGCCGACTCCGGAAGACGGATTGATCGAGAACAGGTCACTGTTGTCGCTGGCGACTTGGTCCAACCCGAACACGGTCGTCGAGGTCGCGTCGACTCCCAGGGCTGAAACACTGGTCGTACCCGTAGCGCCGATCTCGGTCACGACACCCGTTGCCGGGTTAATCGCATACGTCTTGTCGTTAGTTGGATCGGTGCCGATCAACTGGCCGACAGCAGTCAAGTTGCCGAAGACGTTAACATCGTCGCCAGCGTTGATCGTGATGCTGCCGGTCGCCGAGATCACGTCGACGAATCCCGTGCCAGCCGTATCGGTGCGGTTGACCGTAACATGATCAACTGCCGAGCCCGAAGCTAGACCGAGCCCAATGCCGCTGGCATCGCCGGCCAGCGTGAGCGTCAGCGTCGTGAACGTGCCCATCACGGTCACACTGCCGCCCCAATCGTTTGTCGTGGCGGTAACAACATCGTTCGTCGTTCCACCACCGATAGTTGTCTCCGCTGTGGCACCCGCTTCACCCGTGGCGTTGAACAACGAGATCGGTGCGCCAAAGTCGAGCGTGGCGGCGTTGTCCAGATCCGTGATGTGGAAGACTGGATTGTGGATTGCCGAGCCGAATGTGACCGTCACCGTGCTGTTGGAGATGAGCAAGAGATCGATGATCGTTCCGGCAGCAGGCAGTGTGGCTTCGTGCAGGAACGGGCCGGTCTCAGTCGTGAGATTTACGTTGTCGCTGAGCGTCATCGCCGTGGCCGAGGCGAACATTACCGTCGGCCCATCGCCGGTCGTTCCGCTGAACGACAGTCCGCCGCCGCCATCCACCAGGTCCGCCGTCGCGCCCGCATCATCCAGCGCATCATCGGCAGCCGTGATCGTGATATTGCCGTCGGCGAGCACGTCGTCCGCGGTGGTAATCGGGCTGGTGTTGCTGACAACAACCGTCCCGCCAGGACCCCGATTCGTGATCCCGACCAGCGCGTTGACGGTGCCGATTGTCAGGTTATCGCTGTTTGTGCCAACATCATCGATCAGGATGTTGCCAGAGAGTGTGTTCAACGCGGTTAGGTTGGCTCGCGACTGGTAAGCGTCATCACCCAGATCGGTATCGATATCGTTGGCCGAGCCGATGCCTTGCGGAGCCCGGAACGCCGCCGCGCCGCCGGCCACGTTGATGCTGCCGAAACCTTCGCCGCTCAGGTTGTCGGTGATCGCGCCGACGTTATTGCTCAGGCCCGTTCCCACGCCGTCGAAGTCGGCCGTGACGATGACGGTGCCCGCCGGGCCGGTGTTGTTGCTGTCAGCATCGACCTTGCTCAGGCTGATGTCGCCGGGAGCTTGCAGGGTGATGTCGCCGTCTTGCGTTGAAATCGTCGAGCCGTCGCCCATCGCGATGTTGCCGATAGAACTGCCGTTTGCGGGAGTACCGCCATCATTGAAATCGGTACCGGCCTGGACTAGCACATCTCCGCTGCCGGCGGCGCTGACCGTGGGATCAATCGTGGCACCCACACTGTCATCGAAGATAACGTCGTTAGCACCATAGAGGTTGATGTTGCCATCGGCACCCGTCGCCGCGCCCGTGGCCGTGATGTTGGCGTTAACGATCAAGTCACTGTTGCCAATCTCCAGCATGTAGGAGCCAAGGTTCGACGTTACCGGCAGATCATTCCACACCGACGAGGCGTGTGCATAATCTTCGTCGCTCGAGTTGTTCGGCTCTCCACCGCCCCAGTTTTCGAATAAACCGGCAGTGAGCGTGCCGCTGCTGGTACCTGTCCAGAACAGCAATCCCTGGCCACCGTCTGCGGCTGCTTCGGGACCTTGCACCCACCGCCACTCGCCTTCGACGGCAGCGTCCGACGCACCGATCCAGACATCTGCGCCACCGCGCGCGGTGTTGAACAAAACGTTTTCAGCGGCCGAAGTGATCGTCGCCAAGTATCCACCGCGGGCCGCCGCGTCGGCCGCCGCTTGAAGCCAAGTGAACGTTCCGGCCCCGCCCAACAAGGTATTGATCACCTGGAACTGCCCACCGCCGCCGCCTTCGGCCGCCAGCGTAATATCGCCGCCGTCGTTGTTGGTGACGGCTTGGCTGACCGTCATGTCGCGGGTGGAGATGATCTTGATGTTGTCGTCGGCGGTGTCCTGATTCGCAACGGTCGCCGTCGCATCGAGAATCGTGACGCCTGAAAGGTCCGCGAACTGGCTGAACGGATCGCTGACCGTGCCGATGATCGTTTCGCCCCGGTTGGTGATGACGATGTCGCCCGCTTCGGTCTGGGCCGCGATCGTGTGCGGGCTGCCGGTCAGCGAGACGATGTCGATATCGTTCGCATCATCGCCAATGCCGCTGCCGGCCCGCAGCGCCGTGTTCAGCGCCGTGATGTTGATGTCGGTGGCAGTTTCGCCGGTCAAGTTGTCGGTGATCGCGCCGACTTCGTCGCTCAAACCGGTATCGACACCATCGAAGTCGGCCGTGATGATGACCGTACCGTCGCCGCCGTTGCTGTTGCTGTCGGCGTTGACCTTACTCAGTTTCACATCGCCCGCACCGCG
Source organism: Planctomycetota bacterium (assembly GCA_027622275.1). Taxonomy (GTDB): domain Bacteria; phylum Planctomycetota; class Planctomycetia; order Pirellulales; family Pirellulaceae. The sequence goes on along the minus strand of JAQBZB010000068.1, from coordinate 20,874 downwards.
GATCGTGATGTCGCCGTCTTCGGTCTGGATCGTCGAGCCGCTTTGCATCACCACGTCGCCATCGCTGGGGAACGTGGTCGCATCTCGTGGAGTAAACCCATTCTGCGGCGTACCGTCGTTGTAGTCGGTCGACGCGCTGACGAGGACGTTGCCTGTGCTGGCCGCAGCAATCGTGACCGCAGCATCCACATCGACGCCGTCGGTCGCATACAAATTGATCGATCCTGTGCCACCGCTTGCCGTGATGTTGGCGTTGATGTCGAGGTCATCGGTCGCATCAGCCGCTGTTCCTGCTTCGGCGGCTAGTGTGATATCACCGCCATCATTGTTGGTCACGACGTCGTCCACCGTGACGGGGCTGGCCGCGGTGATGATGATGTCGTCGCCTTGGTTGTTGTCGGTCGCGTCGGTGATCACCACGCCAACCAGCGAATCGACCGTGCCGATCGTCAAGCTGCCGGTGTTCCGCAAGCCGATGTCGCCGCTCTCGGTCACCGCGGCTAACGTCAGTGTTGTGCCGGAGGTCGCCGTTTCCAGCCGCCCGTTCGCATCACCCGCATCGCCAATCCCCGTCTCAGCGCGCAGCGCGACCGAAGCTGCCGTGATGTCGGTGTTCATATCACCCGCATCCTTGATCGCACCGGCCGTCGTTTCGATCCGCACACCCGCCGCCGGAGCTGTCCCCGCCGTCGTCGAGACTCCACTGACTGTGATATCGCCATCGGCATCCATCGTGATCACGCCGCTGCCACTTGCCGCCGTCGTACCATTGGTCATCGTGATCACACCGTCGCTGGTCCCTGTCGAAGCGTTGTAATCAACCGCACCGCTGCTCGCCGCGCTAACTGCTGCCGTCCCGGTCTGCAGAATATCATCGCCGGCGTTCAGCGTGATATTGCCAGTCCCACCTGTCGCCGTGATGTTGGCGTTGATCGTCAGGTCGTCGCTGTCCGTGCTCCCGCTAGCGGTCTGGGTGATATTCCCACCGCCCGCATTGGCGACTGGCGAGTTCACGGTCAGCGGGCTCTGCGCCGTGATCGTGATGTCGTCGCCGACCGCGCCAGCCGTGATGCTAACGCCGCTGGTCGCCGTTGCGCCAATGATTCCGTTCACGTCGGTGATTGTCAGACCACCCGCCACATCCAGGATCGAGATGTCGCCGGAAGCCGTCGTCGCGGCGAGATTGGTGAGATCGACTTCAAGCCGGTTGTCGGGATCGCTTCCGGTGGCAATGCCAGTCACCGCGATCAACTCGGCGGCCAAGGCCTGGATGTCGGTCGCCGCGTCGCTGCCGTCAATGATCTGATCGTCAGCCGTCAACTCGACCGTGCCGCCAGTTCCTGCGGTGCCGCCCGCGCCTTCAGAGCCGCCGAGCGCGATGATCGCGCCATTGAGCGTCAGGTCATGATCCCCGCCTCCGCCGTCGTCGCCCACGATGATGGCGATGGCGCCGGCAGCTCCGCCATTGGTAATTGCGGCCGTGCCGTTACCGCCGCTCGTGGTGATGTTAGTGACCGTGATCGCGCCGTCGAAGGTGTCGATCGTGACTTGGCCGCCTGCGCTGGCGGTGGCACTGTCCGTGCCAGCACCGGTGGTGGCGATGGCCCCCGCCAGACTGATCGCTCCGACGCCAGTTACATCAATGTCCACACCGCCCGACGCCGTTTGGCTGTTGACCACGGCGGTCGTCGTGATGGTGCCGGAGGCGTCGCTCGTGATGCCAGTGGCGGCCGCGAGGTCGATCCCGGTCGTCGTATTCTGACCACCCTTAATCGCGGCATTGACTGCCAGCGTGCCCGCCGAAGTGACTGTGATGTTGCCGTTGTTGCCAGCCGTGCCGGTTCCACTTTCGACACCACCTTGAGCCGTTAGCGCGCCGGTCAGCGTGATGTTGTCGCCCGCTCCGCCGCCACTGGTGATGCTAATCGTTCCAGCATTGCCGCCACCGTCCATACCTGCGGTGCCGGCTCCACCTGAAGTCGTGATCGCTGTCGTGACGTTGATCAAACCATCCGTCGTGCCGATCGTCACGCTGCCACCCACGCCACCGGTCGATGTACCTTCACTGGTCGCGCCACCTGTCGTGGTGATCCCACCATCAATGTCGATCTGGCCAGCGGTCGTCGAGTTGATCGTGACCTGGCCACCGGCATTGCCATTCCCGGCGTTGCGGGCCGCGCCCGTCGTCGTGATCGCGCCATTCAGATCGATCGCGCGCGTCGCGTCGATGTCAATACCACCGGACGGACGGAGGTCGGTGTTCACCGGCCCCGTGGTCGTGATCGTGCCGGCCCCGCTCGTGGTCACCGAGGAACCGATCAAGTCAATGCCTGTCGTTGTGTTCCTGCCGCCCATCATCGCCGCCTGGATCAACAGCGCATCCGCCGTCGTGATCGCGATGTCGTGGTTCTGTCCGGACACGCCGCTGCCGCTGGCCAAACCCGCTTTGGCGGTCAGAGCCCCGTTGATCGTGATCCCGTCGTCGGTTCCCGCGCCGTCGGCAGCCGTGATCGCGATCGTCGCCGCGTCGCCACCGTTCGAGTTGCCCGCCGTCGCGGCTCCACCAGAAGTCGTGATGACTCCGTCGATCGTGATCGATCCGTTGGCCGTATCAATCGTGACCTGGCCGCCATTGTTGGCTGGCGACGCGTTGCGGTCGGCACCTGTCGTGATGATGTCGCCGTCCAGGTCAATCGTGCCAGCCGTGCTGTCGATGTCCACGCCACCAGAAGCGTTGCTGCTGTTGACGAGCGCCGTCGTCGTGATGTCGCCGGAGGCGTTGCTGGTGATGTTGCCGCCAGCTTCGAGATCGACCCCCGTGGTGGCGTTCGCTCCGCCGCTGATGGCGGCGTTGACCGCCAAGGTATCGGCTGTGGTTACGGAGATGTCAGCGTTTACGCCTGCGGTCCCGGCGCCGTTGGGACTCCCGCCGAGCGCGGTCAGCGCGCCGTTGAGCGTAATGCCATCATCGGTTCCAGCTCCGTTCGCGGAAGTGATCGAAATGGTACCGGCGTTGCCGCCAGGCGAATCGCCAGAGGGCCCGGCGACGCCCGAAGTCACGATGGCTGCGCCGATCGTGATCAGGCCGTTTGCGGTGTCGATGGCCACCGGACCAGAAGCCGTTGCGGCGTTGGTGCCGTCTGCCGTCGCCGTCGTTGTAATCAAGCCGGCGGCGTTGCTAACGAAAGTCTCGCCGGCGTCCAAGTCGATGCCAGTCGTCCCCATCGCCACCGTCGTCGAGCCGCCGCTAATGGCCGCGTTGAGGAACAAGTCGTCTTGCGAGGCAATCTTGACATTGCCATTCGCGCCGGCTGTGCCGGTGTCGAAATCCGCACCACCAAGAGCACTGATGGCGGCCCCGATCGTCACGTCATCGTCGTCACCGGTGCCCGCGCTTTGGATGATGACTTGTCCAGCGTTGCCGCCGTTGTTGGCGGTCGTGGTCGCTGCACCACCCGAGGTGGTGATCGTGGCGCCGGCGTTTACGGTGATCAAACCGTTGGTGGTGTCGATCGTAACCTGGCCACCCGCGCTGCCAGTTCCCGCGTCGTGCGCCGCACCAGTGGTCGTGATCGACCCCGAGAGTACGATCGTGCCAGCCGTGCTGTCGATGTCCACGCCGCCCGATGTGTTGCCGCTGTTGGCGACCGCCGTCGTCGTGATGTCGCCTGAGGCATTGCTCGTGATGCCGGTTACCGCGTTCAGATCGATGCCGGTTGTGGCATTCTGGCCGCCCATGATCGCCGCGTTAATGGCTAGAGACGCTGCAGCGGTGATGTCCATGTCTGCGTTGTCGCCGCCCGTGCCGCCTGCCGAAGTTCCGCCCTTCGCCGTCAGCGCGCCGCCGATCGTGACGGTATCGGTGCCCGTCGTGTTGGCGTCGGCGCTCGTGATCGTGATCGTCCCGGCGTTTCCACCGTTGGAAGTGCTGGCTGTCCCGTTGCCGCCGGAGGTGATGATCGCCGCAGCGATGCTGATTAGTCCGTCGGTGGTCGTGATGCTCACCACGCTGCCGTTCCCAGCCGCTCCCGAGCCGACCGTGCTGTTGCCGCCCAGGCCAGTCAAAGCGGCGTTGACATTGACGTCGTCAGCGCCCGAGCCACCAGCGTCGCCAGCCGCAATCGTGATGTTTCCAGCATTGCCAGCCAACAGCGTGGCGTCAGTTGTTCCTCCACCCGTCGTGGTAATTGCCGCGTCGATTGTGATGTCACCATCTATCGTGCTGATGTTGACGTTTCCGCCAGCGCTGCCGCCGCTCAGACTTTGTGTCTGACCTGTCGTGATGATAGCTCCGTCAAGATCAATCAACCCGGTTCCGGCTGCATCGATATCGACGCCACCCGACGCGTTGAGATTATTGACGGGTGCCGTCGTCGTAATGGTGCCAGCCGCGGTACTGGTAATGTTGCCTGCCGCATCAATGTTGATCGCCGTGGCCGAGTTACTGCCGCCAGCGATCGGGGCCTGAATGGCCAGAGCATCCGCCGAACTTATCGTGATGTCGGCATTGTTGCCTCCGTTGCCAGAGAGTGTTGGAGATCCACCCACGGCAGAAAGAGCAGCGCCAATCGTAATCGTGTCGGTGCCAGTCGTATTTGCGTCGCCACTTGTAATCGTGATCGACCCGGCGTTACCACCATTGGAAACTCCCACGGATCCGCTGCCGCCGGATGAAATGATCGCTGCCGTGACGCTGATCAAACCGTCGTCCGTGATGATGCTGATCGAGTTGCCTGCTCCTCCGCTTCCTGACGTACCTGCACTGGCGCCACCGCGCGCGGTTAACGCTCCGTTGATATTGATATCGTCGCCGCCGCTATTTCCGTCGTCGCCGGCGTTGATCGCAATCGATCCGGCAGTACCGCCGGTGGTATTAAAATCGTTTGACCCGCCGGACGTGGTAATCCCGCCACCCACGGTGATGCCGCCATCGAAGGTATCGATCGTCACTTGACCACCGTCAAAACTGGTGCCAAACGTGTTATTCGCACCGGTCGTGACAATCGAGCCTACCAGGTTCACCGCCCCAGCCGCCGAGATGTCGATGTCAACGCTGCCGGAGTTGAGCTTTCGTTGCGTGGAGTTATTGTCCCTCGTCGTAATCGACTTGCCGGTGGCCAGATCCACCGACGTCGTCGCATCGAGATCGACGTTCCGCGCGTCGGTGGTGATATTGGCGTTGATGTCGATGTTGGCGGTGTTGACCTTGAAGACGCCGGCCGTGGCGGTGTCGTCGGTGATCGTGACGTCGCCGTTAATTTCCGTCTCGCCCGTGCCAGCGGTCTGGCTGAAGCTCTCGGCTTTGAACGTGGACGTAATTGTCACATTGGTCGCACTGTTGATGGTGACGGCGTCGAGCCCCTGCGTCCCGCCCACCGCGCCGGTGAACGTCACGTTACCTGTTCCAGCGGTCAGATCCAAATCGCGGTTGCTCGTCGTGCCATCGTCGTTGAGCGTACTGCTGAACGTAATATTGCCGGCACCCGTATCGGTGTTCAGCGCGACGTTGGCGGTCAGCTTGACGGCGCCGCTGAAGGAGATCGCGTCGTTGGTGGTTGTAATGTCACCCGACGTTTCGACTGCACCAGCACCGTTCTGGTTGAAGGCTCCGTCGAGCGAGAAGTCGGCCAGCGCGTTGATAACCAGCAGGCCGGCGTTGGTGATCGTCACTTGATCCAAAACTTCCATGCCGCCGACGGCGTCGTTAAACTCGATCTCAGCGTTCGAATCGGTCGTCACCACGGTCAAATCGCGCGGCGTGTTCGCGCCGTCATCACTGTCGACCGTGTTGTTGAAGAAGATGCCTGTCGAGCCGGTATCGGTCAGTGTCACGTCGGCGCCCAAAATGACCGCGCCGTTGTAGGTTTGATCTCCGGTGGTGGTCACGGCACCGCCGTCGATGTTGATGGTCTCGGCGGTCACGGTGACCGAGGCATTGTCGGGATCAGTATTGAGTGTGACCGTGTCGCTGCCGCCTTGGCCATCGATGACCAGCGCGGCCGCAAAGCCGGTACCGAAACCGTTGACGTTGATGCTATCAGCGCCCGTGTCGCCCCCGTTGATCGTCAATGTGGTGGATGGATTGTCGAAGGCCGTGGTTTCACCGTCCGTCGAATTGACACGAGTTTGGCCGCCGCCGGCGTCGGTGACCGTGATCGTCTCGGCGGTTGTGCTGTAGTTGAGCGTGACGTTCGTGGCGGTAATCGTCGAGGTGATCGGCTCCAGATTCCTGTACTCGATGGTCGAAGTGCCATCCAGATTGATGCTGCCGTCGTTGGCATTTTCATAGTTGAAGGTTGTTGTGGTCGCCGTTCCGTCCAGGATCTCAATCGCATCACCTGGCGGATTGTTGGCTACGTCGTCCGCTTGGGCTCCGCCATCGAAACCGATGCCGTTGACCGGGCTGAACAGACCGCCTGCGGGGTTGTTGATCCGCAGAATGTCGTCGCCATCGAAGCCGACGAATGAGAGTGATTGAATGTCACTGAAGGGCACAACAGGCCCCACAACCCCGTCTGAAACCAGAGTGTACGTGCCGTCATCAGTGCTCGTGGCGCTGATAATCAGCAAGTCATCGCCAGCCGTCCCTTGAATCGTTAACCCACCCACGGGATTCACCAGCAGAATCTCGTCAAAGCGAACCTGCAATCCGCCACTGCCGGGAACAATTGAGTCACCACTGCCACTGGCAACGGCAGGAGTGTTCGGATCAACTGCGTCTCCGGACGGTCCCGACGGATCGCCCCAGAAGTTGAAGCGCGCGTCCACTGGGGAACTGGCGGTCGTCGCGTCCACGCCGACCGTGTTGCCAGAGATGTTGCCCAGCGAGATGGTCGCGGTATCGCCGGCAATGAACACGCCGGTGGGACTGTTGGTGATGTTGTTGTCGGTGATGGTAATGGAACTGCCGCCCGTCATCGCCGCTTGCTCGGCCAAGTCGATGTAGATGCCGGCGGCGTCTGCGGTTCCCCCGCTGTTGTTAAAGGTATTTCCGGTGATGGAGATGTTTGTGTAGGTCGTGTCCTTGAAGTCTTCCTGCAGGGTCACGCCCCAGCGCATGTTCGAGATCGTGTTGTCTTCTATCGTAATGTTGTCGGTGTTGCTGGTGTTGCGCGTGGCGACGTAGATGCCGGCATCGGGCGAAAAACCGCTGCTGGTGGTAATCGTGTTTCCGGAAACCACGGAATCCTCAACACCGACCAGCACAATCCCGCCCTCGAAGAACTCGCCGGCCGCGGCACCGGGCATGGTGATGTTGTTGTCCAGAAACTGCATGTTGAACGAGTTGAATTCGGCCGATCCGCCGCCGAAGTTGTTCGAAACAATGGCGTCGGCGTAGTTGATGATCGTGTTGCCCTGGATCAACGCGCCGTCGAAATGCCCGCGTAATTCGATCGCTTCCAGACTGGGCCCGACGCTCGCAGCCGAACTGTCGATCGTGTTGTTCAGGATCTGCAGCCCGGTGGTGTGGGCGATCTCAAACCCAACATTGTTCTGGTCAAACACGAAAGTTCGTGTGGCGACCAGACCGCGCGATGTAACACTGGGCAGACCGCCGTTGTCCGCGTAAGTCACCGTGACGTTCTGAATCGTCAGGTTGTTGGCGAACGGGGTGCTGTCGTCGCCGCCGGTTGATCCCGCCACGACGACGCGCAGCGGATTGATCACTTCGATGTCCTGCAGCGTAAAGCCGGGCCCATCGACGCCGAACAGCAACTTGTTGAACGGCTGCAGGCCGGCGATCTCAAAGCCTGGAATAAGTAGCGTGTCCGACAGCGATGACATGTCAATCACCGTGCCTGGCTCGCCATCAAGCGTGATGTTGCTCTTGGCGGTCGGAATCTTGATTCTTACCGGAGTCGGAATCGGCGCGATGGGGCTCTGGTTGTCGTTCACCGAACCTTCCAGCGAGTCGTCGGGGATGTAGGTGCCGGCCGCAATATTGACGGTTCCCCCAGCGTCAACGGCGGTGACACCCTCTTCGATCGTGCGATGCGCGTCTAAACCGATCTCCTGTCGCGGACCGGCCCCATCGGGATCGTCACCGTTACTCAGCCCAACCCAATCGTCATCCACAAACACCACCGCGGCTAGGACGCGGCGATCTTCCAACCGCTCGGTCAGCGGGCGCAGGAAGAAACGCTGGTGCGCTTGGCGAATGGCTCTGTTCTTTTTGCGATGGCGACGGAAGAGGGTCTGCCAGAAGGAGCGTTGTCGGTCGGTCATAGCGCTGCATCTTTCAGTATCCGTCACGCTCCTTGTGGTGAGCCGCTTACGTGGCTTTTCGCTCCGCGAAAATGCGCTCCTTTGGAGAACGCGCTCGTTCGCGGAGCGAACGGCCACGTGAGGCTCGCCATGCTCAGAGCGCGGCGAGTGTTTTGGCCGAATCCGCTGCGCACACCATGCGCGCAGCGACTACCGGCCAACGCGACGCTTTTGCATGGGGTGTGCCAAGTGTCCAACGGATCGCTCGCCTTGCTGCCGACCGCAGGAGAGCGTTAGCGCACGTTAACGTCTGGCGGCAAGTTGCCCTGTGTGGCGCGCGGCCAGCTCGCGAGAAAGGAGAGATGAGTTTCGGGGGCGAGCGACGGAACATCAACTCGGGACAGGGAGTTACGCCGATCATCGCGCGGTGCGCTACAGGAAATGGCGCTAACGATCGTTAGCCGCGAAGAAGTTGTGTAACCGTCAGGAAACAGGGCAACAATCTGTTCATGTTTGTTGCGTAATGGACTCGCCAAAGACTATGGGTGTTGCCGCGTGTTAACACCAGCGTTGCATTAACTTTGCTGTAGGACGGATTGCCAATCCGTCCGTTGCGGCCCCCAACGTACGTCGCAACATTGCGGCCAAACATTACGGTTTGTGAGGTTTAGAGCGGTTCTCCGTTAACCGTAGCGGAAGTCGCAAGACTTCCGAATCAATGCGGCTGAATTCTTGCGAATCCAGTTACAACGAGGCCGCTGTGTGCCACTGGCTCCGCCAGTGTCTTTCGGTTTGCCTCAACATCGATCAAGCACGCCGCAAGTGGGCAATACCGAGGTCTGGAACGCACTGGCAGAGCCAGTGGCACACGAGGCGGAATGTCAATCGGTATCACTACCCAAACTCGATGTTGGTTTTCTATTTCCAGACTTCATCAATTGTGGAACCGACAACCGATCATCGTTTTGGGTTTCGATCCTGAAAAGGACGGGCAGGAGTGCCCATCCTACGCCGTTTTCTTGCAACGCTGGGTTTGACTCTCCGTGAGAGAAGCGCACATTCGCGGAGCGAATGGCCACGTGGGGTGTGGCGGCTACTGTTCTTCGGCGGCGTGCTTCAACAGCGACTCGAACCACTCGGTGATCCCGTCGATGTCGTTGGGGTTGGGAATCGCGAGGTCCCGATTTGGATACGGACGGATGCGCGGGAACACCTCGAAGCGATGGGTTGGCACACCCAGCATCACGGCAGCGCGAGGCGATACCGTGTTGGTCCCAAACTGATCCTCGATCGTCAGTTCGCCAGAGACTGGACTCGGAGCCGTGTGATAGAAGGTCAGGTATTTGTCGGGTGACTGGATCGGCTCCGTCGGATTGTTGCCGCGTTTCTTGGTCGTGGGGACGCAAAAGAACAGGGGTTTCCCAATGGGAACTTCGGTCTGGGTGCCGAAGCGGTCCTGCATGCCGAGGGGCTGACGACGCCCGCGGCAGCACTTGAGTACGACGTAGACCTTGTAGTGATCCAAGTCGGGGTGGGGCTGGGACCGGATCGATACGGGCACGTGGCCGTTCGCTGTGCGAACGGACGCGTTTTCGCGGAGACGCTGTGAAAAAATTGGGACAGGCACCTCGCAACTACTCGAATCACTTGGGAAACTCGCACGCCCGCTCGGAGCCAGTCCCATTTTTTCACGAACGGGCGCGTTTTCGCGGAGCGAAAAGCCACGTAGTTGCGGAGAATTTTTTGGGCTTGCGTCGGCGGATCCTTCGCGGGGACGAGGAATGTCGCTGGGCGACGGAGCGGGAGTCAGCAGATAGGCGGCCCGGCCCAACGTCAGCTCTTGCTCGCCGAAACGATTCCAGATCGTTACCGTGCGTGTCGGGTCCGGACTGTAGTGATCGATGGCATACCAGATCAACTGGCTCTCCGCGTCGAATACTTGTGTGTCGTCAACCGCCACCGGCGTGGCGACGTGAGTCAGCTGGCGGGCTGTTGCATGGACGGAGTACGGATCGAACACTCCCTGCAGGCGAACAAACTGCGGATTCGCGAAGGGAACGTCGGGAACGTCGTAGACTCGGAAATGATCCAGCCCGGTGATCGGCTCGACCAGTTCCCAGTGCGTGGGAACTCCCAGCACAACCGGTCGCCGGACCGTGAGTCGTCGATGTGCCAACGAATCGACGACCGTCGCCTCGACTTCCAGCGAGGATTGTAATTGCGTTGGGTAAAACAGCAGCGCTTCATCGGCCTTGATGATCTGCGTCAGTTCGCCGTCTTGTTCGATGGCAGCTGGGACCGCGAAGAATCGCGGATCATCCACGGTGGTTTTTGCTTCCACTCCGTCCACCCCCGCCAGTGAAATGTGACGACTGAACGGTTTGCAATCGATGACGTCGTAGACGACAAAATAATCGAGCTGGGAAACTGCTCCAGCCGGCGCTCCTGTGGATCGGCCGGGAGCCAGCAGAAACCGTGATCGACCCAGCGTCAGTCGCTGGGATCCGAAGCGGTTTTGGACGACTACCAAACGTGGCGGCTCGGGCTCGCTTCCGGCGATCCGATACCAAGTCAAGCGAGCAAACGGGTCCTGAATGTTCGTATCTTCGACACGCACGGGCACGCCGATGCCTGTCAACTCCGCGAGCTGCAACGGTCGCGGATCGACGTCCAACGCCGTCTTGGCAACGATCTCGTGACTCGTGGCCACGGCGCGGATGTCGTAGACCAAGAGGGAATCCAGGGTGAAGTCTCGCGCCTGCTGGGCGAAACCGCCGGTGGCGAGACAAAGGACCGACAGGCAGGCCAGGATGAGTCGTCTCACGTTAAGCCTCATCAGACGAGAAGGGGTCGGGGAACGGCAAGTCATTGGGAGCGCGCGGTGGAACGGCTTTCGGTCGGGAGTCCGCCAACGCTTTCGGCGTCTCCGCGCCGCTGATCTGGACGACAGTGAACTGACGACTCGGCTTCAGGTGCAGATTGGCCTTCCGCCGCGCCAAGCGATAGATCGAGTCGTCAACTCGCGGAACCTGGACGAGTTGCGGCACGGTGTCTGGGTCTCCAAGTTCGATCCGATAGTAGGGGGTCCAGAGCGAGAACTCCAAGAGTTGGCCTGCCTGACTGCCGCCGTAATGCTGCGTTGTGAATTGGCGGCGGATGGCGACAACGCTGACAACGGGTTCGCCAAGCTCGGCCAGCGCGTCGACAACCAGTTCGGGTTGTTCGGTGCCGTACTGTTCGTACACCGACCGAATGCTGCTGTTGGCACCAATCGGAATGTGGACCTTGAAGTCGCCAGTTGGTCCGTGAATGAGTAGTTCGTACTCCAGCTTGTCGCGCGGATCGGCAGGCTTTTCGGCCAGCACCTCGCCCGCTCGCTTCAGTCGAAAGTTGACGCTCGGGGACGCCCCCGGAGGAGCGACGCAAAGGCTTACGGTCACTCTGCGAGTATCAACATCTTGCTCCGCGACTGCTGGCTGGGGGCGGACATAGCCTGGATTGTTCATGAGACTCGTCAATAATCCGTGATAGCGCTTGGGGTGGAGATAGGGCTGGTGTCGCACAGAGGGCGAGGCGTACAAGGGCTGGGCGTCCGAGGGTTCGGGGAGCACATAGGTCTGAGCTGCACCCGGTAACGCCAACACCAGCAGAGTGAAAGTCGTCGCGGCAAAGAAAGCAATCCATCTCATCATAATCCCCCCGCACGAGTGCATTCCGTGCTTTAGAGTTAACGTGAGGAAACAAGGAAACTGCCAGAACGGGGAAGATGATAACATCTGTTAACATTTTGTAAACCCAGGTAGACGAGGGGGGCTGCGGGCAACGGCAAAGTGGGCGTGATCGCAACGGTATGCGATTCGCTGTACGTTCGCAGACGGAGATGCCCACCTCGATATGTCAACCGATGTAAACACAACTCGTACGCCGGCGGTCCATTCGTTAACACGCGCGGCGACGATCGAAGTGTCTGTGATCGTGCCGACCTATTGCGAGGCTCAGAATCTGCCCGAACTGGTGCCTTTGGTGGCGAAGGCGCTGGACGAAGCCAATTTGAGCGCCGAGATCATCATTGTTGACGACGACAGCCCCGATGAAACGCCTGAAGTGTGTGAGCGATTGGCGCAGGACTATCCGCTACGCCTGGTCGTTCGTCACCGTGAGCGAGGCCTGTCGAGCGCCGTGATTCATGGCATGGAACACGCGCGGGGCGAGGTGCTGGTCGTGATGGATGCGGATCTGTCGCATCCACCGGAGCGGGTTCCTGAACTAGTCGCGGCGATCAAGGAGGATTCCACGGACTTTGTCATCGGCAGCCGCTACGTTTCTGGCGGCAAGACCGACGAGGATTGGGGCCTGTTCCGCTGGCTCAACTCGAAAGTGGCGACACTGCTCGCTTGGCCCTTAACCTCGGCCAAGGATCCGATGGCCGGCTTTTTTGCGCTGCGCGCTGCGACTTTCAAGGCGGCCGAGCGTCTGGATCCGATTGGATACAAAATTGGTTTGGAGTTGATGGTGAAGTCACGTTGCCAGAACGTGAAAGAAATCCCCATCCGCTTTCGAGACCGGTTGCACGGCACGAGCAAGTTGACGCTGAAGGAACAGCTGAATTACTTGCGGCACCTGGCGCGGCTGTATAGGTTCAGGCTGGGGGCGGTGGCCCAACCGCTGCAGTTTGCGCTGGTAGGATCGAGCGGCGTGATCGTGGATCTGTGCTGCTATGCGGTGTTGCTGACCGTGCTGCCCTTGTCCGCTGCCCGCGCGCTGGCGATCTGGATCGCGATGAGCTGGAACTTCGGCCTGAATCGACGGTTCACTTTCGCCGAGTGCCGGAGAGACTCGGTGATCAAGCAGTACGTGCTGTTCGGCCTGGCCTGTATGTTAGGCGGGTTGGTGAATTGGTCCCTGTCGGTGGGACTGAGCAATCAGGTGCCGTTCTTTCAAGACTGGAAGTTACTGGCGGCGTTGCTCGGCGTGATCGCGGGAACAGGTTTTAATTACCTGCTCAGCCGGCACTTTGTCTTTCGCTGAGGCACGTTAAAGTCGGTTCAACGAAGAAGAGGGGCGCATCAATCGCTATCGAGGGGCTACCCAGTTGAGTTGCCGCTAAGGCGCGATGTCCTGCTGATTCGCGGTGTTTGCTTACCGCCTCTGTTCGCCGCTCGGTATGAACTGCTGCCCGGCGGCGGATTGCCCCGTCGTCATATCAGCTGGCCATCCCAAGGCTTGCTGATGCAACACTTGTTGTACACTTGGCGCGACGTTACGGCGGACACCGGTATCACGCACGTTGTCCGTCATTTCGCCCGCGCCTGGGACACCGATTGGCTGCGCGGTGGGAGAAGCGGCTGGGCTGGAGAAAGATGTGAGGACGGCACGATCTTCGGATCTTGGTCCGACCGCTGCGATTTGTGGTGCCACGTCACGAACAACGCCCTTGCGACGGTCATGTAGTTCGAGCAAGGCGTGGGCGGCGGGCCGCAGCGTGCTGTTCTTCTCGAGTGCGTGATGATAGGTTTTCTCGGCACCGGCCAAGTCTCCGGCCATCGCTTTCACATACGCGAAATTCGATTGAGCTTCCGCCTCGTCAACCGCCTCACGGAACTCCGCCAAACTGGCGTCGAATTGTCCTTTGTCCCCCAGGATCAAAGCCAGGTTATTGTGTGCGGCGGCGTTGTGAGGTTCCAGCGCCAGCGAAGCACGGGCGGCGTTCTCGGCCATCTCTAGTTCGTCTCGCAAGTAATGGGCATAAGCACGATCGCTGAGCAATTCGGCGGTCGGCTTGCCACTCGCCAAGGCCTGCTCGAAGTGATGGTCGGCCAGATCCAGCTGTTGACCCTGTGCCGCGATTACGGCTAAGCGATGATGTGCCGCCTGGTTTTGCGGATCATCGCGGAGGATGGCCTGATACAGTTCAGCGGCTTCAGTAGTTTCACCATGTCGTTCGCGTAACTTGGCCAGGCTCATCCGCGTCTCCGCGCTGTCCTCGAGAGAGACCGGCGGGGGCGACGGGGGAGCCGTCTTGATCAGATGGCATCCGGAAGTGACGAGCAGCCCCACGATCGCCGCCGAACCCCACTTCCACCGCTTCAGATTCATGTCCAACTCCTGTCTTTTCGTTGAGGCCGATCCAACTCTGCGTTAGAAGATTCCGCCGCCGCCGAAACCACCGCCGCCGCCGCCGCCGAGAATCCCTTGGAGATAAGCGCCTTGTGCTTCGACAGAAGTGTACGGTTGAGCAAAGGCCGGTGCCACCACAACCAGATTGTCTGCGTCTCCGATGCCCATTTCTTCCAAGGCGGCGACAACGACCGTTCGCCTTTTCAGATCAAGTTCCGCGTTGTAATGGACCGGGAACTTGAACTCCGTTCCCTCGCGGGAACTGGTTTGACTGCGCTCCACGACTACTGGAAAGACTCCACCATGCTCTCGCAGGTTGGCCGCGATTCGCTTGAGGTGGTCTTCGCCATAGGGATTCAAACGCAAACCTGGTGCCTTCGTATTGTCACCAAATTCATTCAGCTCGAACTCGTGCTGATAGATGACGTATTTCGACGCCTCGGCGTTCACTTCTTGTTGCTCCATCATTTGATCTACGGTCGTTCCCAGCATCTGAGGTGGCACGGGCGGGACATGAAACAAGGAGGCGGCCGACCGACATCCCGTCCCCATCCCCACCATCGAAACAACTCCGATAAGAACAAGCCAGGATCGTTTGGCTGTATGTGTCATCACTCAGTCCCCCCTACGTGAATTTCAATTTACCGAGCGTTAGCGGGAGAATCCCACCGGGCCGGAGATGTAGTGTTGTTGCTGTCGGTTGAACTGCGAGTGCAGCTTGATTTGTTGTTTGGCCATCCGGATCGCATCCCAGTTCGCTTGTCGAGCCTGATGCTGATAAGCCGGGAAGACGGTGCTGCGATGATGGCGGTTGGGTTGCCCTTCGACTTGCTGGTTCCAGAAGAAATCATGATCAGTCACTTCCGTGACCTCCATTCCCGGCAGCAGGAAAGGAACCTGATCCGCTGCCAGCGGATGCACCAGTTCCGGACTGACCAGGACGATTAGTTCCGTCTCGTCTCGTGAGACTTGCTGCGTGCCAAACAGGCCGCCGAGGACCGGCACCGAGCCCAAACCAAACAGACTGGTTCGGCTGCCACCTTGCTCGTCCTGGATCAAGCCGGCGATCGCCAACCACTGGCCTTCGCGCAAGTCAACGGTCGTTGACACGGCTCGCGTGTCCAGACCGGGGATGCCGTTAACCCCGGCGGACGAGTTGAGCGAACTGAAGGATGGCGCGACTTGAAGACGAATGCGATCTTTGTCGATGACACTGGGCGTAAAGGACAGCTGCGTGCCGAAACCCCGAAAGTAAGTGCTGGCCGCTCCGATGCCACCGATTCCGACTGCGGTCGGCACTGGAAACTCACCGCCTGCGATGAATGTCGCGGTACGGCCGCTGAGCGTGACGAGCGTGGGCTCGGCCAGGATCTTGCCATGGCCATAGCCATTGACGGCCTTGATGAAGAGGCTGACGTCGCCGTCGTCCAGGATCGCCGTGAGGTTTCCCCCGCCCGAGATCATGTGTTGGATCGAGAATTTGCTCTGAATGACGTCAAGGTCAACACCCAGGGATCGACCCGAATTCCGAGTCAACTCGGCGACCCGAACTTTCAGCATCACCTGCTGCTCACCTGGAACCGTCAGAAGGTTGACGATTCTGGCTTGCGGCAGGTCTTCGGCTCCTGGAATTCTGGCGACGGATCCATCCGAGAGAAGAGTGCCTCCCCCGAATCCGAAACCGAAACTGCCACTTGCGTTTGACTGACCACGAATGATCGACATGATCTGCGTGACTTCTTCGGAGTCGCGTGCCTGGCCGCGGACGATCAGTTTGTCGATCAGTGGAATCAGTTGGACTTGGCTGTTGGGGAAGAACTCGTTGATGCGTTTCTCCAGACGCCCATATTCAAGTTCGGCGCGCTCTTGATCCGCATCGTCTGGGTTGACCCGCACCAGATACCGCAACAGGTGCTCTTCGCCATTTTCGTCCTTAAACCACACGGTCAATGCCGTTTCTCCGCTTCGTTTCCCGATGAACTCAAACTCGTTCGGACCGAATTGGTTCAGGTCCATAATATCGGGGTCGGTGATGGCGATGCGATGCACCGGGTACTTGGTCCGCACGATCTTGGAACGTGTCGGATCCAAGTCGAGTACAAGTTGAGGCTCGATGACCTCCTCGATCAGATTCGACTCAATCACGCTTGGATCTTCTTGCTGCCGAGCGGGAAACGGAGCATCGCCGCGAAGCGGCGGCAATGGTTGCTGAGCGAGGAGGCGAGGTGCCCACAGCAAGTTGGCGAGCAGTACGCCGGCTACCATTCGAGTAGCGTTAGCCGTAAATCGGTAGTTCATGTTTAAATACCCAATACAGAGCGAGTTGTCACCCAAGTCATGCGGGCTTGGCATGTGCTAAAATCTTCGGACTTAAACGGTTGTCCGGTTTAGTTTGATTTCTCGGGTTCCACCGATTTTTTTGGGCCATGCGTTCGAGTGCGCGAAGGTGGGATGTCTGCGGCGATATTACCGGCTGTTCCTGTTTTGCTGTCTGAACTTGGATGGCGTGGCCGATTGGTCAGGAGGAATCTAAGACTTACACGCTGAAACGTGACTCCTGCCGGAGTTGCAGATAGACAGGAGAACAGGCATGGCATCAGAACTGGTCGTAATGCTGGTATTGGTCATCGCTCCAGGTGCCAACGACCTTCCAACTAGCGTCGCATCGGGGAATCAGACGGCAGTTTCAGCGCGTCGAACCGCCGCCGTAGGCCAGCCAGTTGCTGACTTGAGGCGGGCGAGCGAGCACGCCATCGAAGCTCGCATCAGCGACTCCGACACACACGTGATCCACCAAGACACTATCTCGATCCCAGAGACGTGCTGTTGTCAGGCTTGTGTTCCAACGAGAGTACATCGCAGTCTGTGGGGGATCGTGGGACTGCCCAGTCCGTGTAACACACCGGGGGATATGACTCTACACATCCCATACCGCTCCCACCCGCATAACTTCTATTACTTTCGCCCCTACAACTACTTCCACATCGAAGAGCAGCAACGCGAGGTGATGTACTACGGTGGCAATCCCAGGCACCCCTACGCCAATAAGGTGTTTCAGCGAGTTTATGACCGAACCGTTGACCCCTTCGCGCAGAATCAACCCGAGGCGATCAGTCCGCCTAGTCCCGGCCAATAGCGGCAACGAACAACTCGCGACAACAGCGCATCCAGGCGGGCGGGCTCTCTGCGTTTCTTGGACGAAAGTCCGTCTGCTAGCGCTCCACTAACCCGGCAATTCGCTAATGTCGACGCAATCCTCAAACTAGGCTTAAGCATCCCATCCAATCCGACCGATCATCTCGAAAGAGGCCCGTGGATTTCGGTCTAATCCGTTGAGTGAACTATGCCACACCAATTACCGCGTCTGTTGAAGATCGTGTTTGCCGCGACCAAGCCACGGTTGTGTCTCGCGGTGGCTCCCCTGATTCTTTGGTCCGCGCAGCTCGCCGCGCAAGAGCCGGAGTTATTCTTATGGCCGCAAAACACGGCCCTCGGCACACCGCCGCCGGGCAACTTCACGAGCGACTTTCAAAGGGCCGAGGTATGGCAGGGAAAACGACGCGTTGATGTCGGCAACCAAATTCCCTTTGAGAAGGCAGAAATCCTCTACGGCGAGTTTCAATCAACTCGACGTCCCGCCACCCCGGTGCCCGAACAACCGACCTCCGACACGGCTGTCGTGAAGTCGGGTACGACGAGGTCCGGTGTTGTGAAGTCCGCAGTGATGAGTGGGGCGTTGGCAGCGCACGAACTGCTGACGAAGGCCCAGCAATTGGCCGACGATGGTGATCTAGCGACAGCGACCCGACTGACCGAGCAAGCACGAGACCTGCTCACCGAGCCGCCCCGCGCACAGTCGCACCTGCCGCTCGAAACGGTCATGGCCAGACGGGCAACTCCAGCCGCTACCTTGGAGTTAACCACCGTTGGGCCCCGCGCCGAAGTTGAAGTCACATCAACGCCCTCGAGTCGGCCGGCAGCTGGGTCACTTGCACCATCCAAGCGAGCACCATTGTCCACCGACTCCAACTCGCCGCAGCCAAGCGAAGTTTTCCGGGGAACCACCAGGACTTTGACGGAGGTGGAGTCGGATGTCGCAGGGGGCACGCACGTCGATTCGCCTAAGCCCAGTCAACACGTCGTGTACAACTCGCCACAACGCGGCAATGAACTGGCGAATCCAGTCCCGACCGTCACCGTGAACTTTGACATGTCAAACAACGGTGGGCTCCCCTACGCAAACGCTCCGCGCGCCTGGTCTGGGGATGCGGGTGAACGTGCTGAGTTGCCGCATCCTGTCTCCGCAACCGCGACTGCCAATCCAGAATCGACGGCGGCCAGCACGATCGTCCTGTTCTTCGTTGGTGGTTTGATACTCGGCTTGGGAACGCTGTGCGTTGCCCTGATCGTGTTCGCGAAACTGATTACTCCCCGCCCCATCTATCACCAAGAGCCGGCCCCATTGCAGGCAACTCGCCCGATGCCTCGTGGCGCTGAACTGCAAGAGATTGAAACGAGCCCGGATGCCGCGTCCGAACATCGCGCGACGAAGTCCACGACGGCGAGCGCGAGTCTGGCCCGGGCGTTTGAGCCGCTGGCACCCACGTCGCCCACGCGCAAGCCGCGCTCATCGGAGGAACGAAAACCCACCGGCATTATGGAAGGGATTTTTCAGGAGAACCTGCGCGTACAAGACCGCATTGGTCGCGTCGCGGAAGCCGCCTAACCAACTCAGCAGTCCAAACACAACGAGAGGCTCACGGATGTGGAGCCGCAAAGGAGCGAACCATGAGTGATGCTGTAACGTTCATCGGGATGGACTTGGGAACCTTTCGGACTTCCGTGGTATCGTCCAACGGACGTCGGGCCGAACTGGAAACCGTCGTGGGCTGGCCGAAAGATCACATCGCCAAATCGGTGCTGGGGAAAGAAGTCGTGTTTGGCAGTGAAGTGATCGACCAACGGATGGCCTTGGATGTGGTTCGTCCGTTCGGGCACGGTGTCCTGAAATACAGTTCCCCCACCGAGCGAGGTTTGGGGGAAGGAAATGTCGAGAAGCATCGTGATGCGGCGCGACTGCTGGTCGAGGAAATTGTGTCGCTCGTCGAGCCCAATCGGGACGGACAGGTCTACGCAGTCGTGGGCGTCCCATCCCGCGCGACCATCGTCAACAAAGAATTCGTCATTGAGGCGACCAGGAGTGCTTTCGATGCGGTGATGTTAGTGCCCGAGCCCTTTACGGTGGCTTACTCGGCGGACCGCCTGACCGAGACGCTGGTCGCCGATATCGGCGCGGGCACGATCGACCTCTGTCCCATGTTTGGCACATTTCCGGACGACAATGACCAGTTGACGATCCCGTTCGGCGGGGACGGAGTTGACGAAGAGTTCTACAATCGGATCGTCGATGCCTGGCCCGACGCCCGGATCTCGATGAAGATGGCCCGTGAAATCAAAGAGAAGCACGGATTCGTTGGACAGTCCGAGGAACGTGTCATCGTGTCGCTGCCCGTCAAGGGTCGACCAACCGATCTTGATGTGACGGATCATCTGAAACAGGCTTGTGCGATGCTCGTACCGCCGATTGTCGAGTGCATCGTCGAGTTGGTGGCTCGCTTTGATCCAGAGATACAGCGGTCGTTGTTGAGCAACATTCTCCTGGGTGGCGGAGGCAGCCAGCTCAAGGGCCTGACCGGTCAACTTGAAAAAGCTCTGCAACCTTATGGTGGCGGAAACGTCAGCCGGACCTACGACAGTGTCTTCGCCGGGGCAACGGGGGCGCTGAAGATCGCCATGGGCATGCCGACCGAATACTGGAGCAGAATCCAGCAGACGCGAACCGCCAGCTTGCTCCAGCAGACGAAGTGAACGTCCACATTGGATTGCGAATAACGTCGCCACAACGTCGCTCACATCCTGGCAGGTTTTGAGAAACTGAGTCCGCCTGACGAAAGCGTTCGGCGGGGGGATGCTGGTTTGGTCGGGTAGAGTGGATGGTTTGTTTCCTGGGAAGTAAAGGAGATAACCATGCCACGAGATTCCAATCCATTTGTGCGGCCAGTCTGGTGTGAGCGGCTACGGCGATTTCAGAATTCGACCAATGGCGTCACGGTTTGCTCACCAAATACTGCCAGCTACTGCAACGCACGGAGTCGGATTTGCACAAGTGTCCTCTCCACGTTGGCAACGCGGACTGCGGAAGAGTTACAGACGAGCGCTGGCGACCAGTGGAAGTGGAACGGTCGATCCGTGTTCAACGTCGATGGCTCAAGCGTCGACCGGTCCGGAAGTCGCTCTTACGCATCGGATGTTTACGGACGACAACCTGTGCGCCACGGGCCATCAATCGAGCCCTATCAAACCAACCGGCAGACGCACGATCCGCGAGGAAAACATCGTTTTCTTCGATGCAGGAATCGATTTCTCGAAACAGACTAACCTCGTACGTCAGCTTGCCACGATACTTCCCGATCGCGGTTATGGCCACGACAGTGCCATTCGTTCCTAGTATCTAGTGACGAACGTGGATTCTAGTCGTTTCAAGTAGAATCT
>JAQBZB010000067.1 GCA_027622275.1 Planctomycetota bacterium | reverse complement strand
GAATCTGCTCGCTAAGTCGAAAGGCCTCGGTAAAGTCGCCTCGCTCCAGCGCGGACCGGGCATCCGCAATGCCGGGTCGTTTCGACGACGAATTGATCAAAAGAGTCGCGAGCAAGCCGACAGCAACAACGGCCAATCCTACAAACACTGTCACTCGCGTGGGCTTGCTCGCATGGCCTGCCGAGTGAGTGCGAGACCGATTCATATTCGGAGATGTGCCTTGATTGATTAATGTGTTTGTTAGTTTGATGGGATGTCGGTTACGCCACGGGTGGAAGCATCAGTCCACGAGGCGGATGTAACTTTGCCGACCTTCGACGATCGTGATGATCTGATCCGGCTGCACGTTGCGAAACTCCTGGGTTTCGCCCGTCGTGGGCCAAAAGATCGATAACTTCTCGATACTCGTCGCTCGGCCCAGACCGAGTGTCTGTCGCAGTGAATTCGCGCCGAAGCTGCCACCGCTGTTGACATGCTTGTAGACCGATCGTCGCCTTCCATCTTCCACAATGTCCACACGAATCCTCGCGCCGATCGCCGCACGACTGGATCGCGAGCCGATCAAGTGGACTGCGATCCAATGATTCCCGAACCCAGGGTTCTCGTACAGGGCATCGTGGAACCTATCTCCCGCAAAGGCACCTCCCATCTGCTCGAAAATGTCGTGATCGCCGTTATTGTTCCGATCGATAAAGGCAACCGCATGTCCCTTTTGCAGGTGACCAAATCTGCCGGCCGACGTGACGTCCGTAAACCGTTTCCCGCGCAGATTGTGGTACATCACGCTAGGCGTCAATTCTGCATAATCTGGAGTCCCGGTCCCCAGATAGAAATCCAGAAAGCCGTCATTGTCGAGATCACCGAAGTTCGCCCCCATGGTATTGGTGGGATGCATCAATCCCTGGTCCTTGGTAACGTCTGTAAATCCGCCGGCACCGTCACCACGGTACAGACGTGCCGTTTCGGCCGGTACCGGCAGACCAAGATGGTCCAAAGCGAGCTGATCAATTCCGGCGACATACGAGGCTACGTAAATGTCTAGATGCCCATCGTTGTCGAAGTCCCAAAACCAGGCAGGAAAACTATCTGTTGGCTGCGTCACGCCCAATTCGAACGCGACATCGGTAAAAGTACCGTCGCCATCGCTACGATAGAGTCGATTGTTGCCCATGTAGTTGGAAACATAAAGGTCGGGCCAACGATCGCCGTCGTAGTCCCCCCACACCACCGCCTTCGTGAAACGCCCGTTGGTAACTCCCGCCCGATCCGCGACATCCGTGAATGATCCGTCTCCCTGATTAAGAAAAAGCTGGCACGCAGCCGCGCTGTCCGGGGTAGTTTCATTGCCAACGTACAGATCAACGTCTCCATCATGATCGTAGTCTGCCCAAGACGCAGTTTGCGTTCCCAGATTAACGATGGCCAGACCCGCGTCAAACGTGACGTCCGTAAATGTGCCGTCACCGTTGTTATGGATCAATGAGTTGGGATGCTCGCCGTGAACCAACCAAGCCCCGCGCAGGACAAGAATATCGACGTACCCATCGTTGTCGTAGTCTGACTGCACGAGATTCAGTCCGCCAAACAAGCCGTCGAGTCCGGACTCGGTTGTGTGATCCGAAAAAGTACCATCTTGGTTGTTGTGAAAAAAACGGATCTGGCCGGCCGGGTCCCAGGTGGAAACAACCAAGTCAAGATAACCGTCGTTGTCGAAATCATCCGCGATCGCCCCGCCAGCGTTGCTGAAAGTGTCGAGCCCCAGCCGTTGCGATATGTTGACGAATTCCGGGAAGTCCTCCTCGGATTCAAACGAAGACGGCGGAATCAGATGCTCGGCTGGCACGGACTCCGGATACGTCCCGAGCGTCATATGAGCTACGTTGAGCAGCCAGCGAGCGCGCAAATGCTGGCGCGAATTCGGCGGCACGCGTTCCAGCACCTCTTCGAAATACTCGATCGCGTTCTGGGAACCTGTCTTGTTCTGATGAATCCCGGCACCGCGGATCGGCAAGATGCAACTGTCCGGCGAATTGCGCTGACAGCAGTTTTGTATTTCGCCGAGACGCATGTTCGCGACACCCATCTGAAACAGGATCTCCGCAGTTTGCTCGACCGGTATCGCGTCGGTGAGTTGGTCAAGTAACGGACGACATTGGGCGAAGGCTTCGAGAGCGTGTTCTTCGCGGCCCAAGCAGAGTTCGGCATCAGCCAAGTCGTAATATAGCTGGCATTGGTCCTCGACAGACTTTCCCCGGACGTCGCGAATGGCTTCCCTCAACTTGCGGGCACGTCCGTCACCAAAATACTCGTTCATCTCCGGCGTCCGCGCGAGCGTCTGCACGAGTCGCGCTAACATCCTGTCATGTCCTGACGCAAGATCCTCCGAGGGCGTTTGGCGAGAGGATGACACGGCCGTGGGCTCGGGGATCGAAGATTGATCCGGGAGGCCCCGAGAGGGGTCGGCCGAGTTAGAATCTGAGCCCGCCTTTGCCTGATCGAGTAAGCTCTGAGCTTCCTGATCGCCTGGGAGAAGTTCCAGCACGGTCTGCAGATGGCCCTTCGCCGCCTCTTTCTCTCCCTGTCCAAGAAGCACCCGCCCGAGGCTTCGATGTGCGCCAGTATGGGTAGGTTCCAGCTGCACCGTGGCCTGGAATGCAGACACTGCCTCCGCCTGATTGCCTAGTTTGACATGGCTCTCACCGAGATAGAAGTAGGCCAGTGCATAGTCGGGTTTCCGTTCAATTGCCTCGCCAAACGAGCGGGCGGCGCTTTGATAGTCCGACTGGAGGAAATAGAGGACGCCACGCTGCAGCCGGACCAGGGCGGAATTGGGATGTTGGTGGGCCGCGCGGTCCAAGACACCGGCGGCGAGGGCTGGTTCATTCACCTGGGCCAAGGCTCGAGCGAGTTCGCAAGGCAGGCTCGGATCGGTGGGATCATTCTCCCATGCCGGGCCGAGCAGCTCGATTGCTTCGCTAAACCGATTCTGGGCGAGCAACCTCTGGGCCTGTGCCCGGGCCGGCTGCGCGTCGTGTCGAAAGGCCAACACTTGCGCCACAATCGGGTCGTTATACTCCAGCGGCGTATCCGCAAGTTTGTCGAGACTCGACAATTCGCGCAAGGCGCGGTCTCGATCACCTTGACGCTGGTAAACCTGTGCCAACAGCGCGTGTGGGGCGCGGAGATGCGGTCCCAATTGGACCGCTTTTCGGGCTGACAGCAAGCTGGCATCCAGATCCTCACGCGCCAACTGCAGCCGACCCAACGCAATGATTGCGTGCAGGTCGTTTGGTTCGCTCTGTAACGCCAGGCTAAGGTGCTCCTGGGCCTCGTCGAATTGGTCCATTTCCAGAAGCAACTCCGCCAGTCGAATATGCGCGACAGCGAAATCGTTTCGCAGTGCAATCGCCTCGCGCAGCGGTTTCACTGCCGCTGGCGGATCGGATGCAGAAAGACCGACACCAAGTAGATACGGCCAGCGAAACTCGTTAGGATCCAGTGCTTGAGCATAGCGGAAACACTGCCGCGCCTGCGCATGCGAACTGTGGGCGGCAAGTACCATTCCCAGTCCGCCCCAGGCCTCGGCAGAGTCTGGCGCGCTCACAATCGCATCAGTCTTGGCAGCGACCTGTCCTGCTGCCCAGGGAGGCAGGTCGTCCGTTGTGATCTGGGGTGCTTCCAACAACACGCCGGAAGGGGTGTACAGCAGCCGCACCGCGATCAGGACGATGCACAAGGCGAGCAGCAGGGCCAGCAGCCGTTTGAGGCGTTTGCGCCCCGAGCGCCCGGCGGGAGGTGTGTCCGTAGTCTGGGACAGGTCGATCATGGCGATTCTCCGGTCCCGCGCGACACAACTCGAAATTCGTTGACCGGACCGCCGTGAAATCTCTCTGTTAAGCCATCAGGCCACACAACTTCGATTTGGTCGATCGCATCGACGTTTCCCAGACCGAAATGAGCACGCGGGTCGTGTGATGAAAGATAACTGGAGCTCGGATTGAGGTACCGCCGCCAACTTTGGCCGTCGGACTGAACCGTGATCCATGCGCCATAGGCATCACGATTGCCATGTCGCGGGTCCGTAGCGCGCACACTTAGCCAGTTGCCCGACTTCTCCGCGTCGTTGACGAACAAGCGAGCTTGTCCTGCGATATTGGTCACCAATAGGTCGATGTCACCATCGTTGTCGATGTCGCCAGCCACGAGGGCGCGCGACATCTCCCGACCTTTGAGGAACGCGTCCTCATTGCTCGTCCGCAACTGAAATGCTCCTGTTCCGTCGTTGATAAGAAGTTGGTTAGGTTCGAAGTACGGTGCCCAAGGATTTGGCTCTCCAAGAACCGACTCGCTGGGCGATTGGGAAGCATCTTCTGTACGGGCAATCCGACCATTGACAACAGCCAGATCGAGGTCGCCATCATGGTCGAGATCGAGAAGCGCGACACCCCAGCCCGTGTACGGGAAGCTGGCGGCCGAGATTCCTGACTTCACGGACCCATCCTCATAGTGGCCCTCATGGCTCAGATAGAGAGCGTTGGTTTCCCCCGCCAAATGCGTGATCACGAGATCTGGCTGCTGGTCGTCGTTTATGTCTCCCATCGCCAGTCCCATGCTGGCCTGTCCGCGGCCGACGCGATCGAGAGCCACGCCGGCCAGAATAGCTTCATCGCTGAATGTCCCATCTTCCTGGTTGATCCAGAGAAAGTTTGCGTGACTGTCATTGGCGACGTAAATGTCGGGACGCGAGTCCCGATTAAAGTCGGCGCACACGACGCCCAGTCCGGCTCCCATTTTCCCGCCGATCCCTGACACTCCGCTAACGTCAGCGAAACAGGCGCGCGAGTGGCATTCACCGTCCCCGCCCAGGTTGCGGTACAAGATGTCAGGCGTTCGCGGAAAACGACTTGGGCCGCAAAAATCTGGCTTGCCTTGCGATTCGATACAGGCGCGGCCAGGGTCGTAATCCAGAAAATTGGCGACAAACAGGTCGAGCCAGCCATCCCGATCATAGTCAAAGAAAATAGCAGCAGTGCTCCAGCGCCGGTTGTCGATTCCAGCTTCTTTCGTGACGTCGACGAAGACGCCCTCGGTCGTGTTCAAAAACAGGCGATCAGGACCGTAGTTCGTCAAGTAGACGTCGGGTAGACCATCGTTATTCACGTCTCCCACGGCGATCCCCATACCGAATACGCCGGGATCCTCGAGGCCCGACCCTTTGGTCACATCAACAAATCGCCCGTCAGCCTCCTGGCGAAACAGACGATTCGTGGCGGACTTCTGAGCAGCGAACTTTTCGCCCGCTGCTGTGCCGCCCGCATCTGATCGAAACGTCCCATTCACCAAAAAGATGTCGAGGTCACCGTCGGTGTCATAATCGAACATGGCGGCACCACCACCCATGATCTGAGGCAAGAAGTAATTTCCGAAGGGGCCAGGTTGGTGGATGAAATCAATGCCGGCGGATTCTGTGACTTCCCTGAAGATCGGAGGCTGACTGCCTGCGGCAATCAACTCTGACCGTGTCATTTCTGGCCGCAGCGTTCCATCGCCCGCAGGCTCCTCACGGCAACCGAGGAACAGCAAGAAATAGACCACAAAGAGGATACAAGTTGTCCCCGGGAAGTGTTCATTCAAACGCCCACTCATTCTTCGCATGATAGTCCATGGGTCTTGCAGAAACGGGCCGAAGCCGCACACGCGATCTGGCGGATCCTCGTCCGAGTATTCTATCCGGATGATTCTCCAGCTGCCATAACCACCTACATCGTGCGGCGGACGTCGCCCTTTGGGGCCGTGCAATCGTCACCTGCCGCTGTGATCGTAGGGCTTTGTACAAGGTCCATGCTGGCGGACGGCGACCGTGCCATTTACGCTATAAGCAGGCTGGCTAACCGACTCCGGCAGCAACCTTGTCAACGTGATTGAGCTTACCCACATTGAACGGATCGTACGATAGGCGAGAACGCCAGTTCAGACGGCGCGCGGTGGTCTTGGGAATCGCCACCACCCTGTCGGTCGCTGCCCTAGCGACGTTCTACATTGCCAGACAGCTGGCGGTCCCCAGCCTCGCGGACGCCGAGTCGGCGTTCAGCCACGGCAACTTTGTCGAAGCGTTGCGGGTCTCCGAGTTGATCCTGCAGCGGCAGCCAGAGTCCCGAGAGGCGCTGTTACTGGGCGGTCGCGCTGCCTTGGCCCAACAGCAACACGAGGTCGCGCTGGCTCTTTGGAGTCGAGTGCGCGCTGACGGCAGCGCGGAGTCGATCATGGCAGATGTCGATTGCGGAGCGTTGTGTGCGAAGTTAGGGCGTTTGAGTGATGCGGAACAGTATTTTCGCCGCGCGCTGGCGAGTGACCCGCAGCAGCTTGACGCACACGAGCAGTTGCTCCAGCTCCTCCGGCTGGAGGGCCGCAGCTGGGAGTCGCTGGTTCATCTTCACGCCGTATTGCGTCAAAAGCGATTTGTCGTGGCGCACTTGGAACTCGGCGGGACGCTCGAGGCGACCTGGATTAATTCCGATTCGGACGTGCCGTTTCTGTACTACTGCGGGACCGTCCGGCCAGACGATCCCCTGTCGCTCGTCGGCTCGCTGCGTCTGCTGCTCGCGCAGCAGCGCGACGTTGCCGTGGCGCGTGAAGAACTGACTTACTTGGTGGCGTCACATCCCGATGTCGTGGAAGCGCAGGCCATGCTGGGTCAGTTGCTTTTTGAGTTGGGTTCCGGCAGCGAGTTCCTGGCCTGGCATTCACGGCTTCCTGACGAGGCCGAGCAGCATCCAGCGATCTGGGTGACGCGCGGCAGGTGGGTGCAAGGGCAAGGTGACACGCCAGGGGCCGTGCGGTGTTTGTGGGAAGCACTTCGGCGGTCTCCTAACGATCGCGCGGCTCACTTGTTGATCGCCAAGTTGTTAGTTGCGATTGGCCAGCCTGAGGCTGCTGCGAATTTTCAGCGTCGCGGTGACCAGTTGCTGGTCTTCGATGACCTGCTCATCCGAGGCCCAAGGGGCGAGGACGGGCGCCGTTTACCCGCGACAGTGATCGAGATGATCAAGGCCCTGGAGAATCTCGGCCGACTTTGGGAAGCATTGGGCTGGAGCCATATCTTGTTGAGAACGGGTGCTGCTTCCGAATTCGCCCAGGACACAATTTCACGGTTGGAGCAACGGCTGAACTTCGACACGCCGCTAACGCTAGACGAAGCGAACTTGGCCAAGACAATCGATATATCAAACTTGCCTTTGCCAGAATGGCCCGCGGGTTTGAAGTCGTCAGGACCCGCCACGGCGCAGCCTGGCTCCGCAATTACTTTTCACGATGCGGCGCGTCAGGTCGGCTTGGAGTTCACGTACTTTCGGGACAATCGACGGCTGAGGAAGCGTGTCTATACATTCGATTTCGCGGGGGGCGGTGCGGCCGCGCTGGATTACGACCAGGATGGCTGGCCAGACCTTTACTTGACACAATCGTGCAGCTGGCCGCCCGGCGACTCGGGACAGGAACCCCAGAACGCATTGTTTCGGAATCTTGATGGCAAGTCATTTGCTCCGACCACGGGACTGGCCGGAGTTGGCGACCAGGGCTTTGGCCATGGGCCGGCAATTGGCGACGTGAACAGCGACGGATTCCCCGACATCTATATCGCCAACGTCGGAGCCAATCGCTTGTACCTGAACAACGGCGACGGGACCTTTCAGGACGCCACGCACACCAGTGGGACTGCGGGAGACGAGTTCTCCTTAAGCGCGGCGATCGCGGATCTGAACGGCGACGGGCTGCCGGACTTGTATGTCGCAAACTACTTGGGTGGTGATGCTCTCAGCAGGCAATGCGAAGGAGGCGGCCAGCCCATTCAATGTTCACCCTTGCTGTTCCCGGGACAGCAGGATCGACTCTACGTGAACCTGGGCGACGACCGCTTTCGCGACGCCGCGCTGGATGCCGGAATGATCCCTGCCGAAGGAGCCGGCAAGGGCATGGGCGTACTCGCCGCGGACATCGACGGCGCTGGTGGTCTCGACTTGTTGGTGACCAACGACACGGTGGCAAATTTCCTGTTTATCAACCGCACTGCCGACGGTGCGATCAGGATGGAAGAGTTGGGGCATCTCGCCGGCGTGGCCTACAACGAGCTGGGACACCTTCAAGGCTCGATGGGGATCGCGGCGCGAGACGTGAATCAAGACGGCATGCTCGACCTCTTCGTCACCAATTTCGCCACGGAACGTAACAACATGTTTGTCCAAATGCCGGGGGAATCGCGCGGGCTGTTTGACGAACGGAGCGTGGAGACGAATCTGGGATTGACGTCGACCGCGATGGTGGGCTGGGGCGCACAATTTCTGGACGCCGAACTGGACGGCGATTGGGATCTGCTGGTGGCGAATGGGCACCTCGACGAGAACACCGCTGGCCCATTGTCCGGTGCAATGCAGCCGCAGTTCTTTGAAAACGACGGCGCGGCGCGCTTCGCGGAATTGCCTGCCGCTCAGCTGGGCCCTTATTTTCGCGAGCCCTACTTTGGCCGTGCCGTCACCCGATTGGATTGGAACCGTGATGGCTTGGATGACCTCTGCGTGACACACCTGGGGGCACCGACCGCGCTGCTTGTCAATACGTCTCAGCGGCGCGGCCGCTTTGTCGCGCTCCAACTCTACGGTGTGTCATCCAACCGCGATGCCATCGGGGCGGTGGTGGACGTCACCACCGGCGACCGCCATTGGACAGTTCAGCAAATGGCCGGCGATGGATTTGAAGCCAGCAATCAACGGCAGATCGTCGTGGGACTGGGGAATTGCGATCGCGTCGAACGGCTTTCGATCCGGTGGCCCAATGGAAGCGTCCAAGTGTTTTACGATCTAGCCGTCGATCAGGAATGGATGCTGGTCGAAGACAACCAGACTCCGTTCAATCGTTCCCGCTAGGTTCCCAGCCCGTAATCAACATGCCTTGATAGGGTAGATGCCTCAACGAATCACTTTGTCGACGGCCTCAGCGATGCGACGGCACCGGACCATCATCTCTTCAAATTGGGCGAAGTTCAGCGATTGATAGCCGTCGCTCATGGCTCGTTCGGGATCGGGGTGGACTTCGACGATGATGCCGTCGGCACCAGCCGCGATGCCGGCCGCGGCGACCGCCGGGACGAGGTAAGTGTGTCCCGTCCCGTGACTCGGGTCGACGATCACTGGCAAGTGAGTCTTGTGCTGCAAGTAGGGGACCGTGGCGACGGGCAAGGTGAAACGCGTGTGCGTCTCGAAAGTTCGAATGCCTCGTTCACACAGCATCACGTTCGGATTGCCTTCGTTCAAAATGTACTCGGCCGCCAAAAGTAACTCTTCCATCGTGGCGCTGGCGCCTCGTTTGAGCAGAATGGCCCGCGGCGACTTTCCAACCGCTTCGAGCAAGCGGTAGTTCTGCATGTTGCGGGCCCCGACCTGTAAGACATCCGCGTATTTGCCGACCAGTTCGACGTCTTCGCACGCCATTACTTCCGTGACGATGGCTAACCCTGTTTCTTCACGAGCCAACGCCAATAGTTTCAAGCCTTCTTCCTTCATGCCTTGGAAACTGTAAGGGCTCGTCCGCGGCTTGAACGCACCGCCTCGCAGAGCAGTCGCACCAGCGGCTTTGACAGCCTTCGCCGTCGAGATTAACTGTTCTTCGCTTTCCACGGAGCAGGGCCCAGCGATCACGCCCAGTGATCCGGCACCAACTCGCAAGCTGCCGGCGATGACCTCGGTTGATTCCGGCTTCACCTCGCGACTGGCGACTTTGTACGGGGCGAGAATCGGCAGAACCTCGGCGACTCCCGAGCCGCTCTCCAGCGACTCTTTCATCTGCTCGCGTTTTTCGCCGATTGCCGCGATGACGGTTCGTTCGGTGCCAACGATAACGTGTGACTTGAGTCCCAATGCCTCGACCCGTTCGACCATGTGGTCGACTTGCTCTTGCGTGGCACCTTTTTGCATGACGACGATCATCGAGAAGATCTCCTTGTTGTGGGGTAATGTAGAGTCCGCTGGTCGGATTGGCGAGTGGAAACCGGCCGCCCGGATTCGATTTGTCAGTTGGTCTGAGTACGTGGTTGCTACGGTTGAAATCATCGTTGGCTCCTCGCAAACAAAGTTGAGTGACCATCAGGAGAACCGCAGTTCACTCGGGCTTGGTCACAGGCGATTCACGCCAACGAAAAAAGCCCTGAGGAACACTTGGTCCTCAGGGCTTTGGATTTCCTTGGAAAAGGATCGAGGCTACACACCTCCTCCGGCCCGTCGAACCCGAGGGCTAAACAAATACCAGAAGAAGTAGAAATAGAAGGTTGCCATCGATTTATCCTTAGCTGCTATTATGAACGGGCTGCCACGATTTGCAAGTCCAGGCTGCCGGTTGCGATTACAAATAGTCCTCGCGAATTGGGCAAAAGACATCGAGCGCCTGGACCGGCCCATCGCCCGCGATCGCCTTGTGGGGCACGCCACCAGGAATTCGCCACATCTGGCCGGGCTGAACGACATGCTCTTCGTCGCCGATCGTGAACGTCAATTCGCCTGCCAGCAGCAGTCCCATTTGCTCGTGCGGATGGCTGTGCAACTCGACGATTGCGCGAGGTGCAAACTCGACGAAAGAGAGCATCATCCGTTCGCCTGCCGCCGTGAAGATATCGACGCCGGGGAAAATGTTGTGTTTGGAGCAGTCTTCGCGACGGACGATGTATTTGGACATGACTTTGCTTCTCCGTGTGTCTGACGCTGCCAGTTCTGCCGCAATATACCAGCCACTGAATCGATTGAGTTAGTTTATCGGGAAGAAGGTGTTGGCACCGTTCGCAATCCCGAAGGCATTTGGTGATGTCGTCGGTCTAACGGCACCAAACTCGACTCGAGGCACGCTGTTAATGCTCATCCGCCGGCCCATACCATTGCGGCCGCAGACCGCCCTACATCAGTTATCCGCGGGTTTGGTGTTATTTTACGCACAATGTAGACGGCACGCTCCGTGTGCGGAATTCGGCACACGGAGTGTGCCGTCTACAATTTGCGGCCGCAGACCGCCCTACGGAACTAGCCCAACTCATGCAGCGGCTGGCCGTTGTTTTGGACGGCGTAGCGCGGGCGGCCGCGTTCGTCTTCGTAGGTGGTGTCGAGCGGGACGCCCATGTGCCGATAGATCGTGGCCGCGAGATCGCCAGGGGTGACCGGACGATCGGCGATTTGGCCGCCGTCACTTTCTGACGCGCCGACAACTTGGCCATGTCGATATCCGCCGCCGGCCAAGCACATCGACATGACAACCGGCCAGTGGTTACGGCCATCGGTGCTGCCTTGCGTGCCGATCTGCGGGCTGCGGCCAAACTCACCCATCGCGATCACCAAGCAGTCGTCAAGCAGACCGCGTTCTTCGAGATCGGTGACCAACGTCGTGATCAAGTGATCGAACAATGGCAGCAAGGGGCCGAGTCCGTTCTTGATGCCGCCGTAGGGAGGAATGTTGTCGCCGTGGTTGTCCCACGTCCCCGATGCACGGTGATAGCTCAGGTCGAGCGTGACAAAGCTCGCGCCGGCCTCCACGAGCCGTCGAGCCATTAACGCTTCTTGGCACCACAGGTGATCGCCGAAGCGGTCGCGTGTCGGTTGCGGCTCGCGAGTGATGTCGAAAGCTTCGCGGGCGCGGCTGCCAAGCACCATGTCCACCGCTTGTTGCGAATAGGTATCGAGCGCGTTCATCGAGCCTTGTCGATCAAGATCACTTTGCAGTCGGTCAAACTGATTGAGCAGTGAGCGGCGATCGTAAATGCGATCTTGCGACAGGCCGAGCGGCAGATCGAACAAGTTCGCGCCGCCGACTTGTCCGGTGTCGACACCGACGTTCGTGTAAATAGGCAACTTCGCCGCTTGCTGCGCGATGAAAGGATCGTACTGCTTGCCGAGGTAGCCGCTATAACCAACGTGCGTTTTGTCGGTCTGAAAGGCCACGTAGGGCGGCATTCCGGGCGAGTTCGCGCCATGATGCTTGGCCACGATCGAGCCGATCGCCGGATACATGTCTCCCTTGGGGTTGGTGCGAGGAGTGGCTTCCAGGTTGCCCGATTGAAAGACCATGTTCGGCTGGTGGCTGCTATTGCGTGCGTCGACGCTGCGCAAAATGGTGAACTTGTCGAGCATGGCCGCTTGTTTGGGAAGATGCTCGCAAATTTGAACTCCAGGCAGCTTGGTCTGGATCACGCCGAAGGGGCCGCGATTTTCGATCGGCCGAGTTGGCTTGGGATCCCAGGTGTCGATATGACTCGGACCACCTGCCATCCACAGCAGAATGACGCTCTTGCCACCGATCGGCTTCCCCGCAGCCGCGGCTTCTGCTCGGTTCTTTAACAGGGCTGGCAGGGTAAGACCAGCGATGCCGACAAATCCTGTCTTTAACATCCCGCGGCGGCTGACAAGCGACAGACCTTCGCGTCGGCGGGCGTTGAAATTCACGAAAGCGTGAGGCGTGGTTGGAGCTTGCGGTCGCTGACTGCGCATAATTACAAATCTCCCGGTGGCGACGTGATCGCGTTCAGACGAGCGTGTCGATGCGTGTTAAGCGTAATTCGCGGAGGCCGCACATGGCAAGTTGGATGTTTGGCAAAGCTGGGTATTCGTTGACGTTTTTTACCGGACAGGATAGGCTTCGGGAATGACTTACTCGCATTTGATCACAATCGAACCAGACAAACGGAGTGGTCAGCCATGCATTCGCGGCCTCCGGATTACGGTTCAAGACGTGTTGGAATACCTGGCATCCGGCATGTCCATTGAGGAGATCTTGAATGATTTCCCGGACCTTACAGCTGATGATGTTCGCGCTTGCTTGGCTTATGCGGCCGACCGGGAACGGAGGCTGAGGGTGGTCCCAGCCGCATGAAAATGCTGTTTGACCAAAACCTGTCCCATCGTCTCGTCACTTCTCTGATCGCTGAGTTCCCAGGATCGGCTCATGTCCGCGAGGTTGGTTCCGCGAGGTTGGTTTCACTTCGTCACCGGATTCGGATGTGTGGGCGTATGCGGCGAGATATGGGTTTGTCATTGTGTCGAAGGACACCGACTTTCAGCAGCGGGCTCTCCTGTTTGGGCATCCACCAAAGGTCATTTGGGTTCGACTTGGCAACTGCACCACAGAGGACGTGGCGGCCCTCCTGCGGTCACGGTTGTCGGACATCCATTCGTTTGAAGCTGACCCGCTGGCGTCCTTCCTGGCATTGTCCTAATACGATGGATTCCTGCCGCACTCCCGTTGGGCTGTTCGCTTGGTTATCCTGATCCGTGGAGCGACATCGGTCGCCTAAAAGCAACAAGTATAATTTCGGCTCGGAAAGATTCGGCTCTTTTCCTGAAAGACAAATTGGATGTCCACGGTGGAAAAAACAAACATTTGGGTCGGGTTGGACCTTGGCGGCACGAAGATGCTGGCAACGGTGTACGACGCGGAATTCAAGCCGATCGGAAGAAAGCGACGTCGGACCAAGGGTACTGAAGGTGCCGATTCGGTCACGAGCCGTATGATTCGGACGATTCGAGAAGCGTTGGTGGAGGCAAAGGTTGAACCGGATCAAGTCTCCGGGATCGGCGTCGGGATTCCGGGGCCTGTCGATCAAGAGAAGGGGATCGTACTCGAAGCAGTCAACCTGAATTGGCAGAATGTCCCGCTCGCCAAGCTGCTTCACAAGGAATTCGATCGCCCTGTGGTCGTGCTGAACGATGTGGATGCCGGTGTCTATGGCGAGTATCGGTTCGGCGCGGCCAAGTCCGCGCGAACGGCTCTGGGTATCTTTCCCGGCACGGGCATCGGCGGCGGATGTGTTTACGAAGGCCAGATCATCCGAGGCAAGCGAAATTCCTGCATGGAGATCGGGCACGTTTCGGTCACACCGGATGGGCAGCTCTGCGGTTGCGGCCTGCGTGGTTGTCTCGAGACCGAGGCGAGTCGCTTGGCGATCTCGGCCGAAGTTGCAAAGGCCGCGTTCCGCGGCGAAGCTCCAACGATCTTGAAACTGGCGGGGACGACGCTCGGCGATATCCGAAGCAGCATGTTGGCCGAGGCGATTGCCGCCGGAGACAAAGCTGTTGAACAGATTGTGCGACGCGCGGCCAGAGTCTTAGGGACCGCGGTCGGTTCGTGTGTGCATCTGCTTTGTCCGGATATCATTGTGTTGGGCGGCGGATTGGTCGAGGCCATGCCCGAGCTGTATGTCGAAGCGGTGGCGTCCGCGGCACGCAAGGCGGTCATGCCTTCGTTCGTTGATACGTTCAAAGTCGTGGCGGCAAAGCTGGGTGATGACGCGGGCGTTATGGGGTGCGCCGCGTGGGCCGAAAAAACATTTACCACGCAAAAAACTAAAGCTGACACTTAACAAACACTTCACAGCCGTTCGATACAAGTAAGTCGCATGTCACAGGGACTGGAAGACGTACAACCTCGCTCCGCGGCTCCCAAGCCAGTCGCCGTCATCGACATCGGGACGACGTCGATTCGAATGGCGATCGCCGAGATCGATGCGCAAGGTGGCGTGCGAGTGCTGGAGACATTGCAACAAGCCGTCAGCTTGGGCAAAAATACCTTCACGACCGGTCGTATTGGCAAGACGACGATCGAAGATTGTGTGCATGTCTTGCGCAGCTATCGGCAGATGCTGGCCGAGTATCAAATCGTCTCGCCTGAGCAGATCCGCGTGATCGCAACGAGCGCGGTGCGCGAAGCGGCCAACCGGCTCGCCTTTCTCGATCGCATTTATATTGCGACTGGACTGCAAATCGAGCCAATCGACGAAGCCGAAGAGACTCGCATTACCTACCTCGGCATCTTGCCGTATCTCCGATCCGAACCGGCGCTGCAGACCGGTAAAACGATCGTCATCGAGGTCGGCGGCGGCAGTACGGAATTGCTCGTGGTACACGATCGAAACGTGTTGTATTCAAATTCGTATCGACTCGGTTCGTTGCGATTGCGTGAAACGCTCGAAGCGTATAACGCTCCGGAGGGCAAAGTACAAGAGTTCATGGAGAGCCAGATCGAGCGAACCGTCGATCAAATCCTGGAGCATGTCACGCCGGATGAATCGAGCGAGATGATCGCTCTCGGGGGCGACATGCGGTTTGCGACCTATCACTTGATTCCCGACTGGAACCCGAAACAATTGGCGCGAGTGCCGCTCGCAGCCTTGGAGAAGTTCACCGATCGCATCCTCGCGATGTCCGAGGACCAATTGGTCCGCAAGTTTGCGCTCAGCTATCCCGATGCCGACACCGTGGGCCCCGCTTTGCTCACCTACGTTCAGCTCGCGCGGGCTTTTAAACTGAAGAATGTTCTCGTGACGAACACGAACCTTCGCGATGGATTGCTGAAGGGGATGGCCAGCGATGCCGTCTGGACAGAAGAGTTCAGCAATCAAATCATTCGCTCGGGAGTCGAACTCGGCCGCAAGTTCCACTTCGACGAGCCGCACGCCCGGCAGGTTGCCGAGACGGCACGGCAGCTGTTCGATCAGCTTCGTTCACTGCACCAGCTGGAGCATCGCTATGCGGTCATCTTGTACATCGCCGCGCTGCTGCACGAGATCGGATTGTATGTCGGTTTTGCGAGCCACCACAAACACACGATGTACCTGATCCGCAACAGCGAGCTGTTCGGCCTTGGACGCAAGGAAGTGCTGCTCGCCGCCATTGTGGCCCGCTACTACCGCCGGGCTTCGCCGCAACCAAGTCACGAAGGGTATGCAACGTTGGAGCGCGACGAGCGCGTCGCCGTTTCGAAGTTGGCGGCGATGTTGAGAATCGCAGTCGCGCTGAACGATTCCCGCAGCCAGCGGATCAACAACATTCGCTGTGAGATTAAAGGAAATCGTATGGTGATCTCGGTGCCGAACGTCCAGGACGTGTCGCTCGAACAACTTGCCCTGCGGCAAAACGCTTCGATGTTTGAAGAGGTCTTTGGATTGCAGGTTCAGTTACGAGCACTACGCGGCGAGGCGGGATAGACAAGCATGAGCGACGATACATCGAGCAGATACATCAATCGCGAACTCAGTTGGCTCGAGTTCAACCAGCGCGTGCTGGACGAAGCCTGCGACCCGACCATCCCGCTCTTGGAGCGACTGAAGTTCATCGCCATCAGCGGCTCGAACATGGACGAATTCTTCATGGTCCGCGTCGGCGGCTTGCAGATTCTGACGGATCGAGGTGTCACCAGGCCCGATCCGGCGGGAATGACGCCTGCCCAGCAACTCGCCGCCATTCGACAGCGGGTGCGCCGGATGACGGCCGACCAGTACGCTTGCTTCATGACGGAAATCGAGCCGGGCTTGGAGCAGCATGGCATCCGACGAATCCGGCCCGAACAGATGACCGAGCGGCAATCGCAGTCGGCCGCGCAGGTCTTCCTGAACGACATCTATCCCATCTTCTCGCCTTTGGCCACCAGTTCCGCCGACGACTTCCCGCGTCTGATCAATCACACGCTCAATGTTTGTGTTCGGCTGGCACCGCAGGCTGGCGATGGTGAGCAGGCACGATTCGCGGTGATCCCGTTCGGGCGCGGAGCCCGGCGATTCCTGACGCTGCATTCCGAGGGCGGCTACTCGTATATGTTGTTGGAAGACGCCGTCAGCATGTTCGCCGACCGTTTCTTCCCTGGCGAGGAAGTGCTGGAGTGTACTCCGTTTCGCATTACCAGGAATGCCGACATCGCGATTCGCGACGATACCGCGTCGGATCTGTTGGCGGACATGCAAGACTTGCTCGACGCCCGCAAGACGACCGACTGCGTGCGGCTGGCGATCGCCGCGTATACGAGTCCTGAATTGCTCGCCTTCCTGCAAGAGGTGCTGGAGGTGCCGGATGAAGACGTCTTCAAACAGCCGGGGCCGCTGGTGTTGTCCGACTTCATGGCACTGACGGACCTCAACGGCTTCGACGCGCTCAAGCTCGAGCCGTGGCCGCCGCAGCCGCCGGTCGACATCGATCCGACCGTCAGCATGTTCGACATCATCTCGCAGCACGACGTGTTGCTCTGCCACCCGTACGACAGTTTCGATCCGGTCGTCCGGTTGATCGAGGAGGCGGCGGAAGATCCCGATGTGTTGGCGATCAAGCAGACGCTCTATCGGACCAGCCGCAACAGCCCGATCGTTGCCGCGCTCGCTCGCGCGGCCCAGCGCGGGAAGTATGTCACCGCGATCGTCGAACTGAAGGCCCGCTTCGACGAGGCGAGTAACATCGAAGGTGCCAAGCTGTTGGAACAAGCCGACGCGCAAGTGATTTACGGCGTCAAGGGACTCAAGACGCACGCCAAGATCTGTTTGATCATCCGCCGCGAACCGCATGGCATTCAACGCTACATCCACTTCGGCACCGGAAACTATAACGAAGTCACGGCGCGGATCTACAGCGACATCAGCTTGATGACTTGCAACGAGGAGCTGGGGGCCGACGCGACGAGCTTTTTCAATGCCATTACCGGCTATTCGCAACCGCGCCGATATCGCAAGATCGAGGCCGCACCGACCGGCTTACGCGACAAGCTCATCGAAATGATTGAAGCCGAGACAAAACGCAAGCAACAGGGACAGAAAGCACACATCGTGATCAAGTTGAATTCGCTCGTCGATCCGCAAATCATCGAAGCTCTCTATGCGGCGTCGCAAGCGGGAGTGAGCGTCAAGCTCAACATTCGCGGTATCTGCTGCCTTCGCCCTGGAGTCAAAGGGCTGAGCGAGAACATTGAAGCGATCAGCATTATCGACCGCTTCCTCGAGCATGCCCGCATCTTCTACTTCTCTCACGGCGGCGACGAGCGAGTTTACATTTCCAGCGCCGACTGGATGCCTCGCAATCTGGACCGCCGTGTCGAGTTGCTCACGCCGGTCGAAGATACGGCGGCGCGCCGGCGCTTGATCAACATCTTGGATACTTATTTCCGCGACACGAAGAAAGCTCGCCGCTTGTTGCCTGATGGTGGTTACGAGATGATCGTTCCGGACGCGCAGCCAAGCCTTTCCAGCCAAGAGACGCTCTATCGCGCGGCTTGCGATGCGATCCGCCGCACAAAACAATCACAGCTCACCATGTTCGAGCCCCACCGCGCCAGCGAATGAAATTGCCCGCATGAAAACGCTTCTGATTCTGCGGCACGCCAAGTCCAGCTGGAAAGATCCGGGCATGACGGATCACGATCGCCCCTTGAACGATCGCGGCAAGCAGGACGCTCCCCGCATCGGCCAGCTGCTTTGCGATCAAGGCTTGCACCCCGACCTGATTCTGAGTTCGACGGCCAAACGAGCGCGATCGACCACGAAACGAGTTGTCGAAGGGGGCGGGTTGGCCGTCACGCCGCAATTGCTCGATGAACTCTATCTGGCTGCCGCGGATACTTACATCGAAGTGCTGCGGCAACAGCCGAGCGAGTACCAGCGGATTCTCGTTGTCGGACATAATCCGGGCCTGGAAGAACTCGTCCTGTTGTTGACCGGCACCAGTCTCGCGCTGCCGACGGGCGCGCTCGTGCAAGTCGAGTTCGAGATAGATTCATGGTTCGAGATGCCCGACAACGGTCGCGGCAAACTCGTTGCTCATTGGGAGCCGCGGGGATTGAGCTGAAGGCTTCTGTCCAGTTAGTGTGCTAACAGAGTGGCCCGCCGGGCCCCGGCGGATTTTGTACTCGCTCCCAGGCTCCCGCCTGGGAACGCCTGGCCCCCGAGGCTCCGCCTCGCTTCCGTCCACTCGCCGTTCACATCGTTTCGCGGAGACGGGAGGGAGGCGGAGCCTCCGAGACAGTGCGTGCCCAGGCGGGAGCCTGGGTACGAGGAGAACGCAAAGCATTGCGCAGCGTCTTCCGCGTCAGTCACCTGGATCGATCTTCTTGACGCCGACGCGAAAGAAGCACACTTCAAGTTTTGGAGGGTTGCCGGGCGACTCCGCACGAGTGGCAGATCCGCCGGCCAAAAAAGTGCCTCCCAACGCACACGTCAAGGTCGTTGCGCAGCCGTACTCATTCTCGTGTTTCTCGCCCTCAGGGCGTTGCGTAAACTTGGCGTCGAATTGAACAGTGAACGATTTCTGGTCCGCCGAACTTACGAGCACATCCAGGATCAATGTGGAGTCGTGCGTTTGCGTCGTCTGCCGCACTCTTCGCTCAGGTTCAATCCATTGCGTGTGGCGGAAGATCACGTGTTTGACGGCCGCCTTCTCCACCGCTTGCAACGCCACGTTGACCGCGGATGAATCCTCTTTGAAGAGCGAACGCTCATACAGTTCGAAGACCTCAGGGCAATGGGAGCACTCCAATCGCACCGACTCGATGACGACTTCAACTGGCTCCGCATGGGACACCGTGGCGATGTGCGAGATGAACCAGAATGCCGCGACTGCCGGAAGCAGTCTGGTGACGGAGCGATTCATGAGCGATGGGACTCCGTGGATGCCGTGCGAGTGGCGGTTCTTCGCGGGTGAGGACGTCCGCCTTCCGCTCACCGAACGACCAGCGTAACCGGGCGACGGCCAAGAACCGTTGATTTCAAAACCCGCCCGATCCGCCGCTTGGGTTCACCGATTGGTTACGTCACTATTTAATGTGTTTTGCAACGAAGTCCCGGACGCCATCGATCATTTGGCTGACCTGCTTGGGGTCGAACTCGTCTGGCCGACCGTGGGCTGCGTCATTGCGAATGTCGCCCCATGAACCAACCTGCTTGTTGCTTGCCTTACCGTAAACATTCGCAGTGTACAGGTCGTTGTTCATCGCGTTTATATTGTCCGATGGTGTCAGGCCAGAATGCGTATCGCACATTCGACGGAGCGTTGTCTCAAGCACCGTGCCCGCAATTACGGCTGCCGGAACCTTAAAGCCCTTGTCAAGAAAATGCTTTGCTTGTTCCAGTTCGTCGATGAAGACGTCGGAATGCACGAGGTTCTGAATATCAAACAGATAGCCGCCCTCAAAATCTTCCTTGGCGGCTCTGAAAATTGAGCGTTGAATGTCGAACGAAAGCGCGCTGTTTAGGTTGGCTTTGCAGGCGTCCGCGAATCTCTGGAAAGTCGGATCGTGGTTTGCGAAGACACGTGAAAACAACGACGAAACAGAGGTTTGCCATTGGACAACAAGAATCGGATCAACAAATGTATTTGTAAACGTTCGGTCCGGTGTCCCACGAGTGCCACGAACAAACGGTTCACTTCCTGGGACGTGAGTTGTCTTCTCGCGTCTGGTCGAGGCAATCGATTCAGCGTTGTCCGCGAGTTCGTCGAAACGGCGTTGAATTCGGTCATCCATGTTTGAAAAGCCTGCCCCGACAATGTGCAAGCGGGCATCCTCAGAGACATAACTTCAATACTTCACCCGGCAAACCACCGGGATAAAACGTCAATCCCGGTCGGATGCCCGGTTTTACCGGTTTTATTCTAGGCCGGGATAAATCTGCACTGCCGGTTTTATCCGGGGCAGCCTGGATTCTACCGGCAGCTCGCGGCAATCTCAATCTAGTGAAGGCTCGCTGGGGCGCGAACATGCCTCGGGGTCGTCCAAGTTGCTCGCAACCTGGGCCGCAAAGAGGCATCCGCTCAATCGGCGAACCTGGATGGATGGGGAACCAGGAGGAGAATGCCCGCTCATGGCGATTGGGCGACGCGGCGGCGGGGTGAAGCGGGCTTGTTACTCGTTCCCAGGCTCCCGCCTGGGAACGCCTGGCCCCCGAGGCTCCGCCTCGCTTCCGTCCACTCGCCGTTCGCATCGTTACGCGGAGCCGGGAGAGAGGCGGAGCCTCCAAGACAGTGCGTGACAAGGCGGCAGCCTGGGTACGAGGAGACGATTATTTCGAGCGCCAGTTTCTTACCCAGCATGGTCTCAAGCACGACCACTTCATTCGGGAACTGCAGAAAACGCTCGCTCGATGCCCTACGCGACACCGTTTGACTTCGCAGCGACACATTACGGAACAGTCCCCGTTCACGGCTGATGCCTCGGAAACAATATCCAGCTTGGCAAAGCGGAGATTGTCCAAAGCGAATCTCTCATCCACCCGGTTCCGAATGACCAAACGATCAAAAAACAAATCGCTTTGCACCCCATAGGAAAAGAAATCGCCATATTTACCCCCGGTTCGATCTGGAATCGTAGTCGTCGAGACGAGACGATCCCCAGCATATAGCTCAAATGTCAGCGTCTCTGGAGAAAATGTGACAGGGCGTGCGCGAATCTCCGCCGACACAGTGTTGATCAATTTGCCGAAACGTATTTCGAGGTCGTTGTCGAACGCCACTTGGATGAACCTCGCCCCGTCGCTGGGGGGAAATTCACGGGCATAAGTGGTGTTCGGCGCGCTGGCGACTGTTGGTCCTCGACCGACATCGCTGAGGGCACCTTGATCGAGAAGGCGAAATTCCACGGCCCCGATACGCCCGGCCTCATCAAATACCGAATGTCCGGAGTCATCAAACGTGATCAAAGTTTCGCTTTCGTCGTATATCACCGGATTAGAAAACGTGGTTGTCTTCGCCTCGCAAGTTGCCGACACGCCGAACAAGCTTGTGATGATACAAGTAACGAATATGCGGGGAATCGTCATACTGGTGTGCTGTACAAGAAAGTCTACGCAATCAGGCCGATGCGGCGTTTTGGTGCTTAACGTGTTGTGACTCGGCTCCGCCGCTGCGACAAGTGCCAATACGAATTGGCTCATACCTCTCGCAACTGAGCTTGTTCGCCCAACAATGTTCTAACCGACACACCATGTATCGGCATCTGCCGCATTCTAATGGCTGTATGTGACTCGGGGAAATATCGGGGGGATAGAATCGTGGTCAGGCGTCTCGTTGATAGGTCCGAGCGGATGGCTGGAAGCGCGGCTTCGAGTGTTTGCTCGTTCCCAGGCTCCCGCCTGGGAACGCATGGCCCCCGAGGCTCCGCCTCGCTTCCGTCCAGTCGCCGTTCGCGTCGTTACGCGGAGCCGGGAGAGAGGCGGAGCCTCCAAGACAGTGCGTGCCC
Organism: Planctomycetota bacterium; assembly: GCA_027622275.1. Taxonomy (GTDB): domain Bacteria; phylum Planctomycetota; class Planctomycetia; order Pirellulales; family Pirellulaceae. The sequence continues at coordinate 12,638 of JAQBZB010000067.1, read as the reverse complement.
AGGCGGGAGCCTGGGTACGAGGAGAACGTGTAACATGGCGGCACTGCCGGAACCGCGCAAAGCCTTGTTCCGGCCTACATCACTGCTTGCGAGCAAGCAGTGGCACGCAGACGGCGAACGAACTGCGGCTCAATAGGTCCGAGGCGTGACGCGGCCTTGGACTCGGATGGGCAATCCCTGGATGCGGAGGAAGCCTTCGGCGTCGGTTTGGTTGTACGAGCCGCCGCCTTCCATCGTGGCGATGCCTTCGTCGTACAAGCTGTTTGGACTGGTGCGGCTGTCGACTTGCAGGTTGCCTTTGTAGAGGTTCAATGTCACTTCGCCGGTGACGTTCTTTTGCGCTTCGCGGATGAAAGCCAGCAGCGCATCGAACTTGGCCGCGTACCAAAAGCCGTAATAGACCAGCTCGGCGACTTCCGGCGCGAGACGATCCCGCAAGTGAGTCAGGTCGCGATCGAGAGTGAGTTGCTCCAGCACGCGATGCGCGTCGTACAGGATCGTCATGCCCGGAGCTTCGTAGACGCCGCGGCTTTTCATGCCCACGAAACGATTCTCGACCATGTCGATCCGGCCCACGCCGTTGCGTCCACCAATCTCGTTCAAGGTTTTTACCGCTTCGAGAGCGCTCACCTGCTTGCCGTTGACCGCGACCGGCAGACCGGCCTCGAACGCGATCGTCACCTTCTCGGTCTTGTCGGGAGCCTGTTGCGGCGAGACGCCCATGCCGAAGTCGACCAGCTCGACGCCGTTCACTGTCAAGTCTTCCAACGCGCCGGCTTCGTAACTGATGTGCAGGCAGTTCTCGTCCGAACTGTAGGGTTTCGCGGCACTGACTTTCACGGGGATGCTTTTCTGCTCGCAGTAGGCAATCATCTGGCTGCGGCCGGGGAAAACATTACGGAACTTTTCCATCCGCCACGGCGCGATGACTTTCACGTGCGGATCGAGGGCCTCGGCGGCGAGTTGGAAGCGGCATTGGTCGTTGCCTTTGCCGGTGGCTCCGTGGGCGTAGGCGTCGGCACCGACTTCGCGAGCGACTTGCAAGCAGACTTTCGAGATGAGCGGGCGGGCGATCGAAGTGCCGAGCAGATAGATGCCTTCGTATTTGGCTTGCCATTGCATAACCGGAAAGGCGAAGTCGCGGCACAATTCTTCCTGGGCATCGACGACCTGGGCGCTTTTGGCACCGACCTTGCGAGCCTTCTCCAGGATCGCCTGGCGGTCCTCGCACGGTTGGCCAAGATCGACGTACACGGCGTGCACGTCGTAACCTTCGTCCATCAACCAGCCCAGAATGACCGACGTATCAAGACCGCCGGAATAGGCGAGAACACAGCTCGGCATAATCAATTTCCTTACGTAGATCTCTTCGTAGACAGGAAACCACGATTTTGGTTCGCCTTCCGCCACGGAGCAAGGGGAGTGAGACGGTGAGTGACGTGGTGTTGTGTTGTGATAGGTCATTAGGCAGATTCGGCTGGTGACAGTGGCTCCGCAGGGAACAATCGCCAGAAAGCACGGCGGTTGGCCAGCAGCACGCCGCGAGTTGAGTCCCCACTACAAGGCGGCTGTTGCGGACAATAGGATAGGGCCATGTCTGAATCGCTTCCAGAACCGTTTACGTTGGACATGGATCGCGCCCGGAGATGTGGCTTTCCCGAAGTCGTTTTCGGCGAGGGCAAGTGTGTCGACACACTGACGGCAATTTTCAAACAACTGCTGGACAATGGGACTGAAATTCTGGCGACTCGAATTGCGCGTGAGAAGTCCGACGAGCTGATCAGGGTCTTTCCCAGCGGTAAGTACAACGAACGGGCGCGGACGTTTCGGCTCGCGAGCGGATCGTCGAGTGCCGCCACAAAGTGTGGCCGCGTGGCGGTGGTAACGGCTGGGACGAGCGACTTGCCGGTCGCCGAAGAGGCGTTTGAGACGCTGGATTGGATGAGCGTCGCTGTCACGATGATCCATGATGTCGGCGTGGCAGGGCCGCATCGATTGCCGGAACGAGTGGACCAGTTGCGCGGCTGCGACGCGGTGGTTGTTGTTGCCGGAATGGAAGGGGCATTGCCCAGCGTCGTCGGCGGCTACGTTGATTGTCCTGTCATCGCGGTACCGACAAGTGTTGGTTACGGCGCGAATCTTGGCGGGATCGCGGCGTTGCTCAGCATGTTGAACAGCTGTGCGGCGAACGTGTCGGTCGTCAACATTGATGCAGGTTTCAAGGGCGGTTATGTCGCCGGATTGATCGCCTCGAGGGCAGGGCAGGGCAGGGGGGAGCGAAACAGCGATGGGTGATTCGTCGACCAATTCTCTGTCCGACCTGCCGATCTTGCCGCCGCGTCTGGAAGACAGTCACAAAGGCGATTATGGCAAGGTCTTGTTAGTGGGCGGATCGCGAGGGATGAGCGGCGCGATCGCGCTTGCCGGCATGGCCTGCTTGCGGGCCGGAGCAGGCTTGGTGACGCTCGCTGTACCGGATCGATGCCTCGACGTTGTCGCGTCGTTCGAGCCATCTTACATGACGGTCCCGTTGCCATGCGATGAGCAGGGGCGTTTGACCGTGGCGGCACAAGAACATTTGGCCGAGTTGGCCGACACCGCAACTTGCATCGCCTGCGGGCCGGGGTTGGGCCGATCACATCGAGTGACCGACCTCGTTGCCTGGATGTACGAAGTCTTGCCTCAGCCGATCGTCTTCGATGCCGATGCTCTATTTGCGCTGTCGGAGCGACGCGATCGGCTTGACGAGCCAGCCGGCCCACGAATTCTGACTCCGCATCTTGGCGAGTTCAAGCGACTTGTTGGCAACGACGAATTGGAACGCGAGAAGGCCGAGATGTTTGCCGCACAACTGGCGATCAGCCGACGAGTGGTCATCCTGTTGAAGGGACACAAGACGGTCATCACGGACGGACGGCGTTCCGTTCACAACACCACCGGCAACCCCGGCATGGCGACAGGCGGCTCGGGCGATGTGCTCACGGGAGTCATTGCCGCGTTGCTTGGCCAACGGCTCGCCCCCTTCGACGCGGCGCGACTCGGTGCATATGTCCACGGTCTGGCAGGCGACTTGGCAGCCGCAACATTCGGCGAGACTTCGATGATCGCCAGTGACATCGTCGCCCACTTGCCGGCAGCGTTCCTGACGCTGGAAGGCACGGGTCAATGAAAGGCATAGCGAGTGAAGCTGATTCGAAACCTTGACGAGTTCCCGGCGGAGCTTCGCGGCGGCGCGGTATCGATCGGGAACTTCGATGGCGTGCATCAAGGACATGCCAGGATCGTCGAGACGCTGCGCGCGCAAGCGACAAAGATCGGTGGTCCCGCGATCGTCTTCACGTTTGATCCACACCCCGTTCGTTTGCTTCGCCCCGAGGAAGTGCCGCCACCTCTCACGTGGGCCGACCGCAAAGCCGAACTGATCTCGGAACTCGGTGTGGACGGGATGATCGTTTATCCGACGGACGAGAATCTGCTCGCTTTGACACCCCAGGAGTTCTTTCGCGAGAAGGTTGTCGAGCGGCTCGACGCGCGAGCGATGGTCGAAGGACCAAACTTCTTCTTTGGAAAGGATCGTGCCGGCAACATTGAAATGCTGCGAACGCTTTGCGACAAGAGTGAGGTAACCCTTGAAGTTGTGCCGCCGCTGACGATGGGTGGCGATTACGTTTCGAGCAGCCGCATTCGCCGGTTGATCGAGGCGGGCGACGTCGGGCAGGCCGCCCAGATGCTGACGCGGCCTTACCGTATTCGCGGCATGGTCACGCACGGCGCGGGGCGGGGGGCAAAGATCGGCTTTCCGACCGCGAACATCGATGCCATCGATACGATCTTGCCGGGGACTGGTGTCTATGCCGGCTTGGCACTCTTCGCGAACCAACGGTGGCCGACCGCCGTCAACATCGGCCCGAATCCTACGTTCGGCGAAGACCGCTTGAAGGTCGAAGCTCATTTGATCGGCTACTCGGGTTCGCTGTATGGTCAGCCGCTGGAGGTTGACTTTCTGGCACGAGTACGCGAGACTCGCCCCTTCGCTTCTGTCGAAGAACTGGTACGTCAGCTGGAGCGAGACATTGAAATTGCGACGCAGGTCGCTGAACGTCAAACGTCGAAATAACTTGGAAATCGAATCTTCCATGACCGTCAACTGGCCCCGCTTTGCGGAAATCATTCGCGCCCACGAACGCTTCTTGCTCACGAGTCACATTCGTCCCGACTGTGATGCGTTGGGGAGTGAGCTTGGGATGGCTCGCATCCTGGAAGCGATCGGCAAGCGAGTCACCATCGTGAACGGCATGGAGACACCGCCGAACCTGGCGTTCATTGATCCCGAGCGACGGATCAAGGTCATCGGCCAAGACGTCCAACTCGAAGATCTGGACGACATTCAAGTGCTGATGGTGCTTGATACGAGCGCGTGGGCACAGCTGGGACCGATGAGCGACGTGCTCCGCACGACAAGGGCCAAGAAGATCGTCCTCGATCATCATGTCAGCGAAGACGACCTCGGTGCAGAAGCGTTCAAGAACACAACGGCCGAAGCGACGGGAAGACTGGTCGTCGAGGCGGCCGAGGAACTGGGAGTCGCGCTGACGCCCGAGATGGCGATGCCGATCTTTGCGGCACTTGCGACCGACACCGGTTGGTTCCGATTTGGCTCCGTAACGAGCGGGACGTATCGGATTGCGGCCAAGTTAATGGAGGCGGGTGCGTCGCCGCCCACCATCTATCGCGAACTTTATGAGCAAGACACAGTCGGCCGTGTAAAACTGCGTGGCGTCATCTTGTCGAGAACGGTCACCGAGTTGGATGGGCGGCTCGCCCATTCCTACGTGCTTCGCGAAGACTTCGACGAGACTGGCGCTCTGCCAGCCGATACCGAAGATGCGATCAACATGACGTTGGCCATCGCAGGCGTGCAGTTCGCTGTCATTCTCGTCGAACAGGCTGCCGGTGGGTTCAAGCTCAGTTTCCGCAGCCGCTGCGCTGTGCAGTGCAATCAGATCGCCGAGCAATTCAACGGTGGCGGGCACAAAGCAGCGGCCGGAGCGTTCATTGAAGGCTCGTTCGCCGAGGCCCAGCCAAAAGTTCTTGACGTCGTGCGCGCTGCCATGCGATAATCAAACCCGCCACCCACCGTGCGTTGGCCGAATGGATCCCACCTTGCCGACGACGAGTTGCCCTGCCTTTTCGGAGTTCCCTGTTTCGCGTTAATTGCATCGACCAATTGCGGAGTATTGGTTATGTCTGATGATCTTCGACGAGATGACGTGGCGAATGTTGACGGTTCGGACGAGTCTTCTGAACCTTCGAGCCAAGGCAACACACGTCGAGGCTTTTTCGAGATTGCATCGATCGTCCTGGGAGCCATCGTGGGAGTCGGGCCGGCGTTGATCGGGCTGGTCGCGTTCCTTGATCCCCTGCGTGGTCGACGGACGAAGCCGAAGTTGTACGAAGAGGGGGCCGGCAATGGCACGAGTTCGTTAGTTCGCGTCGCGTCTATGGAGGCTTTGTCGCTCGGCGAGCCACAGCGATTCCTTGTGATCGACGACCAGATCGACGCTTGGAACTTTACTCCGGATGAACCCGTGGGTGCCGTCTACATCGAAAAGCTGACTCCATCAACGGTTCGCGTCTTTAACACGACGTGCCCACACGCCGGATGCAGCGTCGAGTGTAATGGAACCGCGTATGAGTGTCCCTGTCACAGCAGTTCGTTCAACCTGAACGGTACGAAAAGCGTCAGCGGTTCTGGCCGGGCAAATCCGAGTCCACGGGACATGGATGCGCTTGATTACGAAGTTCGGGACGGTGAAATCTGGGTCGACTTCAAGAACTTTTATACTGGCCGAGATGAGAAGAAAGCGAAGGCATGAACGAGCGGATCAAGCAACTCGGTGCCAGTCTGTGTGATTGGTTCGACGATCGCACCGGATACAGGGACCTGACTCACGAGGCGCTGTACGAGAATATCCCGGGCGGCTCACGCTGGATTTATGTGACTGGGAGCATGCTTGTATTCGCCTTCGTCACACAAGCGGTAACGGGCATCTTCCTGTGGATGTATTACAGCCCCGGCAGCCAGAATGCCTGGGAGAGTGTTTATTACATCACGAACATCGTGAAGGGCGGGTGGTTGCTGCGCGGCGTTCATCATTACATGGCACAAATGATGATCGTGCTGCTTCTGCTGCATCTGATGCAAGTGGTGCTGTGCAAGGCCTACACCGCTCCGCGCGAGATCAACTACTGGCTGGGCATCGTGCTCATGAAAATCGTCTTGGCACTCGGGTTGACGGGTTATCTGTTGCCCTGGGATCAGAAGGGATACTGGGCGACGAAAGTTGCGACCGAACTGATGTCTCTGCCTCCGGGTGGCGAGTTGATTCAAAAAGTGGTCGTCGGTGGTAGCGAATACGGTCACTCGACTTTGACCCGCTTCTTCGCAATGCACGCGGGTGTTCTTCCAGCGTTACTGATTGCCGTCCTCGCGTTACACGTGGCAATGTTCCGCAAGCATGGCATTACTGCCCACAGTTCCGAGAAACGACCCGATGAAGCCTTCTGGCCCATGCAGGTCTTCAAGGATTCGTTTGCCTGTTTCGCCATGCTGGCGTTCGTCATCGTGTTGACTTGTTACCGCGCGGCAGAGCTAGGACCTCCCGCCGAGCCGACCGAGTCCTACGGTGCGGCGCGGCCGGAATGGTACTTTTTGTTCTTGTTCCAGTTGCTGAAACATTGCGGCACACACGAGTTTGTTGGTGCCATCGTGATTCCTGGAGCGGCGATGGGCTTCCTCTTTGCCCTGCCACTGATCGCAAAGGTAAAGTATGGGCATATCGTCAACTGTACCGTGATTCTGGTGCTGGTCATTGGTGCGGGCTACCTGACCTACGAAGCGATCGATCACGACAACTACGCCGAGCGGCACTCGGACAAGCCGACTGATCCCGCGGCAGTAGATTTATGGAAGGAACGAACCAAGGCGGCGAACGCCTTCCACGAGGCGCAAGAAACGGCTCTTCGAGAATATGAACGAACTCAAGAACTCATTGATTTCTATGGCATCCCGAAGGAAGGTGCCGCCGTCGGTCTCGTGCGAATCGATCCGGAAATTCAAGGACGTCGACTGTTCAAGCGGAAGTGTGCGAGTTGTCACAGCTATCTCGACAAGGAAGGTCACGGAATCGCCGGCCCAGAACTGCCCGAAGGCTGGGAATCGAACAAGACCGCTTTCGGTGGTCCCAACCTGCATGGCTTTGCATCGCGCGAGTGGATCGAGGGATTACTTTCTCCAGCAGGGATTGTTAGCTCCGATTACTTTGAGTTTACCGCCCACGGGATCCCCGATGCGGACGGCGCGTACTCATCCGACATGGTCACATTCGTTCGGGACGACTTGGTCAAAGCGGATGTCCCGGCGATCGCGGCCGCATTGTCCGCGGAAGCTGGCTTGCTGTCACAACGCGAACAGGATAAGAACACTGCGCTCATCGAAGAAGGCCGCGCAAAGATCGCTGACAATTGCACCGACTGCCATACGTTCCACGAGGCGGAAGGCGGTGCCGCACCTGATTTGACGGGTTATGGTTCGGCCGCTTGGCTTGCCGCGTTTATCGCCAATCCGGATCACGACCGCTTCTATATGGGCAATAACGATCGCATGCCTGCTTTTGCGGAAGACGAAGCGGATCCCGCCAAGAATCTCCTCACACCGCATGACATCGACATGCTGGTCCGATGGCTACGCGGTGACGACGCGGATCTGCATCTCAAATTGAACACCACCAAGTAGCGTGCAACAACGCAACTCGGGCGTGGATAGTGATACCGTTACGTGTAGCATGGGCCCCCGGCCCGTGATTTCCCGGCCCGTGATTTCCCGGCCCAGGGGGGCCAGGCTACTTTCAAACTGTACCACTACCGAGGATTGGATCTCGCGCCGAAAAGTCTGCGGAATCGGTACAGTTTAACGCGGCGTCCGCCGATAACTCTGAACGGAAACGTGCCATTGTTGCGCGAGGGATGCTAGCGGATGTGGTGTAGAAACTGCCAACAGGATGTGCCAGCGATCGGGTCTACCGACGACGCGGCTGTTCGTTGCGCACGTTGCCGTAAGCCGTTCTCTGATGAGTCGAAGACGCCTGCTGCCGCGAAGGCCGAGTTGAAGACCGATTGGTTAGAGAAGGCGTTGCTCGACGACTGGGAACTCGAAGACGAGTTGAACGAAGCTCAACAGTTGGTCGCTTCGCTCGGCGTTGGCGCGCAAGAGAGCACGGCAATTCGGTTCGATGAGGCTCACTTTCCGGGCGCGACGCGAGAATCGACTTCCAATCGTCCGCATCCAAGGAGATTGAAGCAACGCCAGCCCGCTCAGTCCTCTTTCTTCTCGTGGTGCATGTTGTCGCTCGGACTGATGGCATTCGTCTTCGGTGCTGTACTGATTGGATGGTCCTTTGCCGAAGACCGGCCCGATCTTTGGCGGTTGGGATTGCCGTTCACGCTCGGCGGACAGGTCGTATTGATTGTTGGGCTGGTGTTCCACCTAGACGGTCTTTCGCGAAGCAATCGCGAGGCGGCAGAGACACTCGACGAACTCGATTCACAACTCGCTGAGTTGCGTCACGCGACCTCGTTACTCTCCACGACGCACAGCAGTCCCGCTCAATCCTTCTACGTCCACATGGCCGACGGCGCAAGTCCCAACCTGCTGCTCGCCGATCTTAAGGGGCAACTCGATCTGCTCGCGAGTCGACTTGCCGATAAACGCTAACGCTCAAGCCATGCTTGCTTGCCCGAGTACCTTCCGCAACGCGGTCATGGCGACCTCGCCGAACTGACGCGGCGGCACTTGCCAGATTTGCGGGTTCATCAGCTCGATCGAGACGCAACCCCGGTAGTCGATCTCCCGCAATCGATCGATGATGGGCTCAAAGACGATGTCGCCATCGCCAGGCAAGATACGATCCGCATCGCGTGCAAACTCGCGCGGCGTGTCGGCGATGTCACAGAGCTGAACATGAAAGAGATTGTCCGCGGTGAGGTAAGCAAGATCTTCCTGCTTGCTGGGCCCGACGTAGTAGTGAAACAGATCCAGGCAGATGCCAAGGCTGGCGTGCCCGACTTCGTTGACAAGCGCGGCCGCCGTCTGGAGGTTGTTTCCGAACGCGGCATCCGCGCGAAACTCAAGTGCAATTCGAACACCGTGGTTCGCGGCAGCCGTCGCGGCACCGAGCAGCGATTCATGCGCGCGGTCGATATCCGCTTGGCAAATCGGCCCCAGGATATCGCACGCCACCACCAACGTACCAATGCCCAGTTCGCCGCAGAGTTTCAAACGCTGAGTAAAGTGCTTCCCCGATTCCAGCGCCGCTTCACCCGAGCCAAAGAGGCCGCCTTGGAAACTTGCGACCGGCGCGGTGACTTCATGCTCTTTCAACAAGTCTCGTACTTCACTCACGGAGCGCCCGCGGTTTAGATAGTCTTCGAGCTTCGTCAGCCAGACATCGACCGCTCGGCATTGCCCCGCCGCAAAGTCTTCAATGTCCTGCGAAAACGAGGCCTGAAGTGTGCAGACTTGGCTCAGGGCGGGCAGCATGACGGCAATTCCTTCAACAATTCAAAAGTGAGCAAGCTCGAAGGCAACAACCTAACAGCGTCAAGGTTCAGATTCTACGCTGGCCAGTGACCGCGGCTCTTGACCCGGATTATTCATCAGCCGCCTGGCGCTAGCCTGCGGTTCTCGCAAACTTCGCGAGAACCGCACGCGATCACGTGGCGGCTGATTTGCGCGATGTTGTGGGCAAGATAGCCGTAACTCTTTTTACAAACGAATGTTTTGAAGAATACTCACCGGTTCATGAATAATCCGGGCTTGAACACCACACCGTCGAGGGAGCTGTCGCCGCTGACGAAATGACGGTTTTTGTTTCCCCATTTTTACACAACTCGTGCCTGCTACTCAGCATCTGTTTGCATTCCCGATCGGAAATCGTTACTCTAACGAACATTCGAAATGTGCAATTCCTAACATCATAGTCACACCAGAGACGGATTCAGAGTTGGCACTCCTCAGTGTAATGCGTCGGTATTATCGTCGCCGGAGACCATCTGCGCGTCGCGCTATGTTTGAAGCGCTGGAACCGCGCAACATGCTGGCGGTGTTGGTTGATGTCGGCTATCACTTGGTCGAACCGAACACGAGCGGGCAAACAGTTTCTCTGTCCGTCGTCAGTACCGACGAGGATGACGCACTAGTTACGGGCTTCGACTTGAGATCGCAAATCGTCACGGCGAAGGAAGGTCCGTACTTCGAGCGTGTTCAGTTTGCGGGCAATTTATGGAACACCTTTCCGCACATTGAAAGCGGCGGGCCGTTCCCTGGAGATCGCACACTGGCATTGGGTGATGTTGCGTTTAGTCAGGGTTTCGCAGCACGTGCCAACGGCAAATTGGTGACGTTGACGATCGATACCACTGGCATTTCCGCGGGAAGTTACGAGTTCCGCTTGGTGGGAACTCGACTCGGCGGTTCAAGCTTTCGCCAGGCCGACGGTTCAAGCGTTTCTGAAATCATCACTAACGGCACGCTTCAGGTTCGCAGCATCTGGCAAAACCCTGACAATCCCAGTGATGCCAACGGGGATGGACGCATCTCTCCTGTGGATGTGCTGCTGTTGCTGAATGAACTCAGCAAACGGGGATCGCGTGAATTGGGGATGCCTTCGCCCGGTGCGGAAGCAAAGCCTTACTTTGATGTCGATGGCGATGGATACCTCTCTCCAAAAGATCCACTCGGGATCATTAATTGCTTAAACGGTCTCGGCTGCGTCACTACACCTAAGCCGATCTTGGCACAAGTTACGCCTGACTTCGTCCCTGAGGTACCCGGTTCAACGAACGTTGGCAAGCCCGTCCCGGACGATTTTCCACCGGACGAAGGGAATCCGACGGAGCCGCCCGAATGCTTGATCTATGATCTCGACGAAGACGGGAATCCGATTCCCGGTATCCATCCCGACTTCTGCGAAAACTCCGAAGACATCGACTCGCCTCCAGTCCCGATTGAGACGGATGAGTCCGAAGAGGTTCTTCCCGATCCAGACCTTGGGTCCGAAGCCGATTCCGTTTTCGAGTTCAAATCGAGTAACAATTTCGTAAGTGCTCTTTCTTCCAACTCCGTGGATGCCGTTATCGCCGATCTCGCTAACGAACTGGGTGACGAAGATACGGGCGGCGACGAATTGGTCGATCTTGGGCTTCGCGACGTGTTCGATGTCTCGTAGCAGCGCGGACGGTTGCTTCATTCGACGAGAACGCTATTAGCGTCAATCGTTGTCTTTGGGTACTGCGGATTCAATTCGCGAAGCGTGTCCACAATGACTCGCGCGATCGCCAAATTGCGATACCACTTCTGATCCGAAGGGATGACGTACCACGGAGCCCAATCGGTAGTACAGCGGTTCAGCGCGTCCTCATACACGGCCATGTAATCTTCCCACTTCTTACGTTTCTCCAGATCGTCTGGCGAGAACTTCCAGTTCTTCCGCGGATCATCGAGTCGTGCCTGGAACCGTTCCGCTTGCTCCTCTTTCGAGATATGCAAGTAGAACTTCAGGATCGTCGCGCCTGTCTCGGACAGCATTCGCTCGAACTGGTTGATCTGTTCGAACCGTGCTTCCCAGACATTCTTCGAGACGAGTTTCTCGACGCGAACGACCAAGACGTCTTCGTAGTGGGACCGATTGAAGACGCCGATCATCCCCGTGGCTGGAACTGCTTGATGGATTCTCCACAGGAAATCATGAGCCAATTCGTTCTCGGAAGGATTCTTGAAGGACGTTACACGAACGCCCTGCGGATTGACGCCGCGAAAGACGTGGCGAATCGTGCCGTCTTTGCCGCCGGCATCCATCGCCTGCAGCACGATCAGCAGTTTGTGCTCTCCCTCGGCGTACACGCGTCGCTGTAGTTCCGCCAACTCATCGCGCAGCTCGAAGAATTCGCGTTCCGCGCTCCCGCGATCATCGTGAAACGATTTCGCCCTGGTCGGCATCGCCTCCAAGCGAATCGCTTTACCAGGCATCAATTGATGCTCGTTTGACATTCATCCACCTCGTTCTCGGCAACGGAATCAGAGGCCCCCAGTTTAATCACAACCCACCGCTCTTGCCGACAGCAGATTAGTGCGGATTATTCATCAGGTTCTCGCAAATTTCGAGAGAACCGCACGCTAGCGCGTGGCGGCTGATTTACGCGGTGTTCTTGGCAAGATAGCCGTAACTCTTTTCATAAACGTATATTTTGAAGAATGCTGGTCGGTTCATGAATAATCCGGGTTAGCGCAAGAGGTCTCCTCGTGGAGCTTGCAGGTGGTTGCTCGTCTCGCCGGCACAACCAGCATAGACGGCTGAAAGCAGCAAACGGGCATGGCGGATCCAATGCGATACATTTGTAATGGAGCCACGACGGAAAATTTCTGGCATCTGGAGAATATCCGACACCGCGAATCCGGTAATGGAACGTCCGTGGCGCATTGCAGACGGTTCTCAACGGACAGGACCTGGGGCGTTCAGTTTGGTGCTGTCGATGCGGATCAGGACGATGTCGTTTCTGTTCCGCATGAAGTTCTTCGTTGG
>JAQBZB010000066.1 GCA_027622275.1 Planctomycetota bacterium | reverse complement strand
TCGCCCTCCCGAAACCGCTCCAGTTTAGAACTCGCGATCGACGGTGAGCCCCGGCATCGGAACCGGATACTTACCATTCGCATCGGCAAGCAGCGGGGCTGGCCCATCGAGCGTCAGCTTGTCGGCATCCGGGGCGAAGGCATGATCGCAGTTGAGCATCTGGTCGTAGGTGATGATCTGACCCGTGTGAGCCGCCATCCGACCCATCGAGGTGACAACGCTGGCTTTTACTCCGCGTTCCACTTCGCTATACGCCTTGTCTTCCTTGATGGCGTTGATCAAGTCGTTCCATTCCTCTTGGTAAGGATTCGGCTCGTCGTCCGGGTAAGCCCAGACTTGCTCATCCTTCACGAAGTTCTGGCCCTTGAAGATGCGGCTTCGCGCGGGAACGTGTCCGGCCGACGAGAAGATGGCGGAGCCTTTCGTGCCGTGAACGTACGTCGCAAAGTCCTTGTTACATCCCGGCACGGTCCGGCCATCGACGAACAACTTCGTACCGTCCTCGAACGTATACTCGATCGCGTAACTATCGAAGTTTTGGTCGATCGTGTTGCCGCGATAATGGCGGCCGCCAATGGCTTGCGCCTGAACGGGCCAAGCTCCCTTCGCCCAACAGCCTTCATCGATGTTGTGAATCAAGAAGTCGCTGACCGCGCCGCCGCTGGCCCACAGGAAGCCGTGGAAGTTGCGGATCTGCCATTCGAGTTCGCTCTTGTCGTCTGGAGCTGGTCCCACGGCGGCTGAACCGGTGGGTCCGGCCATCCGATACGCTCGCAGCGTCAGGACATCGCCCAAATCGCCGTCGTGAATCTTGTTCGCCAACGCCTGTCGCGCTTTGCAATGCCGACACATCAAACCGACGGCGACCTTCAGATTCTTCTCCTCCGCCCTTTTGCCCAACTCGAACATCTTCTTGCTGCTCGGGCCGTCCGCAGTGAGCGGCTTTTCCATAAAGACGTTGAGTCCCTTTTCGATCGCGTAACCGAAATGCACCCAGCGGAACGCCAGCGGTGTCGTGAAGATGGCGACGTCGCCGGGGCCTAAACAATCCATCGCGTCTTTGTAAGCCTCGAAGCCGATGAACTGGCGGCTCTTGGGGACGTCGACTTCGTTGGGGAACTGGGTCGAGAGGCTGCGATGGCTGATGTCCAGCCGATCTTGAAACACGTCGGCCATCGCGACCAGCTTAGTCGGACCGTACTTGACTTGCAGGGCATTGGCCGCGGCACCAGTCCCGCGTCCGCCGCATCCGATCAACGCCACATTGATGGTGCCATCGGCCGCGGCATGCACGTGTGGAATGGCACCCGCCGCCAACGTCGTGGCAGCGGCGATGGTGCCCGTGTTCTTTAGAAAGTCGCGACGGGATGAAGTTGATTTTGGTGTGTCAGTCATGTTCCGACCTTTCAGGAATGGGAGGGGGCGGCCTTTTCGTAGTGGTGGCTTCCAGCCGCCACAGCGATTTCATCGCGACCGTGGGCCAACGGGTTGCGGCTGGAAGCCACCACTACAAATATTCAACGACTGATATTGTGCGCTAAACTGGACCCGTTGTCACTCTGCCGCGTCAATTTGTGGTGGGTCGGTCTTGTCCCACTTGGCGGCTTTCTCGGCATCGGAAGGTTCGACCAGCGGCCGGACGACCCGGAAGCCAACGCTCAACGCATCCGTGTGGTACCAAATGCTTTGGGGCAGTTGCGGGTCTTGCCGTTTCCACTCCTCGCTGGAGGCGATTCGCGCCGCGCTCCGCAGCCGATCGGCGTCGTCATCCCAACCGCCGCCGCGCACGACACGTGGATAGAGCGTCGTGGGAATCGCCAAAGGCCGCTCCGCGCGTCCGGCCTCGCTGGCGTAGAAGTCCGCGATGTATTGGTCGAGTACCCACTCCGAAGCATTGCCGTGCATGTCGTACAACCCCCACGGATTCGGCTTCTTCGTACCGACCTTGGCGTACGCTTCGCTGTTGTCGTAGAACCAGGCATACTCTGCAAGCTGCGACGCATCATCTCCAAAAGAATACGCCGTCGTCGTTCCCGCTCGGCACGCATATTCCCACTCAGCTTCGGTCGGCAAGCGGTAGTAGCGTCCGGTCTTGGCAGTCAGCCACTTGCAGAAGGTGCGGGCCGCATGTTGCGTCATGCAGATCGCCGGATAACCGCGTGTCCCCATGCCGAAGCTCATGTCGGTGTAGGGTTCCGTCGGTTGGCTCAGTTGAAACTCGTCGGCCGCCTTGTCGCGGGCATTCGGTGCAATGTTGAACGCCGTCCGGCGAAAGATATCGAGATCGGACATCCAGACTTCGTAGGCGTCCCACGTGATCTCGTACTTCCCCATCCAGAACGCATCGATCGCGACTTCACGCTGCGGCCCTTCGTCTTCCCTGCGGTCGGCTTCCGTCTCCGGGCTGCCCATCGTGAACTTGCCGCTCGTGATCGGGACCATGTCGATTTTGGCGTTCGCATGCTCGACCAATTCAACGTAGGGTTTCATCTCCGCTTCGGAAGCGGCGTCGGAGTTCGGGATCGGCAAGGGATCGGGGCATTCCGCTGCGCTGATCGAGGTGTGGACGTACAATCCGGCAAACGCGATTGCCAGCACCGCCGCAACTCGTCGTATTAGATTGATCTGTAGATAAGTTCGCTTCATACTCTTGGTGCCTCGACAGTGGAACTAGTCACTTGCGCCAGCTGCGCGTCCACCAGTATAGTCAAACGAAGCGACTGCGGCCTCACTGAATCAACGCTTCGAATTGATCTTCGGTCAAGACCTTCACGCCCAGCTTCTCGGCCTTGGCGAGTTTGCTCCCGGCCTGTTCGCCCGCGACGACGTAGTCGGTTTTGGCGGAGACGCTTGACGACGCTTTGCCGCCATGCTGCCGGATGAGGTCTTGAATCTCCTCTCGCGTAAACTTGACGAGCGTGCCGGTCACAACAAACGTCTTGCCTGCCAGCGAGTCGCTAGCGAGTAAAGGCCGGTCGGCTTCCATCTTCACGCCCAGCGAACGCAAGTCCTCGACGATCGACTTGCCATAATCGCCGTGCAGAAAGTTGAAGACGCTCTCGGCGATAATGCCGCCGATCTCGTTGACGTCGGTCAGTTCCTCGATCGAAGCCGCTTCGAGCGCATCGATGAACCCGAAATGAGTCGCCAATACGCTGGCGACGGTGGTGCCGACGTGTCGTATCGACAATGCACTTAACAGTCGTGCCAGACCTCGCTCGCGGCTCGCTGCGATCCCTTGCAGCAAGTTGTCGGCCGACTTTTCGCCCATCCGCTCCAGCGCCAGCAACTCCTCCCTGCGATCCTTCAAGCGGTACAAGTCGCCATACGTGACAACCAACCCGCCGCTCACCAATTGATCGACCAGTTTGTCGCCCAGCCCTTCGATATCCATCGCCTTGCGGCTGGCGAAGTAACGAATTCGTTCCTTGACCTGAGCCGGACAAGCCAAATTCGGACAACGAATATAGACGCCGCCTTCATCCTGTACCAACTCAGTTTCGCAGACGGGGCAATGTGTCGGAAACTCGAACGCCGGCAGATCGCTTTTGCGCTCATGCTTCTCGACGCGAACGATATGAGGAATGATGCGGCCTGCCTTTTCGACAACGACGACGTCGCCGACACGCACATCCTTGCGGCGCACCTCGTCGGCGTTGTGCAAGCTGGCGCGGCTGACGATTGTGCGGTCGAGTTCCACGGGCTCCAAATTGGCAACCGGCGTGATGGCTCCCGTCTTGCCGACTTGCACTGTAATCTCGTTCAACCGCGTCGTCGCTTCCCACTTCTCCCACTTGTAGGCAATCACCCAGCGCGGGCTCTTCGAAGTGCTTCCCAAACGATCACGTTGCTCGAAGCTGTTGACTTTGATGACCAGCCCATCAACCTCGAAGTCCAACTCGTGCAATTGCTCGATCACCGACTCAGCGTGTTCCATCGCGGCATCGATCGTCGGGAACGCCGCGACGTGCGGCGTGGGGCGAAGGCCGTAGCCGCCAATCTCATGCAAGAAGTCGATGTAGTTCGCCGCCTTGATCCCTTCACAATAACCGGCCCCGTGACAGAACATTCGCAATCCGCGCTCGGCACAGATCCGCGGATCGAGCATCGTGATCGTGCCCGACGCCACGTTCCGCGGGTTGGCGAACAGCGATTCGCCTTTGTCTTGTCGCCCCTGGTTCAACGCGACGAGCGTCGAGTTCGTCATGAAGATCTCGCCGCGGACTTCCAGCACGCTCGGCACGTCATCCCCAATCAGCCGCAAAGGGACGTCGCCGATTGTGCGGACGTTATGCGTGATGTCGCTGCCCGTGGTGCCGTCACCGCGAGTCAGCCCTTGCACCAGCACCCCGTCTTCATAGACGAGCGAAACCGCCGCGCCGTCGATCTTCAACTCAACGACCCACTCGATCGCTTCGTCCGGCAGCGCCTTGATCGTCCGGTCGGACCACTTCTTGACCTCTTCGATGGAGTAAGTATTCTCGATCGAGAGCATCGGCAAGCGATGTGCCGCTTCCGGCAAATAATCGGCCGGCTGCTCGCCGACGCGCTGCGTTGGACTGTCCGCCGTAATAAGATTGGGATGTTCGCGTTCAAGCTCCTTCAGTTCGTTCATCAAACGATCGTATGCGGTGTCGCTGATCTGGGGCGCGGCTTCGACATAGTACAGGCGATCGTGGAGCCGCAGTTGCTCACGAAGTTCCGCAATTCGTTGCTCAACAGTTACTGCCATCTAGCGCGTTCCTTCGACCGTCTGCGGGTTGGCGAAGAGTCTGTTACTAGACGTGCCAACCGCGCCGTAGCAAGTGTGCCGTAGCAAGTGTATTGTGCGAAAGAATCGTGATGTTGCGAGGGAGGGTTTGGCAAAACCCTAAAAGCGATAGTCGATGCCGACGGAGACTTGTTCTCCGCTGATATCGCAACGGGATCGGCCGAAGGTGTTTCTGTCCACTGGCGGCAGAGAAACGGGAGGCGATAGTAGCCGCAGCAGGTCGAACATGCGTTTCTCTTGTTGCTTGAGCAAGTCCCCCGCGGGGTCGTCCGAATCAGAATCGAGAACGTAGTCGACGGATGCCAGATCGACGGTGACGTTTCTCTGCCATCTCGACGAACCACGTGAGAGCGTGATGCTCGCTTGCAGCAGCCGATTCTCGACGATCAACTCGGAATCATCACGCTTGAATCGATACTGGTCGCGGCCGTTCGTTATGACAGCGTAAGACACGCTCAGCACATGACGCTCGCCATCGCGTACGTCGATCTTGTTCGCGGATAGTTGCTCGGTGAACTGTTCCGTAAGTCGATCCGTCAGATCGTCACGCCGATCCGTGTCTCCGCTGACGCTGATCTGAAGGCTCACTCCTTCATTTGGCAGAATAAACGGCGGAACTCCCTTCCTAATTTTGTCGATGGGCTCCAACACATACTCGCTCGGCAGCGAGATCGCGGCGAGGTGCATCACTCCGCGTTGGCCTTCGGCCAGAAACCAGCCGCGGCCATCCGGGCTTTCCGGCAGGAAATCGGAATAGGACCAGATCGGGGCCTCCCACTCCAAGTCGAACAGGTTGTCGTCGACGAGCAAGTGCTTCGGGCTGCACCACCGAATGGCCCCCGCGCGACTTGGAATTTCGAACCAATTGATGAGCGCACCGTCACCCAAGTTCCAGATGCCGATCGTTGTGCCCACCAGCAGTGCGAGCGTTCGGCCATCCGGATGAAAGGCGGCACTAGCAATATCGTGTCCGTACCCAAGCCGGATCATTTGCGCGGAACTGCGCGCCGAGCCGCTTCCGCTGGGCAAGGAAGCAAGCTGACCGGCGAGTTTCCCGTCCGCTGTCTGATAGAGCGCAAACCGGCTGCCGGACCAATCGATGAAGTATCTTCGTCCCCAACTGAGGTGACACCCGGTCGAATTGTGTTCGTGTTGGTAGACCAGTTCGCCGGTTGGCAACTTGCGGGCGAACAGGTTTTTACCGTCATCGACCAACAGTCCTCCGCGACCCAAGAAGAACGCCTGTCGAATCTCGCGCTCCTCCGTCAGCTTCACATCGACAAAATGAAGGTCTTGCTCATCGATGCTTCTCCAGACTTGCAGCGTGTTTTCACTGGGAGTGGGCTGAACGAGCCAGACCTGTCCGTCCTGGCGAAAGTCCAACAGTTTGGCGTCTCGTGTTGGCAGCGGTGTCCGCGCGAGAAGTTTCTTTTCACGCAGGGCAATGCGATGAAGATGCGTGGCAGCGCCGTCGCCCTCTTCATCGATCTGAACGATCACCTGGCCGGCCTCCGGCGCAAATTTAACCGCTTTGACATCCCCGGTCGCGATGGGCATCGTCCGTCGCAGTGCCGACGCCGTCAACGCCGGATGTGGATCGGGCTCGACACGCCACGGGACTTTTTCCAGTGTCCACGGCAAGTCGATCTTTGGCTTGTTGCGTTCGATTTCCGCCAGTTGCTCCGCGCGGCGAATCTCGGCCCGCTTCGCCATGAACTCGCGGCTAACGGGCGTCGCGAGTGACGACTCGCCCAGCTTTTCAAAGGACCATAACTCGGATTTGAATCGCAAGCTGTAGTCGACGTTTTTGGCCAGCGCGTCCCAGCGTGCTTTCAGGACCATTTCCGGCGTGAATTTTTGGAACAGCTTGAGTTCCTGTTCGGGAACGTTTTTTGGTCCGAACTTGTATTCCAATTGCCGCCACGGCGTTCCGCCTTCGTCGATAAAGTCGATCGCGCACAACAGCGTCTTGTCGGGGACGTCAATTGTCTCGCCGGTCGGGCGCTCGAACGTCTGCCCTGACCGCGGCAGCGTGTTTTGTGTGACCACTCCGAACAGCACCGTGCTCCCTTCGTCCTGCTCTCGGATGACGGCGCGGACTTTCCGCGCCTGTCCAGCCACGACTAGCCAGCCAGCCTCCCGCATCTTTTGCTCGACAGACGCGCGCAGCCGCGATTGCATGTCGGCCGACGGCGGCGCCACCTGAAATTCGATGTCCACGCTCACCTTGTCGCCGGACACGACGAGCGCGCTGGGGCGGCCGGCGACCTTGAGCTTGGCCAACAACTCCTCGTCAGGAATCGTGCGCGGTGTCAAGATCGTTTCATTCCCGTAGCGATCGGTTGTCCAGAGGCGATCGTCGGGACTCTCCAAACGCGACGGGACTTGTGTAAATCGCCACACCACTCGCTGTTCTGCAATGCTGGCCAGCAAGTCGCCGCACAATACGTAATCGGGGCCGAGCCAATGGAAGAAACCCGTCGCTCGATAGGAACCCGCGGCCGGGCCCAGCGGAACCAGAAACATGCGGTTGCCCGTCTTCAGATCCCAGCACCCCAGCAGGCTGTCCGACGAGTTCACGCGGTGGATCGCCGCGATCAGCCGCGTACCATCGCGACTGACGGAGAAGGCGTTTGCGTTCAAGCCGGTCTCGAAATGAAGGGCCCCCGCGGGTCGCCCATCGGATGTATTACGGAACTGTAGCCCCGACACCACTCGCTCGATGAAAAACCGTTGGCCCGGTGTGAACTCGTATCGGTAAGCCTTCTCGAATTCGATCAGCGGGCGCGTCGGCGGCCACGCCCAAGACCTTTGGGCGTCCCGCGTGGTGCCCGAAAATAACCGATCGGGAGTCGCGAAAGTAATCCAGTCGACGGGCGCGCCTTCGTGGGGCTGCCACTCGGCTTCCACGGTTGCCTCTTCGCCGAGCCCAAACGCAAGTAACGTCTTATCGTGGATTCTGTCCTTGGACAGCACAACGCGTGATCCATTCGGCGCGGCGGCGACGAGGGCCGCGTCCTCCGGCACGAGGCATTGTTTGCGCAGTGTTCCGCTACGCAAGTCATAGATCCGAAGCTGCGTCTCGCGCAGCGCCCGCTCGAGCGCGAAAGCCAGCGGAGGATCGGTCCCAGCGAGCAGCAGTTCATTCGTCTTCCCGACGACCAAAGGCTCGTCGATCAAACGTTGCTCCAACGGCAACGCCGGGTCGACGGGCGGCGGACGGTCGAAGCCCGGCTGCGGATCTGGCAATTCGGGAACACCAACCTTCATGCCACCTAGCGGGATAAAGTTGCTTGGTGGCGCACCGGCCGACGTGTTGGCAGCAGTCGGCCGATGGTTGCTCGGTTGCGATTTTGCTACATCGAAGGCGACATCGTACTGTTGCGAAAGTTCGCCGGGGATAACTTCGCGCCGGGATTGAATAACCTCGCGGAGATACTGTCGGTCGGCCGGCGAAAAGTCCTCGAACTTGGCTCCCATGGTCTGTCCGTCACGCGAAACCGTGGCACCAGTGCCGGACACCTGATTCAACGTGCCCTGAAAGACTTCAACGCGACCGTTGCGCTTGATCGTCCAAGTCCGGACTTGCGACTCCGCCGCATGTTGCGTTCGCTCCGCAGCCCCTTGATGCGCGAAGATCCCAATAAGCGTGACCGCAGCAACCGAGAAGGGGACGAAGACAAAGACTGCTCCGAGCACGATGTAGACATTTCGCGAGCCACGGTCTCCCAAGAGATCCCGCATGCCAATTGCTTTGCGCGACTCAAAGAAGAATCTCCACTGGAAGAGCGAACCGGCCAGACAGAAAATGCCTGCGAACAACATCACAAACATCGCCGCCGCGAGTCCGGCCGCTTCACCGTTCCGTTCCTGCAGACAGACAACGCCAAAGATTCCCAGCAGAACGATTCCCGCACCGGTGAGGAACAAGAGTAGGAGTACGTAAAGTAACCGCCAGCCGCCGCTAATCGTCTGTGGCTGATACCTTTGCCTTTTCGGCCCCCCTAAGATGAAGCCGAGCGGATTCGAGCTGAAATGCTGTAGGTCCTGATGCGCCTTGTCGGCCCAGGTTGATCCGGTAGCTGGTTTCGTGGAGACGGGCGGCGCGGGTCTCAGCTGCGGGTACAAGTCGGCAGCTCGAATAGGTGCCAGTTCGCCCTGCTGCCAAAGCTCAGCATCGGCGGTGAGGTGCCCAGCGGCAGCCGCATTGTCAAGTTCGGCGCGGCTTACCGGCCCGAACAATTGTCCGTTCGCCAGTTTGCCATGCCAAACTTCGACCGGCCGAGTCGCAACGGGAGGAACGCGGGCCGGGACATGAATGGGGGACGAGCAGAACGGGCACGCCAACGTCTGGCCAGCGCGGTCAGCATCCGCCGCGAATCGTTGGCCACACTGACACTGTACGGGGATCTCGTTCATAGCCCGGCCATATCGAGAGGAGACAGCTCACTACGCCTTTTTACTCACTGTATCGCAATCGTGCAACTTCGTGATTACTTGTCGGTCAGATCGTGCCTGACGCGGTTGAAATCTGACGCAGGTGTTAATCGTTTGGTCCTTCAACGGCTTCCGGCCAGGAATTTCTCGATTGCTGCGGGGAGTGGTGATTCGATGTGCATCGCTTCACCCGTGACCGGATGTTCGAAGCCGAGTGATCTAGCATGCAACGCGATGCGCTTGCGAATCCAGCGCGGATGCTTGGCTTGTTCTGTTTTGTAACGAGGATCGCCGAGAACCGGATGCCCGGCGTCGGCGAATTGAACGCGAATCTGGTTGCGCTTGCCGGTCTCCAAGGTCGCTTCGACCAGCGTCGTGTCGGACATTCGCCGGATGACGCGATAGTGGGTGATCGCGACTTCGGTTTCGGCCGAAGGCCGCGTGACGTACCGGTCCAGGTTCTTGCCCGTGGCCAAATGAGAATGAAACGTCCCCTCGTCGCGAGGCACGACGCCAGCCACGATCGCCGTGTAGACGCGCTGCGGCTTCCGCTGTTTGAATTGTTCGATCAACCGGGCGGCGATCTGTTCTTGTTTGCCGAAGACCACCAACCCGCTGACTTCACGGTCCAGACGATGGACGAGCCAAGCCTTGCGTTTGCTACGCGAATGGCTCAGGTAGACGGAGACGCGTTCCACCAGCGTGTTGTCCTCGTTGCGGTCGGTCGGCACGGTCAGCGTTCCGGCGGACTTGTCGGCGACAATCAAGTGCTCGTCTTCGAACGCGACAGTGAACGTGCGATCGTCCCAGCGTTTCCTTTTCTCGTGATAACGCTGTGTCGGATCGAAGCGGATTGAAACGACATCTCCGGCCACGACGGTAGCAGCGACCTTGTCGCACCGCTGGCCGTTGATCGAGACGCAACCATGATCGAGCATCCCTCGAACCTGGCTGCGGGACGAGCCGGATAGCTGCCGGACCACCAGGTCAACGCGCCCCGCGTTCTCGGCGTCCACCGTCGTCGAAAGTGTCGTCAGCGCCATGCAGCAAGATACTCCGCAAAACCCGTACGATGGCCTTCCAAGGCCGTCGATTACTTCACGACGGCCTTGGAAGGCCATCGTACAAAAATGCCAACGCCATCAACTGGCGAAGCCGCAGTATGATTGTCACACCCGCGTGCCCTTCGTACTAGGACACAGGAATTGTGAAGTTATAATGCCGACGTCGATGCAACGCCGCTGTGAACTCCGCCTCGTAAGAGAATCGAAACCATGAAAACCGCGCTTCTGTTCCTGCTGTCTTGCTGTGCTCTACCCGCATTTGGCGCAGAACGGCCCAATGTCCTAGTGATCCTGTGCGACGATATCGGAGCCCACGAGCTATCGCTGTACGGACACTCCGAGCACCGCACTCCCGTACTGGACGAGCTGGGCCGAACGGGGATCTGGTTCACCACCGGCTATTCCACTCCGATCTGCCACCCCACGCGCTTCGAGCTGATGACCGGTCAGTATGGTCATCACAACGGCGTGTATCATTTTCCCGGCCGGCCTGGCGGCCCGACGGCGGATGCCGGCGCGGATGACATCGCGAGTCATCTCACGTTCGGCAAGATCTTCCAACAGGCGGGTTACGCCACGGCTCATGCCGGCAAGTGGCAGCTTTCAGGAAAACATCCCACGTTGATTCGCGAGTGCGGTTTCGACGAGTATTGCATGTGGGCTTACAAGCACAACCTTCCCGATGGAGTCGAGCACACGGGTGCCTGGGAAGGCAAGCCAGGCACGAAGACGGCCCGCTATTGGCATCCGTCGATCGTCAAGAACGGCGAGTACGTCGACACCAACGAAGACAGCTATGGCCCAGACATGTTTTCGGACTTCATTCTGGATTTCATCGCCCGTAGCGAAGACGATCCATTCTTTGTGTACTATCCGATGGCACTCACGCACGGGCCGTTCTTCACGACGCCCGACACGACCAAGAGACTGGAAGATCGCTTCAAGCAAGACCGCAAGAACTGGCAAGCCAATGTCGAGTACACCGACAAGATCGTCGGCAAGCTGATGACGGGGCTCGAGCAACTTGGCAAACGCGAGAACACGCTCGTCATCTTTGTCGGCGACAACGGCACCGGCGGCGATGGCAAAGCTCAAACGACCGAGAAGGGAGCGCGCGTGCCTTTCATCGTCAACGGCCCCGGTTTGGTGAAGCCGGTCGGCGAGTCGCGTGAACTGGTCGACCTGTCCGACATCGTCCCGACGATCTGCGAAGTCGCCGGCATCACGCTGCCGAAAGATCAGATCATCGACGGCGTCTCTTTCGCTCCGTATTTGCGCGGCGAGACGGCACCGCTGCGGGAATGGATCTACGCTTATCTCGGCACCCAGCGAGTCGTCCGCACGAAGCGGTGGTTGCTCGAGAATAACTCCATGACAAGATTCGGGCAGCTCTACGACTGTGGCAGTTCACGCAACGGTGACGGATACAAGGATGTCACGAAATCGAACGACCCTGACGCCATCACCGCGCGAAAGCTGATGGAACAAATCCTGGCCGACAAGCCGGTGCCTGTCGTCAAGACCAACGATAAGAAGAAGAAGGCGAAAGCCAAGTAAAATGCGTTGAATATCGGGATCAGTGGCCTCACTTACCGCCAAAGAACAACCAGTCGGTCTGTGCGTGACCGACAAGTGTGTTGATGGTTTTGATTGGTTCCACGAAGACGCGCTCGAACGTGCTTCGCAGGGCCTCGGAGAAGGAACTGCTTTCGGCGTAGGACCAGACTGCTAAGATGCCGCCTTCGCGGAGGTGCGACTTGGCGCGTGAGAGTCCTGCGGCGGTGTAGAACTCGTGATCCTCTTCGCCAAGCTGGTCACTGGGGGAGTGATCGACGTCGATTACGATCAGATCGAATTGCTTGCGCGGTTCATTCAGTAATCGCTGATAGACGTCGCCGGCAGTGATCTGTAAATGCGCGGCGGCATTCAATTTGGCCGACAGAGGAACGAGACCGTTGCGCAGCCAGTCGATCACTTGCGGCAAGAACTCGACGACTTCGACGGAGGCGACGTTTTCATGGCTCAGCAACTCACTCGCGGTGTAGCCGAGGCCGAGGCCGCCGACGAGCGCCTTGAGGTTGCTGCCTCCGTGGATCTCGATCGACCGATTTGAAATAGCCCGTTCCGAATCGGTGTTGTAACTGCTCATCAAGAACTCGTGGTTGAGCGTCACCTCCGTGACGAATGTTCCTGGCTCGGAGAGCAATTCGCGCCGACGAAGACACAGCGGACCGAGCGGCGTGTCTTCGTACGCCAGGATTTCGAGCTTCGATGGATTCATGGATTCGACTTTTGGTCGAGAGCAGAGATAAGGAACTGTGGACAAACTAATTCGCCAAGCGCGAATTGGGAGGGCGAGGCTCCTGCCGAGCCTTTCCCCGTAAGGCTCGGCGGGAGCCTGGCCCTCCCGAAACTTAAATCGGGGATTTGTTGATAATCACTTTCTAAGTCGCGACGATCGTTGATTGCGTTACCAAAACGCGATGAAGACGACGTAAGCGGCTCCGGCGAAGCACAAGACAGCCCACGGTATCGGGTTCAGCCAGGGTGGCACCCGGTTCGCGAACGGGTGCTCGCGGATCGCCGGCAACTCTTCGCGGCTGCGCAACAGCCAGCCGCTGTCCTTGGTCTCGGCGAGTTCGTCTTGTGATGGCCCTCCAAGCAGCAACGTCGTCACAGCAATGGCTGAACCGGTGAAGAGGATCGACCACGCGAATGAAGTCCACCGGCTCGTGAACCACGAAGGCAACCACACCATGTCGTAGGCGACTCGGTCAACGAGCGCGATGATTCCGTAGCTCGCTCCGACAACCAGGCCAATCAATCCGCTACGTCGATGCGCCGGCGTCAGCACACCGGCCAAGTACGTAATCAACAGCGGTGTCGCAAAGACGGAGATGAGCGTCGTGAACGCTTTGATCATGTTTTCCTGATTGGCGATGAACGGCAAGTAGAGAAAACCGAGTGCTAACACGCCGACCGTCGCGAATCGTCCAACCAGCACGTAGTGATGGTCCTCGCGATCGCGAACGAGAAATCGGGCATAGACATCGCGTGTGAAGATGGCCGACAGCGCCGATCCCATCGAGTCGAACGTGCTGACGATCGCCGCGACAACTCCAGCGACGACGATTCCTTTCCAACCCGGAGCGAGAAACGCGTTTGCCAACAACGGATAGACCGTGTCGGCCGCGGCGTCGGGGATGGCCTGGAAGTCTGGCAACGCGCGAGCAAAGATGCCGAGCGACGAAGAAACAAGCATGATTGGCAAGCTCAAGGCGACTCCAAACAAGGCAGCCATCTTCATGTCCCACAGCGACCGCGAGCCCATGAGCCGCATTGTTTGTGTGTGGTTCACCGTCCAGTAGCCGCTGCCGATGATCGTCCAAGCGAACACGACGAGCCAAGGTGGCGTCGTTCCAGTGTCTCCCGCATAGCGTCCGATGTGCGTCATGTCGGATCGCCCCGTGCGCTCCAGCTCAGCCGTCATTCCACTCCAACCACCAGCCGCCTGCCAGATCGTAACGAAGATGACTAACGCGGCGATCATCATCACGATCCCTTGCGCGGCATCGGTCCACACGACGCTCCGCAAGCCGCCATAGGCGGTGTAGAAACCGGCGAGGATGACGAGCACGACGATCAGACTCCACGCCTGCACCAAGCTCAGGCCCACCATTTCTGTCAGTAAAAGATGCGCGGACCAGAGAATCAGCCCCAACATACTGCTGCGGTATTGAAGCTGAATCAAAGCGCTCAACACGCGCGTCGACGGACCGAAACGTGCTTCAAGATACTCGGCGTTCGTAAAGAATCCGGCCCGATACATCTTCGGCACCACAAAGAACGCGGCCAGGATCGCGCCGGCGACACTCCCCACCGCGTAGACCGAGATGATGTGCAGGCCTTCTTTGAAGGTGCTGCCCGTGACGCCAACAATATCCGCATTGTCGACGTTGGTCGCGAACATCGACAAACCAACCGCCCACCACGGCAGCGCGCGGCCGCCCAGAAACCACTCGCTGCTCGTCTCGGTGCCGCGCGCCAGATAGATGCCGTACGCGATGACGGTGCCGTTTAGCACGAAGACGATTAGCCAGTCGAGGGTGGACATAGTAACTCGCGGTGCAAGCGGCCGGCGGAACGAGAGGTCAGAGGTCAGAGGTCAGAGGTCAGAGGTCAGAGGTCAGAGGTCAGAGGTCAGAGGTCACACGGCCGTGTCTTTGTTGTGGTCGTCGCTAACGGCTGACTTCTGACTTCTGACAAGCGAAGCGACTACGAAACCGGCCGCTGCCGCCACGGAATCGGCATCGTGGGGGGAGTGCGATGATGGTCCTGCCGTTCGTCTTTCGGGCGATCTTTGAACCAGGCCACAAAGCGGACCAGCTGCTTGACGGCTTCTTCGTAGGCTTGCCGCCCTTTCTCTTCGCTCGCCAACTCGGCTTCGCCCAATACACCGGTCGCGCTGTAGCTGCTCGTCCAGGACACCAGCGCCGCCGGCCCTTTCCCGAACAGATCATTCCAGTGAAAGGGACTGTCTTCTTCGTTGAAGCTGATCGTGCCGCTCTTGATTTTGTCTTTGCGGACGTTATCGCCATCGAGATACAAGTAGAGCGACGTTTCCAACTCGCAGGCGTGCGCGCAGCCGCCGGGGAACTTGCTCTCGCGCCAGTTGGGCAGAAACTCCTTGTCGACCGTCAACAGATTCCACCACGCCATGCAAACGCACTCCGCATCCGTTTCCAAGTTAGCGCGACGGGCGACGAGATCCAGATTCGGCATGTTCGAACCGTGGCCATTGAACAACACGATCTTCTTGAAGCCGTGATAGGCAAGCGACCGGGCGATATCAAGGACGTGTTCTTGGAAGGTGCGGTAGTCGCTGTTGATCGTGCCGGGAAAATCCATCACGTGCCCGGTATAGCCGTACGCGACGATCGGCAGTATCAGCATCTTGTCGGGCGACTGCTCGCCCGCTCCTCGTGCCACCCCCAGTGGACAAACAAGATCGACGTCCAGCGGCAAATGTGGCCCATGTTGCTCGACCGCGCCGCAGGGGATAAAGCAAACCTTTCCCATATCGACGGCATCATTGATCTCGGGCCAAGTCAACTTCTCGTAGCGATACTCCGTCGCAGCACGGCTCGTCATGGCGATCGACTCCCAGGGGTGGCTGAAGAAGCCATGATCTTAGAGTTGCCAATCGCGCAACGCAATCAAGCCCAAAGATATTCAAACCAGCGGAACGCCTCAATCAGCGTTCACGAGCGACAACAGATATTCGCCATATTCGTTGGGGCATTCAGCAGCGAGTCGCCGCAATTGGTCCGCATCGATGAACCCATTGTGGAAGGCGACTTCTTCCAGGCAGGCGATCTTCAGACCTTGTCGCTCCTCGATTGTTTGCACGAAGTTCGCTGCTTGTGCCAGCGCTTCGTGCGTGCCGGTATCGAGCCACGCAAAGCCGCGAGTGAGACACTCGACATGCAACTGCCCCCGAATCATGTACTCGCGGATCACATCCGTGATCTCCAATTCGCCGCGCGCCGACGGTGTTAACCTCTCGGCGATCCGGACAACTTGATTATCGAAGAAGTACAAGCCCGGAATCGCCCAGCGAGATTTTGGTTTCTCAGGTTTCTCCTCCAGCGAAACTACCTTTCCATCCACGTCCAACTCGACGACGCCATATCGTTGCGGATTGCGAACCTGATATCCAAAGATCGTCGCACCGGTCGGACGCGACGCAGCGCGAGCCAACACCAACTGAAATCCTTGGCCGTAGAAGATGTTATCACCGAGAACCAACGCGACATTGTCCTGGCCGACGAACTCACGGCCCAGGATAAACGCCTGTGCCAGACCGTCCGGTCGTGGCTGGACTTGATACTGGAGCTGCAAGCCCAGTTGACGACCGTCGCCGAGCAATCGTTCGAAGCCGCCGATATGTTCCGGCGTCGAGATGAGCAGTATCTCTCGGATTCCCGCTAACATTAGCACCGAGAGCGGGTAGTAAATCATCGGCTTGTCGTAAACCGGCAGTAACTGCTTGCTCATCGCGCGCGTCAGCGGATACAGCCGCGTGCCGAACCCGCCGGCCAAGACGATGCCTTTGCGAAAATGATGCGACTCGCTCACGGTTGCGTACTCGCTGATTTCAATCCCAACCTGTCGCGACGATATCCGCCAGTCACGACACGCTCGACCCACTCGCGGTGGTCAATATACCATTGAACAGTTTGTTCGATGCCTGCGTCGAAAGTTTGTGTCGGCTGCCAACCTAGTTCTGACTGTATCTTCGTCGCGTCGATGGCATACCGCCGGTCATGCCCAGGACGATCCGGCACGTAAGTGATCAGCTCGGAGCAAGATCCGCGTTGCTTGTCCGGAGCAAGACGATCGACGGCACCGCAGATCGTCTCGACGACCTGCATGTTCGTCCGTTCGCTGTTTCCGCCAACATTGTAAACGCTGCCTGGGATTCCTCGTTCGACCACAGTGCGAAGCGCCTGGCAGTGGTCTTCGACATAAAGCCAGTCTCGAATGTGCTGGCCATCTCCGTAAACGGGCAACGGTTTGCCTTCGAGGGCATTCAAGATCATCAGCGGAACGAGCTTCTCCGGAAACTGGTACGGCCCGTAGTTGTTGGAGCAATTCGTGATCAAGGTCGGCAAACCATAAGTCTGATGAAAGGCGCGCACGAAGTGATCGGCGGACGCTTTCGATGCCGAGTACGGCGAGTTCGGTGCGTAAGCGGTTGTCTCGGCGAATTTGCCCGTGGAGCCCAGCGAGCCGTACACTTCGTCCGTCGAGACATGCAAGAATCGGAACTTGCTTCGTGCGGTTGCCGCCAGTTGATTCCAATACTGCCGCGTCGCCTCCAGCAGCTGAAACGTCCCCACAACGTTGGTCTGCACGAACTCGGCGGGGCCATCAATCGATCGATCAACGTGTGACGCGGCCGCTAGATTGATGACCGCCGCCGGTTGAAACTGATCCAACAACGCCGCCACACAGGCTCCGTCGGCGATGTCTCCCTGGACGAAGCGGTAATTCGGAGCGTTCTCGACATCTTGCAACGAGTCAGGGTTTCCGGCGTATGTCAGTTTGTCGAGATTGACGACGCGACTCGCGCGTTCCGCAACAAGTTGCCGCACAAGGCAACTGCCGATGAACCCAGCTCCGCCTGTCACAAGAAGAGTCTTCATGCTGCGAACGTGTTCCTTGCGCCGTCCCGACCCATCACCTGTCTGCTCGCCATTCTACTCGGCGACACGTGCGATGTGATCCACGCCTGGCTGCGGTCGGCGGTAGCATCGCTCGATCCCGTCGGCGTGCTTGGCGAGTGCCTGGCGAACGGCAACTTCCGTACTTTCCGCAACTCTCTTAGGAAGCTTTTGCGGGCGTTTCTGCCGCGGGATCTTTTTTCGTGCCTTGGCTTGCAGCTTCTCCTTTTCTGACATTCCCGCATAAGGATCGACCGGCTCGATCTTGTACCATCTCGAATCCGAAGGACGTTCTTCTGCTTCTCGCCGGTCAGCATCCAACAGCAGTTCACAGACGGTGTCCCCCCAGGGGTCATGCCCCGCACGTGGCTTGGGGACTTCGATAATCAGCTCGAACTCCAGCCGTCCAATGGCGAGGTAGTCACCGGTTTTCAGGCGACGTTCATCCTCGATGATCTCGCCGTTGACACGCACCCCATTGCGACTGTTGAGATCGACGAAGGTCACGTCGAAGCCGGCGACACGGATTTCACAGTGACGACGGCTGATGGCGAGGCTATGGCAACGCATGTCGCAGTCGGCCGATCTTCCAATGGTGAATGGCGTCTTCGTAATTGGAATGACGACTTGGAACAGGTCGTTCTTTTTCAGGGCACCGTGGATGACTCGCAGCTTGACGCTCATCGCCGACTCCTCTGTCCAGACTGACTAAAAACACACGACGCGCCGAATGTTACCGACTGCCTTGTGCGCTGGACAGAGGAAGAACACCACTTTCGCACAAACTTAACGCGACCATGATTTCGCGTTCACATTCGACGCATTTTGACGACGCGTCAAGCGCCGTTCCCCACACGCAGCTTCAGAACAACAATTCAAATTCGTTTTCGACTGTCAACCCCGCTTCATCACATCTTCACATTGGCCGGTGCCGAATGTTCATGAAAGTGTAATCTGCTTTTCACATCCAGCTCATACTAAATTTATCTTCCGCCGCGACAATCACGACCAATGTTACGAGGCCAAGGCGACGAGGTGCGAGTCCTCGGTTGGCGTTCGAGTCGCTTACCCCAAGGAAGAAATCATGGTTCGCAGTCAAAGACGACATTTCACTCACGCTTTCACGCTCGTCGAGCTGTTGGTCGTGATTTCAATCATCGGCCTTCTCGTGGCCTTGTTGATGCCGGCCATCAATACGGCGCGCGAAGCGGCTCGGAGTGCTGCCTGCCAGAACAACCTGCGACAATTCGGCATCGGCCTGCTGGTGCATGCCGAGAACCACAATGACCGACTATGCAGTGGAGCGTTCGATTGGAAGCGAGATGGCTGTGTCACCGAGACGGGGTGGGTGGCCGATTTGGTGAACAATGGAACCCTCGTGGGACAGATGCTGTGTTCGTCGAACCCGGCCGAGGTCAGCGAGACCTACAACGACCTGATCAACTTCGCACCAGCCGGCAACTGTGTCGATTATCTCGGCAGCAAACCGTCGGTGGCGATGGACGGAACGGCCGTGGTGAATCCCTGCCGGGAATTGGCGGCGTTGTCGCCTGGTGCTGCTCGCTTGAACATTCTCGAAGAGAAGATCTACAACAAGCATTACAACACGAATTACGCGGCGAGTTGGTTTCTGGTGCGAGGCGGCGCGTCGCTCGACGGGTACGGCAATCTTCGCGAGATTGTCAGCGGCTGCGGCGTCGACATTCGCGCCCGCAATTCGACGACCGGGCCGCTCAGCCGCACCGATGTTGATTCGTCTCCCGTTTCGGCTTCCGTGATTCCGCTGTTGGGTGACGGCGCCATCGCAGGTTCCCTCGCGATGGGTGTCGGTGATGTAGAAGCTGGAACGGTCACAGCATTCCCGTTCACCGGCGGGCCGCGAAGGATCTCCGACTTCACGGTCCCTTCCTTCGCACCCGGAACTCCAAAGGCTGGCGCGGCTGGTTGGTGGGCCGTGTGGACGAAAGGCACGCGGCAGGACTACACCGGCTTCGGGTCGGTACACAAGCAGCACTGCAACATCCTGTTTGCCGACGGCAGCGTCCGCAGGTTTGCCGACGACAACGAAGACGGATTGCTCAACAACGGCTTTCCAATTGGCGTCGCCGGGTTTCTCGGTGATGAAATCGAGTTGGATCCGGAATTGGTGGAAAGCAACTACAGCCTGACCGATCAGCCGAACAATTAGCGTTTCGGTCGAAACCGTAGAAAGGAGGACGCTTGGCAGCAGTACTTGGAAGCCAGTAGCGCAAAGAAGCAGCGGCTGAAGTCGTTCGTAAACATCCGCAGCCGCCACCCAAGAATCTAGGTTTGTGAAAACGAAACATTCCCACTCGAGCAGTTGTCGCTGCTCTAACCCAGGAGAAGATTGTAATGAGAAAGACATCTGAAAGTAAAGGTTTTACGTTGATCGAATTGTTGGTGGTCATCATGATCATTGGCATTCTGGTCGCCCTGTTGTTGCCCGCCCTGTCACGGGCTCGCGAAGCGGCTCGTTCGTCGAGTTGCAAGAACAATCTGCGTCAAATTGGCATCGGCCTGATGTCGTTTGCTGAGGTCGACAAGAAGGGACAGCTTTGCACCGGCGCCAGCGACTTCCGCCGCGATGGTTGTATGGACACTTGGGGTTGGGTCGCCGACCTCGTCAACATCGGCGCCGGAAACGTTAACGAAATGCGCTGCCCGAGCAGCCCGCTCAACGGTTCGGAAAAGCTGAACGACTTGATCGGCAAGAACACGAATGATAACAAGGACGGTGCCGACCTTGCGCGGCTTGCCGATGGCGTCTGTGGCGCGGCCGATTGGCACGGGATCATTGGTACCGGCGCGGGAACGACTTTCGCGACAACCGACATCAATACGACGCAACGTGCGCAGCTCGTCGGTCATGCCTTCATCCTCGAAGGCTATAACACCAACTACGCAGCCGGTTGGCATTTGGTCCGCACCACACCCAAGGTCGGATTTGTCGCCGGTCCGCCCGTGGAAGTCGTTACCGAAGGTGACGTCGCGGGGGAGGGTCTGAAGGGTAACAATTCAACGACCGGGCCATTGACGCTCAAGCTTCTCGATCAGAGCCCGGTTCATAGCTCGCGAGTGGCCTTGTTGGGCGATGGGGCGCCTGGCGACATCGATGAAGCCATTTTGTCGCTGAGAATCGCGGTCAGCCAGGATACGGCAGTCGATCCTTGGGGCGGCGCCCACAAGACGACCGAGACGCTCCTCGAAGACGGCGAGATGCTGTCGGAAGCCTTCAATGACGGTCCCGCATTCTACGACGCGACGACCAAGACGATCAACTTGACCGCGGCCGTCGGCGCAAACCTGTCGGATCAGATCAAGGCGGAGCAAGGCACCGGTGTCATCGCGCCTCCCACCGGATCCGCCACCAGCGGGAACAACCTGTATCTTCAAGACACTCGCGACTGGTACGCCATGCACGGCGCCGGTAACAAGACGGCAGCCAACATTCTGATGGCGGACGGCTCGGTGCAGACCTTCACCGACGAGAACGGCGACAAGTTCCTGAACCCAGGTTTCGCCGTTCCAGAAGGTCTGACGGCCGACGAGTATGCAGTGCTCGGCTATCGCGGTCCCGATGTGGAACTGCCCGCCGCGCGGATGTTCAACGGCATCTTTTTGCTGAAATTGCAGAAGGCGTCGAAGTTCGAGTAAGCAGACTACTGCGAGTATTTTCGAGTCGCTTGGCGCGATTGTTCGCGCCAGGCGTCTCGTTGTTACATACGTGTGTTGTGATGAAGCGTACGATATGAGGTCGAGCGATCGATGAGAGACAAGACGCTAATCTTCGGTTTGGTCATCGTGCCCCTCCTGGGCGTCACGCTGATCGGATGGCTCAGTGCGACGGTAACTTACACGGCGACGTGGCAGGGAAAGCAACTCGAGGTGACGCGCCGCGGGCGATGGATCTATCGCGAGGGACTGCCGCAAGAGAAGCCCCCGGTCGCAACCTCCGCGGAAGGGGTGCCCAAAGCCGTCGCCGCCGAATTGGTCCACGATTTCGGCATCATGAATCCGCTGACGATGGGCCGGCATGAATTTGTCATCCGCAACGAAGGCGACGGCCCGCTGATCATTCGCAAAGGGCCGACGACGTGCAAGTGTACGCTCAGCAATGTCTCCGGCGGAGCAATCGCGGCGGGCGGAACGGGAGTTGTCGTGCTGGATTGGAACTCGGGACGCGATCTCGTCTACTCGCACGAAGCGACGATTTATACGAACGATCCCGAATCGGACGAACTGCATCTGCGTGTGACGGGCAAAGTCCGCCAGCGATTGGCAACTGCACCCGCCGCGGTTTCCTTTGGCGGAATCGAACCGGACGGGCGCGGCGAAGTCAAGCTGATCGTCTATTCACAAGTTTGGGACGAGTTCGACGTGATCGATGCGGACTGTTCGATCGAGGGCGTGACTTGGCAGGTCGGTTCGGTCACCGCCGCGGATGCCGTTCTGGGCGACGTGCGCTCCGCGCGGAAGGTGACGCTGACGACCGGCGATGCGATGCCCCAGGGAGATTTCGCCGGGCAATTGCGGCTCGAAATTCAACCAGCCGCAGATGACCGCGAGACTTTGGAGCTGCCAGTAAATGGACACGTCTTGCGGCGGTTAGCGGTGTATGGACCGTCGATCACGATTGACGGGGTGATCGATGTCGGGCAAGTCAATCAAGGCCAGGGCAAGAAGACGCGGCTGGTGCTCAAGATTCGCGATCCCGAGCGCGAGCTGCGCGTCACGCGCATCACAACCAGTCCCGAGTTTCTGCGCGCGGCAGTGCTGCCCTACAAAGGGACGGCAACCGACGCCGGCCTGATGCGCTTGGAAGTGGAACTCCCCGCCGACGCGCCAAGATGTTCCTATTTGGGCGTGCCTCTGGGCGATCTTCGCATCGAGTTCGATCATCCGCGAATTCCGTCGCTGGATCTGAAGGTCAAGTTCGCGGTCGTGGGACAAGACAGAAAGGATCGCTAAAGAAATGACAACCACCGCGCGGCCCAAGCCGTCCGTGTCCGGCACCGATACGATGGCGACCAGTTCGCAAATTGGTGTGACGATCTGTGGCTACTGCCAAGCGGGCAATGGTGCTGATCGAAGGTTTTGCGGCGAATGCGGCCAGCCGCTCTGGGAGAAGTGCCCGTCCTGCCGCGCCGAGTGCCGCTCGGGAGAGGCGTTCTGCGGTGGTTGCGGAATTCATTTAAGGGAGTTCTTGAAGGAGCAGATCGACGCGGCGGAAGCGGTGCTCGCGACTGCCTCCGCCTGTGAAGCGCAACATGACTTGAACGAAGCGATGCGCACACTTCGGTCAGTTCGTTTGGCCGACCATCGCGAGTTGACGGCGCTGTCC
The DNA here is from genome assembly GCA_027622275.1 of Planctomycetota bacterium. Classification (GTDB taxonomy): domain Bacteria; phylum Planctomycetota; class Planctomycetia; order Pirellulales; family Pirellulaceae. The sequence continues at coordinate 11,849 of JAQBZB010000066.1, read as the reverse complement.
GAGCGGATCGCGGTGGAGTTAAGCCGACTAAAACAACTCTTCGAGCAGCAAACCCGACACCGGGACGCGGGATTGGCGAAGATTCGTGAGCTGATCGCAGCGTGTGCGTTCGGCGAAGCCTTGCGGTTTCTCCATAAGTTGCCAGCCGAGTTTCGCACCGAGGAGAGCGGCAAGCTGTTGGCCGAGGCGACCTCCAAGCTACGCGAGATCGCGGACTTGAAGGCCACGATTCGTGAAGCTGTCGAACGGAAGCGATTGCTCGGTCTCGCCCCCAAGATCGAACGTCTGTTAACACTTCAGCCTGATGCAGACGGCATCCGACGCCTGGCCGGTCAAGTCCGCAACCGGTTGCTGACCGCGGCCAAAGGGAAACTGAACGACTACGAGTTCAAGCAGGCTCGCGAGTTGGTGGCCCAGATTCCAGATTGCGCGATCGACGAACACACGCAGCAGATGACCGAAGTAATCGCCGAGTTCAATTGGCTGGCGAACGATCTGCGGCTTGCTCCGGTCGTCGACGAGCCACTCATCGAAATCGCGAAGCGGTTTGCGAAGAAAGCACCCGGTGATCAAAAGAACGTCGAACGATGCAGCAAACTCTTTCGCATCGCTGCGCAATCGCAGCAAGCCGGCTCCAAGAGATTTCCCGCTATCGCGTGGGCACCGCCGCCTCGCCGCGCGTATGTTGGCTGTCCGATCGACTGGCTGGGTGGCTCCGAGCGGTTGAAGCTGTCGGGCGATGCGGCCACATCGTCTTGGAATGCCGAACCGGGACGATTCTTCGTTGCCGCTGGCTTGGCGCTTCAAGGGATCGAAGCGGCCGCGGTCAACACCAACCTGCATCGAGCCGAGAAGCAAGGACTGCTGGGCCAACTGACGATCGGCAAACGCAAAGAGACAATCAAACGGGCCTGGGGCATTGATATCGGGGACTCGTCGTTGAAGGTGATCCGGCTCGTTGCTAACCCTGGCGATGCGGAGCCCTGCGTTGATTGTTGTGATCTGTTGCCGCATCGCATCTCGCTCAGCCATCCCGAAGCGGAGACGATGCGGCACAAGCTGATCGTCGACTCGCTGCGTGAGTTCCTGGTCAAGTATCCGATCGAGAAGTCGGATCGCATCTGTGTCAGCTTCCCGAGCCACAAGATCTTGGGAAGATCGCTTCAGTTGCCGGCGGCCGCTCCGAAGAAGTTGGCCGAGATGATTCAATTCGAGGCCAAACAACGAATTCCACTCCCGTTGGACGAGTTGGCTTGGAGCTATCAATCTTTCACGTCTGCACCAAGCGATGCGACATCGGTCGAATTGGAGAGTGTCTCCAACACGCTGTTAATTGCCGCCAAACAGCGCGATGTCCAAGAGCTGGCACTCATTGTCGCGGAGGTCGGCATTCCGTTGCACATCGTTCAGAGCGATGCCGTGGCGTTGTTCAATTTCGCCATGTACGAAAACCTTCGCGATCTCGCGACTAGCCAGGCGATCGAATCGCCGTCGATTGCGTTGCTCGACATCGGCACGGTCGCGACCAACATCGTCATCGTCACGGGGGACCGTCCCTGGTTTCGCAGCTTCCGGCGCGGCGGCGACGACTTTACCAACGTCGCGGCGCAGCGGCTGCACCTGACCAACGATCAAGCCGAACAAGTCAAGATCGAACCGACGCGTGTTCGCCGCCTCAGCGAATTGTACGCTGCATTCGACCCGATGTTCGCGCGGCTGGCGGATGAAGTCCATCGCTCTCTCGAATCGTTCCACAAAGAGACCGGGCAACAGGTGTCGCGGATGTTCGGAGTCGGCGGCGGGTTTCGTTTGCACGGCTTGCTGAAATACTTACGAAACGAGCCCTGATGCTGAGAACGCAGATCATGATTGGATGCCAGAAAACTCTCCTCGCGTGTCTCGTCGTCGGTCATTTGTTCTTGGTTGGGTGCGGCGGCACGAGTCAAGACGACATGCGCCGCCATGCCATCCGCCGGCGGCCTGCCGAGGAAGAGTCCGACGTCGCATCTTTGGACGCGCCGCAAAAGACAGCAGCCTCGCCAAAGACGGATGCATCTCTTGAGTCCGCGGCGAAAGTACCGATCGGGAATAGAGCGGCCAGCGAGCCCTCGCCACGGCAGCCAACTACCGACGACGAACAGGCATCGAGCAATGACGCAGTCGCGACACGGCCCAATGCGATTCCCTCGGCAGCACCGCCCGCCGAACCACTGTCAACGGCCGAGCGGCGTGAGCGTACCGCGAGCAACTTGAAGCGGATCGGAGAAGCATGGCGGGCGTACCTCAAGCAGGAGCAACACTTTCCTGGGCCGGTCACGAATCTCACGAAGCAACCGCTGCTGAGTTGGCGCGTTCAACTGCTTCCCTCTCTCGGCTTGCAGTCACTGTACGATGCGTTTCATCTGGACGAAGCCTGGGACAGTCCGCATAACGTCGCCCTGCTTGACAAGATTCCCGAGGTGTTCCAATCGCCGGAAAGATTCGACGCCAAGACGAATTATCTCGCGCTGTCTCTGGGCGGAACGACTGTCTATCAAGAGCGAAGAACCGTGTTGGAGAGCAACGTCGAGGATGGGATGGAGAACACGTTGGCCTTGGTCGAAGTTGACGACGAACAGGCCGTTCCGTGGACCAAGCCGGCGGAATACTCGTTGTCAATGGCAACCCCTCTCAAGTCACTCGGAAATCTGCGGGAGAACGGGCTATTCGTCGTTTGGAGCGATGGCAAGGCGTCGTGGCTTGACGGCTCGGCGGATCCGAAACTGTTCGCGAAAGCTTGCACGATCGATTCCGGAGACGGCTTCAGCGGTTCCCAGATCGCGCGCGATCTTGCCGCCGGAATCGCGATTCCCGTCGAACCTTCGACCGAATCCGCGCCCGACGCGATGATCGCAACCGTGCCAGAACCGGCGGCGACCGATGCCGTTCCCACGACGAGCGGGACGCAGCGGCCAACGCTCAGCGATGCCCAAGCGTCGTTCAAGTCCAAAGCCGGAGGCCAGCCGCAGTCGTCGTTCCGACGAGCACCCATTCCATCCGCGTCCGACCTCAAGATCGCGCGCGATTTGCTCCGCGAGCTGTACCAAGAAGACTATGCGTCTGCCAAGACCGAGCCGGAACGACTGCAACTGGCCCGCAAAATGCTTGATCGCTTGCCAGACTTGGGTGGCGATTTTGCGGGACAATATGCGTTACTGGAGATCGCCAAACAGATCTCGATTCGCGCCGGAAAAGTCGACGTTGCCTTGGATGCCTCGGACCAAATGGCCGCCCGTTTTGAACTCAAGGAGGATGCGTTGCTTGCTACTTTCGAAAAGTTAACACGAACCGCGAAAGACCGCGGCGATCAGGACCGTTTGGTTGAGGAAGCGGACGATGCATTCGACGACTTTGTCCTTGCCGGGCAGTACGAGGCAGCGGAACGGATCAGCCAACTGGCGGTTTCCGTGGCCAAGAAGGGCGACGACGAAGACGCTGTCGACAAGTTCACGGCGCGAAGGAACTGGGCCGGTCAGGCGAAGGATTTGCACCAGGCAGCCGAGGAAGGCCTGGCCGCGCTGGAGAAGAACCCCACAGATCCGCGAGCCAACGGTGATGTCGGCAAGTTTCTTTGCCTGATCAAAGGCGACTGGGATAACGGACTCGTCATTTTGGCGAACGGTAACGATCGTTCCTTAAAACGATTGGCGGAGATGGAACTTGGAAATCCGAGCGACGCGATGCAGCAACTCGAACTGGCCGACCTGTGGTGGCGTGAAGCCGAATCCGAGTTGCCAGCGTTCAAGGCAACTCTTCAGTCGCGTGCTAAGTATTGGTACGAGCAATCGCTTTCCGGGTTGCCCGCCGGACTCGTCCGCATTCGCGTCGAACGTCGGATCGAAGAAATCGGCAAGCTGTCGGCTTAAGGGGCCAATTCCAGCGTGCCCCACAGGCTTGGGTCTTCGACGAAGGGAAACTCGGGGCCAACGCTGAAGGTCTGCCAACCGAGTTCTCGATCGACGACCGCGTACGTGAATCCAAGCCGCGGGTTATCGGTGGGATTAAAGCCGGTGAGCGCTTTCGCGGGGATCAGGGCTTCCAAGGTGTAGCCGTCCGGGCGGATCGTGCTGCGGATGCGAAACGACTCCGCTTCGACCGGCTTCGGGCTCTCCTTCGCACGATTGATGGGGAACAGCGCCGCAATCGGTTGATCCAGGCGATGGCCGCCACCAGACGGGAGAAACTGAAACCGATGACAGAAACGATTGGCCCGATGCACGTTGTGCGAGTCGCGGGTATCGATCCAGATCTGCAATCCATCGCTATCTTCCATCCGAGTCGGACGGCACCAGGGCGTTTGCTTCTTGCCGCTCACTTGCACGACGAATAACAAACCTTCTTCGTTCCAAGCCGCCCGCAGATCGGCGAATTGCTTTCGCCCTTCCAACTCGCTGAAGCTGGGCAGGATATACTTGTCGCTCAGCTTGATGCCGCGATCCGACCAGACGCTCTTGCGTCGATGACAAGCTGTTGAAAAGCGGAACAGGAAGGTCGGTGCGAGGAGCGTATCAGACATGACGTTGTTCTAACGGAGACGGTGTCAGTGGACAAGCCGCATGACACACAATCGCAAACCACTTGTAGCACGTCTGGCCCTGCTTCGCTAACCTGTACGATGGCCTTCCAAGACCGTCGTGACGCAATCGACGGCCTTGGAAGGCCATCGTACAAATCTGCTGATGGGAGGACGACCATGCGCCATGCCGCCGCGACAATTGTTTTGTTCGTGACCGCTTCCGTCACAATGGCCGCTGACGCGCCCCAAGCTCGCGACGAGCGGTTGAAGGTCGAGTTGTTCGCCGAGCATCCAAGTATCGTCACGCCGACGGGACTGGCCGTGGCGAGCGACGGCCGCGTCTTTGTCGCCGAGAGTCACACACACTTCCGCCCCGATGACTACGACGGCCCGACGGCGGATCGCATCTTGATCCTCGAGGACACCGATGGTGACGGACGCGCGGACAAGCGGACGATCTTCCACGAAGGCTTTACGCATGTTATGGATATCCAGTTCCATCACGATGGCTGGTTGTACGTCGCCACGCGGCGCGACATCCACCGCATGCGCGATACCAACGGAGATGACAAAGCCGACGAGGTGACACGAATCGCGTGGCTCGACACGCAAGGCAACTATCCGCACAACGGACTGTCAGGTTTGGCGTTCGATTTCGATGGCGGTTTGAACTTCGGACTGGGCGAGAACTTGGGCGCTGCGTATACCTTGCACGGAACCGATGGCACGAGCTTCAGCGGTGGCGGCGAAGGGGGCAGCACGTACCATGTCCGGCCGGACGGAACGAAGCTGCGACGCGTCTCGACGGGTTGGTGGAACCCGTACGGGATGTGTACCGATGCGTTCGGGCGCGTGTTCGGAACCGACAACGACCCCGGAGCATCGCCGCCCTGCCGATTGATCCAAGTCATCGAGGGAGGCGACTACGGCTACGAGTATCGCTACGGACGCACTGGTTTGCATCCGCTGATTTGCTGGAACGGCGAGATCCCCGGCACACTGCCGATGATCGCGGGAACCGGCGAAGCTCCAGGTGCCATTGTCGCGTACGAGGCCAATGCGTTTCCGAAAGAGTACGTCGGCAATCTGTTTGTGCCTTGCTGGGCCGATCATCGCGTTGAGCGCTACTCGATCACGCAACGACTTGACAAAGGGCTCGTCGACGCCCAACGCGACATCTTGATCGAAGGGCCTGACGGTTTTCGGCCTGTTGGTATCGATGTCGCTCCCGACGGAACGGTCTACGTCAGTGATTGGGTTTCGAGCAGCTACTCATTGCACAAGCAAGGTCGCATCTGGCGGATACGACCGAAGGAGATGCCAAAAGTGCAAGCCCATTCATCGGAGTCAGCTCATACGCGGTTGACGTCCCACAGCAAGACGCCGAATCTGGATGAGTTAACGGAAGTGCTCGCACAGCACGGCGATCCGCTCCTGATACATGCAGGAATTGCCAGCCTGTCCGGAGAACTTCGCAAATCACACGCCTTGATGGCAAACACCAAGGATGGGCTGGCTGTCCTGCTTGCCGCTCGTCGCAACGAAGCGATGAGTCCCCATTTCGCAACTGGCCAACTCCATCAGTTCCTGGCCGCAGACAATCCCGACACTCGTTTTGTCGCTGTCAAATGGATTGCCGATGACAAGCTGGTTGACTACCGGCCTGATCTCATGCGAATGCTCAATTCCAGCGATCTCGATTATCGGCTGTTCCGCGCCGTGGCGGCGGCGCTCGATCGGCTCGACAACAAAGAGCCGTCGGACCAACCGTCCGTCGAGTTGCTGCTCGCCAAAATCAAGGATGCGGAAGCGCCGGTCGCGATTCGGAGCCTCTGCCTGCGGATGATCGCGCCCGATGCGAAAGGTCTCGCCGTGGATGATTTGATCGCGCTCTCGAATCATGCGGACCCAGAGCTGCGGCTGGAAGCGGTTCGTACGTTGGCGAATCATCCTGATACTCGTCGCGATACGACCTTGGTCGAAGTCGCGACGGACGACGGTCAGGCAGAGGCAGTTCGAGCCGCGGCGATTGCAGGTCTTGCGGCGACAGCCGATTCGCATATCGAGTTGTTGCTGGACATCGCCGGCAACGACGAAGCTCGCTTGCGTGATGAAGCGTTGCGCTCGCTAGTTGGCATGACGTTGACCGAAGTTCAGAAGGACTCGCTTTCGAAACTGGCTCAAGCTCGTCCGACGGTGAGTGAAGCCGTGAATCGACTCTTGCACCAGACGACGGGCACCCGGCCCGCGCATGAACAAACGGACGCCTGGAAGCAGTTGCTGACCGGCGATGGCGACGCCGCTGCCGGGCAACGCATCTTCTTCGGCAGCAAGGTCGGAACTTGCTCGAAATGCCACACGATCGATGGTCGCGGCAGCGCCGTCGGTCCTGACCTGTCGAAGATTCGTCAGCGCGTTGCGTCTGAAGGCGTCGCATGGCTGTTGGAAACCATCCTGCAGCCGAGTAAGCAGATGGCTCCGGAATACACGCCCTGGCAGATCGTCACGACGGACGGCAAGACGCTCGTGGGTCTACCTCGCCGCAAGGGAGGGAACCAAGAGGCGTATCTCGGCATCGACGGGAAAGAGTTCACCGTCAAGAAGGATGACATCGAGTTTCATCGCGAAATGCCCACGTCGATCATGCCCGAAGGTCTGCTGCACAGCTTGACGATTCAAGAGCTGAACGACTTGGTCGCCTTCATCATGCCCGCCGCGGCCAGCGACTAGAGCGTATTTCAAAACCGGGATTTCGGGAGGGCGAAGCTCCTGCTGAGCCTATGTTTGCGGAGTCTCGGCTCGGCGGGAGCCTCGCCCTCCCGATTTTGAAATGCGTTCAGCACATCCACCTATTGACGCCGCTCGCGTAACAGCGGCGAACTGATTCGCAGCGCGGCCGCATCGAGTGATAGCCGCGGAACAATGGCCGCCGCTTGGCCTTGGTCCGGATCGATCGCGTCGATGGTGACTTGCGTCTCGGTTACATCAACAAAGAACTCATCGCCGGTGAGCGGGTTGATGGTTGGCTTGGGTGGAACGTCGCCCCCGGCAAGACGTAGTGCCAAAGCCCACGCTTCGCACCGCGCCCGATCCAAGGCCATCAGGCGACTACCCTGTTCAAGCTGCAATAACAGCAGCTGATCCGCAACGAACGGATAGCTGTCGCGGCCGCGCAGCAGCTCCAGGTTGGTTTCGATCTGCTGAAATACGGCACCTCGCTCGTAGTGCGGTCGCCGGCAGACGTCGACGATGTTGCGCATGGTCTGCAAGTAAAACAACTCGTCTTGATCAATATTGCGGGCCACGAGTTCCGCCAGTTGCTGAATGCCGATCTCGTCGCGGAATTCGCGGATCTCGTCATAGGTGAACAGCGACAACAGGTAACCGCCGCGAACCAACTCGTACGTGTGCAAACCCTGAGCCCGATCGCCGATCCAGGCGTTGGCATCATCCGGCCATCGCTCCAATTGCTGGTCGAGCAGCATGTTCAGTTGCCGATGGACGGAGGGTGTCGCCGCGGAGTGCCGCGCGATGCCTTCCAACACTTGCAGCGTTTCGCCTCGCCGCAGGGCTCCAGCGCCGCGCGAGACGATGCTCTTCTCGGCGGCCAGCAATTCGCTCACGCGGAGCATTAGCCGCAGCGGAGTGATCGCTGCCTCCGGATCACCGCCCGCCAACAACTCGGCGGCGTACAGACCTTCGAGCCGATGACCAATCTCGATGGCATCGAGATAACTTGTGTCCGCCGTCAATCCAAGCGAATGATTCACCGGCAGTTGAAAGTCCACTGCCGAAGCTTCCTGCTCGTACTGCTCGCGTTTGGTTCGATAGCGTTCGGTTAAAGACGCGACAACATGCAGAGTTGCCGGAGTGAACTCGAATCCTTCCGCGGGCCAGACCTTATCGAGATGCTCGCGGCCCGAGTCGCGAAAGTTGGGCGGGAAGATCACATCCAGCCGCGCGACGGCTGCAGCGGCGCGGGGTATCGCCTCCAGTCGAGGCTGAACCGATTTGGACCGTGACGGCTTTCCCATCAGCTGGAGCGGTGTCGCTTGCTCGGCGAGCAGTCGGGCGAGTTCCGCTTGCAGCGCTTCGTTGTGCGTGTTGGTCACACCCGGCAACGTCGCGTATTGGGCGACATCCGATGGTTCCTTGATCGGCGGCTCGTTTTGTTTGCACGCACAACAGCACAGCCAAGGAAGCATCAAGAACACGAAGTTCCAGCGAGATTGCAACGTACCGGCTCCTTTCCAGGTGGCCGGTCATGCTACCGCCGACGCGTACTCAAGGGAAAGAGCAACTTGTTGTTACGTTTCCAAACGCTTGCGAAACTCCTGGGCGAGTTTGACGACATCGACGAGTTCGGCCAAACCGGCGGCGGCGAACTCCGGGCCTGAGACATAAGTTCCCGGTCGCACCCAGCCCTCGATCTCGTCGTGCGCGATTCCGAACATGTCGGCGAGCAACCGGTCCATTTGTCCTTCCAGGTGCGCGAAGTGCCGAGCCCATTCGGCGGCTTCCGACAGCTGGACGCTTTCATCACTCTGCCAACGCATGGGATGAAAGAGCAGAACGCTGTAGGGCGTTACCACGCGACGCGCACACGCGGCCAATGGCCAGAGCGCCGCTGACGAGCACTCGCCCGTCACGATGCCGGTCGCCAGCAACTGACGCATGACGATCAAGTTCATCAGCGACAGCCCACAATACGGGCTGCCGCCAGGCGAGTCGAAATAGATGATACACTCACCGCCCTGGGGGACACTGAGCAGTTTGTCCGTCAAGTCCGCGCCGTGTTCGGTCATATCGCCGACGATCGCAATCTCGACGGGGCCTTCCGGTTGATCTTCGATTTCTTCCTGCATACGGATGATTCCTACCGCTGGTTGGTGGACTGGTTGGGATGTGGTATACGCCGATCTGCAACGCACCGCAAGGAACCGCCCGCTGGCTTCGCGTTGGGTAGTGTCCTAATAGTGTGGGGGCGCGCCCAGTATCGATCGGCGGGAAATACAAGCTCGACGCGCAAGCGAGTGAGTCAAAGGGCTGAGAACACCCACTCGCTTGCGCGTCGAGCTTGTGTCTTGGTGCCCCCACACTATCAGGACACTACCTGGCGTTGCGCTTCGCTTCCCATCGGAATCGCTCAATGTATAATGGATTCTCCAGAAACAAAGGCTTCGACAACGCCTGACCCTCTCGCCCCGACCCACAAGTAACTTAATGGGCATTCGGTTTTATTGCCCCGATTGCGGGCGACGACTCAACATCAAAGCGTTCCTGGCTGGGAAGCGTGGGATCTGTCCGCATTGCGACTCGCGCGTGCTGATTCCGCTGGAGAGCCAGCTGCCTCCCGATGCTCCCAAACACCGTCCGACGACGGTTGGATCGCCTGCCCGGACAGTGGCCGCCGCGACGACGGCGAGTGCCGCGCCCGCCAATCCGGTTCTCCAGCGATCAGCGGTCCTGCCGACCACGGAAGCGGCTCCCTACGATCCGATTGCCGAGTCGCCGGATTCCGTGTGGTACGTTCGCCCGACAGCTGGAGGCCAATATGGACCGGCTCGCGGTGACGTCATGCGGCGTTGGTTGTCGGAAGGTCGAGTCAGCGCGGATTCGATGGTGTGGCGCGAGGGCTGGGCCGATTGGAAGCTGGCCGGACCCGTGTTCCCATCGCTAGAGGCCGTGCCTTCCTCGGCGAAAGCCGCGGTGATGAAACCAGCTCCCTCGTTCCTCGTTCCCGAAGATGAGGAACAAGATATCAGCAAACCAGTCGTTGCTCCGGCGCGCCGAGTAGCCGTGAAAAAGAAATCGATCGCTCCGCTAATCATTCTGGGGCTGTTGATCGTCGTGCTGCTGGTTGTTACCGTCGTGATACTGCGAGCCGCATGAGCTTCGCCGGACCGAAACCGAACACCGTTGCCTGTAGGCTCACCTTAATACACATCACTTTGCTTGGACTGGAATTCACAATGTCTACACGTTTAACAATCGCCACCGCCTTGGTTCTCGTTTCGTCCACCTGCATCTTCGCGGCCGACGAACTAAAGGAAGTCAAAGTCGGCGAGATCACGCTCAAGACCCCTGCTAGTTGGAAACAGTCCGAACCGACCAGCCGCTTGCGTTTGGCCCAGTTCGAGATCCCCGCAGCGGAAGGTGACAAGGAAGCCGCTGAGTTGGCGATCTTCTCGTTCGGGGGCGGCGGCGACGTGAAAGCCAATATCGAACGCTGGATCGATCAGTTTTATGCCGATGGCCGCAAATCGAAGGCCACGAGCGGCAAGTCGGAACTCGGCCAATACGTGATCGTCGACATCTCGGGAACCTATAAGAAGCCCGTCGGCCCGCCGATCGAACGCAAGACCGAAGCCATGAAGGGGGCCCGCATGATGGCGGTCATTCTTGCCGTTGAAGGGAAAGGTAACTTCTTTCTCAAGATGACTGGCGGGAGTGCCACCGTTACCGAGGCAGCCGAGCCTTTCCGCGCCTCGTTTGGCGGCAAAGCGGCCGACGAGAAAGAACTCGCGCCGGAGTAGCGAGTACACGTTGTCGAGGCTCAGCGTCGCCGCTGCATAGGCTGCTAGCACCTGAAGGGCGCATGTTCGCGTTCGGCTTGACGGGTTGGATCAGAACTGAGACACTCCGCGCGCGTCGATCTCGAACTCGTCCGCTCGCTGCTGACATGGAAGTCACCCTTATGAGCAACAAGCTGCTTCTCGTCGTCACTTCGATCGTTGCCGTTTCCTTGGGGTGTGGCCCGTCGCCCGCCGACGTCTCGACAGCTCCCGCGATCAATCTCAATCCGACCTCGGGAGCACCGCCTGCGGTTGCCGATATGAGCAAACCGGATTCGGTCGTCGCGGCGTTTCTCGACGCACTCCGCGATGGCGACGACGAGACGGCGGAAGCCTTGCTAACGACGATCGCGCGCCGCGAAACGAAAGAACACGAATTGGCGGTACAACCGCCGGGCGCTCCGTCGGCCCGTTATACGATCGGCGAGGTGAAACATGTGCAAGGAGGCGTCCACGTCAACAGCATTTGGAGCGAGTTCGATCCGTCCGGCGAGGAAACGGTTTACGAAATCGTGTGGGTGCTGCGCCAGGAGCCGATTGGCTGGCGAGTCGCAGGGATGGCGACGGCAGTGAATCCCGCTAAGCCGCCGATCTATCTGAACTTTGAAGATGTCCCAGACTTGCTTCAGAAGTGGAAGCTGGCCGACGCCGAGCTGGCGGCACAGGCGGAGCAAAGTCAGACACTTAATGCGGCGCAGCCTGCAACCACGCTCCAGCGA